>CAUZOL010000161.1:0-14398 GCA_963581435.1 Planctomycetota bacterium
TAGCATCACCCATCGGGTTCCCTGGTTCGCATGGCATGAATTGGCAGAATACCCTTGTTTTGCAGGGGCACTGCGCAAATCTTGTGCCAAAGCTAAGGAAGTCATCTGGGGAATGCGGGTTAAGACACACCCTGATTGAAAGGTACCCAGGACCAATGAAGGTTTTGCTTGCAGACGATTCCGGAACTATGCGAAAAATTCAGACTCGCTGTCTGAACCAAATGGGCATCGACGACGTCACCGATGCTGCCGACGGCGTGGAAGCGCTTGCGGCTTTTGAAGCCAATGCGTTTGACGTGGTGATTACCGACTGGAACATGCCGAACATGGACGGGTTGCAACTCATAAAAGAGATTCGCACCCGTAACGCAGACATTCCAGTGATCATGGTGACAACCGAAGCCGAACGCGCACGCGTGATGACGGCCATACAGGCCGGCGTGACCGACTACCTGGTCAAGCCATTTTCTCCGGATGATCTTCGCGAGAAATTCGAGAAATGGGTGACCGTGCAAGCCTGATCGCCGGACACTTCGATTAAGTGGATAGAGATTGCCACCGGCAAAGTTTCGGTGGCAACCCTTCACCCTGAATCGATTGTGTCGAGCCGGCGTCAGCGAACCGGTCCGCTGACGCCGGAGCGGCTAGTCTTTCGGGACGACCGGTCGATGGCGCGAGATTTGTGCTTTGAAATCGCCCAAGCTTTGCCAGTGCAGTGGCCGATTGAGATCGACCTCGGTGATCGCAACGGTTCCCCACTCTTTGGCTTGGGCAAGCGGTTTGCCATCGTGGCCGTAGACGGCGGAAATCATCCAGTTGGACGAGACTGCGGTGTAGGTGCTGCTGATGAGATAGACGTGGTTCTCACACGCGCGAGCCGCCCCTAACAGGGGGTTGCAGCCCCAAACCGGCCAGGCAATCACCTCGGCACCGCGGTTGCTCAACTCCCGCGCCACCTCCGGGAAGAACCCGTCGTAGCAAATCATCATCCCCACTTTTCCGAAACGTGTCTCGAACACGGGATAGTCCTTGCCGGGCATGATGCCGCCTTCAATCTCGCCGCGCGGCAGCGTCACCTTGCGATACTTGCCGGCAATCTTTCCGTCCGGCCCAAGCAACACCGCAACGTTGTAAATCAGATGGCGGTCGCGTTCGAGCAGTCCGGCGACAATGTAAAGGTCGTGCTTCTTCGCCAATTCGCCGAAGTACCTGGTGGATGGTCCGGGTATCGCCTCGGCACAGTCGGCATATTTTAGACCCGTGCCGAAGTACGTCAGTGTCTCGGGCAGCACAATCAGGTCGGCCTGTTTTTGAGCCGCCTGTTCAATAAGTGGTGCGAATTGCTCACGTTTTTCTTTGGGTGTCTTGCCGGCCGTGGGGCGATGATGAACCGTCGCCAGCCGAACGCGACGCGGCTTCGGCGGCTCAACCTGCTTCAACGAAACCTGCGCCCATTCAACGCTGGAATTCGGCGGCCCCCAACGAGAATGCAATTCGACCACCGCCTGCGCCGCCTCTGTGGGGACTCGATAAATGCCGCTCACTTCGGTCCAACCCTGCGTCGTGTCGGCATCGGCAGGAAATTCGGGTTCGGCACGCGGCCGTTCACCCGGCCGGTACGACGCGAACGAAGGATCATCGTGACGAACACGTTTCCCCGATTTATCGAGCCAGTGAATTCGTGCCGTTCCGGTGCGACGAACGACATCGACATTCGTCGTGCGACGCACTGCCGAAAAGCGGTAGTGCTTGCCTCCTTCGATCGAAAACGTCTTCTGCCAATAACCGGTCAACCCGTCACGTTGATCGGAACGGATTGCAAACGCCCCTTTTCGGTCCGGTCCGCCGTTGGCCAGCCATTGGAACTCCGGCCGCACCTCATCCCGTGGCGAAATCGTTGACCAGCCTTTCGGAATCAACTCACCGGCAGTTGCAGCACTGCAAAGCAGTGGCATCGAAAAAACGAGGACGGCGAGAGAAGTGATGCACCGCATGTTTAATCTCCGTGAGATATCGATCGGCCGACGGGAATAACGACTTCGCCAACACGAGCCATTTTGAATCAGTATGACACGAGCCGATGGCCGACGAAACCCCAACGCGAGATGAACACCTGGGTCAGTCAATGCCCACAACGCCCCTTGCAAAAGCCGATTGACCCGCTTCGCCGCAGCGTCGATAATAGCTGTCAGCAGTTGCTGTTACTTTTTGGTCCAGAGCGGGATGCGTTATGTTCAAGGTGGCCGGGTCATCTGCAGGTGATCGTGAAGGAATTTGTCGCCGGAGTTTCCTGCAGGCTGGTGTCTTGGGCGTCGGTGGAATCTCGCTGGCCGAGTTGGTCCGAATGGAAGCGAACGGGGCGGTCGATTCTTCGGCCGACGGACGCAGCGTGATACTGTTTTGGCTGAGTGGCGGTCCCGGACACATGGAAACGTGGGACCCCAAACCGGAAGCCGTCTCGCAATACAAGGGACCATTCGATGCGATCGAGACGGCCGTTCCCGGCATGTTATTCGGCGAGTTGATGCCGAATCTGGCGAAGGTCGCCGATCAGTTGACGGTGTTGCGCGGCGTGAATCATGGGAGCGGCGATCATACAAAGGGGAATCACTGGATGCTGACCGGCTACGAGGGACCGGCATTCAACGCTCCGGACAACAAGGTTCAGCGGCGACCGAGCATGGGGTCGGCCGTGGCCCGAACATTGGGCCAGCGTGTCACCGGTATGCCGCCCTACGCGGCCGTCCCGCATCTTCGCGGCGGGACCGACAACATTTTTCATTATTCTGCTTACCTGGGCGGCGGCACGAATCCGTTCAATGTGAATTCCGATCCGAATCAGTCATCGTACCGCGTTCGCAATCTGGCGCTGCCGGGCGATCTGCCGTTCGGACGGCTGGAAGACCGCCGACAGTTACTTCAGACGATCGACTCGTACCGTCGTCGCGCCGACCGCGGGATGACCGACATGAGCGCCTACCAACAGGCCGCATTTCAGTTGTTGACGAGCCGGCAGGTTAAGACCGCATTCGACATCAATCAAGAGTCGGCAGCATTGCGTGATGTTTACGGCCGCCACACGTTCGGACAAAGCGCACTGCTGGCGCGAAGGCTGGTGGAACGTGGCGTGCGGTTTGTGACGGTGAACTGTGAGCCGTGGGATCATCACGGCACGGCCAATCGTTTCCGCACCGAAGAAGGCGCACGCAAACTGATTCCCCCTCTCGACATTGCAATGGCTTCGCTGATCGGCGACCTGAAGCAGCGCGGACTCTTTGAGAAGACGTTGATTGTTGCGATGGGCGAATTTGGCCGGACGCCAAAAATGAACGCCGCCGCCGGACGGGATCATTGGGGCCACACATTCAGCGTCCTTATGGCAAGCGGCGGAATGAACCGAGGATTCCCGGTGGGCAGTTCAGACGCTCGCGGCGCCTACGTGCGGGAACGTCCGCTCGATCCAGAAGATGTGGCGGCGACCGTCTACCACTTCCTTGGTATCGACGGTCAACGGACAACCTTCCCCGACAACACCGGTCGACCCATGCACCTCGTCGATCGCGGCGAAGCAGTGCGTGAACTGATTCGCTGACGAATCTATCCGAATGAGCGGCCCGATTTCCGATGCCCGCGCATCGTGTTGGCGTTAATCGTCGCTCCGTCGGTCAGCCGATCGACGTTCGGCATCTGTCTCTTCGTCAGCTGGGACGATTGCCGCATCGGCATCGCCATCACCACTCGCGCCGCGGCGTTCTTCACCGCTGCGTTTCTCGATCAAATGCTGCATGTCCGGTGGCAGCGGCAATCGGTTCGACATCAGTCTTTCCTTTCGATAGCAGTCGAGTTGTTCTACGGTTGAGACGGCACGGGAGGTGCCGGGTGTAGCCCCTCGGCTTCGATGAAGTTGACATCGTCGCCCGAGACGAACGGCGGAATCCACGAGTCATATTCCGGCTGTGTGGCGAAGTAGTATTCCACCGGATTGGGTGCCGGGTCGAACAGATTCGGTATCACCTTGGGAATGCGTTTGACTCTTACGCGACGCGGGTTGCGAATCGCATCGGGCATGACCGCTTCCCAGGGCCTGTCGGTGCTCCAAAGCTCTCCGTCGAATAGAGGCGTTGTCGCGCGTGTGAATTGGATCTCGGATTGCAGGTCGTAATCCACACCGTAAGGAACGATGCGCGGGATCAATGCGATGATGACTTCCGCCCGTTCGCGGACAACCGACTTGCGTTGGAAGAGCTTTCCGACAAGCCACAGGTCACCGAAGATTGGAATCTTGCTTTGCTGGTCGCTGATGGACTCCTGAATCAAGCCGCCGATAATAATGCCGTGTCCGTCGGGCAATAAGACGGTTGTGCTGACCTCGGTCGTCTCTTCTTCGGGCAGGCCGGTGTTGATGTTGATGCGCCCGCTGGAGACTTCGGGACGGATGGTCATGAGCACCTGGCCATCATCACCGATTTGCGGAGTGACGGTCATCACGACGCCGACATCGAGAAACTCGACGTTTTGCAATGTGCTGGTTTCGGTTGTGGTAGTGACGAGAAAACCGAAACGTTCGCCGATTTGAATGCGGGCGTCCTGCCCGTTGACGACGAGCACTTTGGGCGAGGCGAGCGTCTTCGCATCGTTGGTATTCTTGATCGCTTCGACGAGCACGTTGACGTCGGTTGCATCGATACCAAGAAAGAAAGCGGGGCTGGCAGCGGGATTGGCAAAGCCCTGCGTTCGCAAACTGAGTTCGGTGTTGGTCAACTCGGCGAGATAATTAAAATCGACGCCGTGCCGTGTTTCGTCCGTCAGATCAACGCGCAGAATATGTGCTTCGATCAACACCTGTCGCGGCGGCTGATCAACCTGCGCGACATATTCTTCCACGCGGCGAAGGTAATCGGGTAGGTCTTCAACGACCAACCGGTCGCGCGTCCGTCGCTTGTCGAGCGGGTCGGATTCCGTCACAAACACTTGGCCAATGGGTGACAACAGACCGGTGACGACCTGCTGCACATCGGTGGCGGAAACGAAGTTCAGTGGGAAGACACGAACGATTCTGCCTTGCACGCTGGGAGCAACGCCGCTGTTGGCAGTAATCGGCGAGACGACAATAATGTCTTTCTGGCGCGTCCAGGTAAAGCCGGCGACCGATAGGATTGAGTTCAAAGCATCATCGAGATTCACATTGGTAAGCGTGGCAGAGACTGACGACGCCACCGAGCCGGCCGTTACAATGTTCAAGCCCTGCTGTTGTGCAATCACGTCGAGTACCGATTCGAGCGGCGCGGCGCGGGCGGTGAGCGAAATGCGACCGTTGTGACTGCTAATGGTGATCCGCCCATCGAGTGTGGCATCGTTGAGAGGAACATCGATAATTTGTGGCGCCGGACTGTCGGCACTTTCAGCGTCTTTGGGAGCATCGATGGGTAGCGGCGGAGCGTCATCGACGCCACTGGCCCATTCGATCGACGACGGTTGTCGATTCTGGCGTGTCGTGGCAGTTGTGGCATCGTCATCACCTGGAAGAGGCATTCGCCGAATGTTCGGTCGAAATTCAATTAGCTGCGGTGAAGGTTTCGCATCGATTCCGGCCGTTGGGAGGCGTTTCGACGAGCCGAACACGATTGGCGGGTTTGGTTTCGGGGGTTGAATCGGCCGACGGCGGCGCGGCTGCAACGTTGGGAGTGTTGACGTGACAACCAGATGCGAGCCACGGATGTCGGTGCCCGGCGTTTTGCCTTGCTTGGCTAAAGGAGAACCCACCATTTGTGTTTGCTGCCCACGGGTCACGTCGGGCTGCGCAGAAGGTTCGCCGCTTTTCTTCGTGAAGGGCAGGATCTTGCCGAGCGTCTTGCGAAACGTGCCGAGCGGATTCCGTTTGGCATTCGAATTCGAATTCCGCGTTGGCGTCGATCGCAACTTTCGCCGTTTATTCTGAGAATCTTGTGCCGAATTACTGTTGAGAAGTTTCGGCAACGGCGGAAATTTCTGTTTGATCTTATCGAGAGTCGAAACCGATGCCGCTTCGTTCGCCTTTCTCCTCTCCTCAGCCGTGGTATAGGAGGGCTGACGTGCCGGCAGACGATACGGTTCCGCAATTCCAACCAAGCGTATTGCTTCCCGGCACACCATCTGCATAGGTACGATGGTGAATGACATGCCAGGGGAGCTAACACGCTATGACTGCACACAAATTGAAGCCGTTCTTCCGTTCGCTTTGCCTGTTGACCGCGTGCTGCAGCGGGCTGACATTGTTGGCGACAAACGCTGCGGCCGACGAGGTCTTCGTGCAACTCAATAGCGGGAGAACCGTCTCCGGCATGGTCGATGCACGCACGGACGAAACACGTCTGTGGCTGCGCTCCACCGAGCCGTCGATACTGCTGCGAAGCAGTTTCGCTTGGAATGACGTCCGCTCGGCAAAACACGCGGGCAAATCGTTCACTTCCGACAAATTCAGAACGTTGGCAAAGACGTTGAAAACAAAGCTCGATGTGGAACGATTCCGCAAGCCGCGACCAAGGGCTGTCACTTCACCCAACGAGGCGCGTCCGCAAGAAAAGCGCGCCCCGGTTTTCGTGCGACGGCAGGACTTCCGCGTGGCCTCGGTAACAATCTACGCAAGCGTCGCCAACTGGGATAACGACCCGGAAGACGACGGGCTGCTGGTGACGGTGTTTCCGTCAAACACATCCGGACAGCTGCGTCCCATCGATGGGCAATTGAACTTGAAACTGTTCGGCCGGGTCAATCAACCGTCACTCATCCGGCGGCAGTTCCCGGAATTGACGCGTGGCTCGTTCCGCGTGAGGGCGACCGATTTCGGTCCCGACGGCGCGACTTACAAATTTCGCTTCCGCAATTTTCATCCGGAGAGGAATCTCGACATCGACGTCTTCGGCCTGTTGACTGGACGGATGGTGGTCGCCGGACACGGAACGTTTGATGCTTCGGATTCCAACGTGCGATTGCGACGACTCAGCCGTTTCCGCGATCGGCTGCAGTTTCAGAGCGAACGTCGATTCCTGCCGGCCGAGAACGCGCGCCGCTTGCCGTGACGACGATTTCCCGCAGGCGAATTGTCAAAGCCTGAAGCGCAAGCGAAGGATGCCGTAATTGCTCCTTCGCTTGCGCTTCAGGCTTTGATTCTGTGCTACGACGCGACCTTCTCGGTCATTTGGTAGACCGTCAACTTGCCGTCGAATTGGGCGATGGCAAGCTTCGTTGCATCCGGCGTGAGATCGACGGCGCGGCCGCAATGCGACAGCTTGACGGTGTGGAACGGTTTGTCTTCGCCCGGTTTCCAGAACCAGAGAACACCCGATGCGCCACTTTGTGGTGCGCCCACCGCAACGAGAAATCCTTCCGGGTGAAAACGCACGCCCCAAGCCATTCCCTTATAGGAATCGGCCTTCAGTTTCTGGAGATGTTTGCCCGCATCCCAATCGACGAGCAGAATCATTGGCTTGTGGACGCCAGCGAAGGCGTTTGTGACGTCGGTCAGACCGGCGACGGCGAGTGTCTTGCCGTCGGGGCTGAATCGCAAATCGCGTGCGCCGCCCATATCGGCGCGGAATTTCTGATCGAAGCCCCACATGAACTTCGCTTCCATCGACCGCAATTCCTTGCCGCTGTCAATGTCCCACTCTTTGATGACACCCATCAAATCGAACGAGACAAGCCGTTTACCATCGGGGTGAAAATCGACCGCGTAAGGGTACCGCTTGTGACCTTCAAATTGCTGAACCAGTTCGAATTCGGGGAGTTTCCAAACTTTCACCAGGTTGTCGTTACCGCATGAGGCGAGCAGTTGGCCGTCGCGACTAACGCGAACCCAACGGACCCAGCCCTTATGCGCTTCGATCATTCTGACCGGCTTCGGCTGCGAATCGTCCGCCCTCCAAATACCGATGTGGTCATCGTATCCGCCGGTGTAAAGCCATTGGCCATCGGGCGAGAAGTCCATCGACCGGACCCAACTTTCGTGGCCGGAGAATGTCGTTTTGGCGGCAGGTTTGTCGCTTTCGTTTTTCTTCTGAGAAAGCGACCAGCGATAGACGTTGAGATCTTCGGCCCCGGCAAAAACGAACCGGCCGGTCGGGTCGATCCGACAGGTGGTCAGCGGAAACTCGTGTTTGAATTCGGCCGCGACATGCGTTTTCTTTACATCGATGGGAAGCGGCGCATCTTCCGGAAAAGCGGGAGGAGCCGGTTCGTCGTTGATTGCATCGCTCATGCCAATAACTCCCCGATTGCTTCGGCCGATGGATCGCCAATGGGAATGGCGCGTCCCGGCATGTCGTGGTGATCGGTGGTGTCGATTCCCAATGCGCGGAAGTAGGTGTGGAATAGATGGCGGCCATCGACTTCGCGGTCGGCGACGGCAGTGCCTTCGTCGTTCGTCTTGCCAATGACGACACCCGGTTTGATTCCGCATCCACCAAGCGCCATCGACCACGCCGTTCCCCAGTGGTCGCGGCCGTATCGCTGATTGATTTTCGGCGTGCGGCCGAACTCGGACATGATGAGTACCAGCGTGCTTTCGAGCATGCCGGAGTCGTGCAAATCGTCGAGCAGCATGCAGAACGTCTTATCGAACTCGGCCAACTGTTCGAGATGAAAATTGAAATTCTCGGCGTGCGTGTCGTACCCGTGGTGGGTGACCTTGACACAGGTGGAGCCGGCTTCGAGCAGCTTACGGGCCACGATGCAATTGCGGCCGAACGGATGGCTGCCGTATCGTTCCAATTCCTTGGGCGGAGGTTCCCCCTCGAACAGGCCCTTCTTGGCGAGCAGTTTGTCGGCGAGCGTATATGAGGAGTCGTAGGAATCGGTGAAGGCGGGCTGCCCCACTTTTCCGGAAAATCGTTGGCTCAGCCGACGTCGCAATTCGTTTCGCCGCTTTGCTGCGTCGGCAGTCAGTTTGCCGGAGTGTTTGAGGTTCTCCGGTGCAGCAGCGCCGGGAAGTTTCAACTGGGCAAATTGTGCCGGCAGGAAGGCGTTGGTGTTGTCGTCGAGTCCCCGCGTGGTGACGTGCATGTAACCGGGCAGCGATGCTGTCTTCGGAGCAAGATACTTTGCCGCGATTGTGCCGACGTAGGGAAAGACGCCGGCGCGGCGACCCCGTTCCATAAACAGCCGCCCCTGCTGATGGCTGTTGGTTTTAATGTCGATGCTGCGGACGATCGACAGGTGATGCATGCGCTGGGCAATGTGTGGCAGCAACTCAGAAATGCGTATGCCGGGCACCGATGTGTCGATAGCGCGAAAAGGGCCGCCGTAACGCGTACCCGGCTTCGGATCCCAGCTTTCGAGCTGGCTGAGTCCGCCCTGCAGGAAGACCTGCAGAATGCGTTTTTGCTGCGTCTTCAGCTGTTTGGTTTCAGCCGGCAACACCTTTCCGGCGACGCCGACAGCCGTGGCGGCGGCCGAACCGGCCAACAAGGCGCGGCGGGAAATGGCATGATCGATGGCATTGCATCCGGTGTCACGTCGCATGAATCGTGATCCTCACCTGCTCTAAAACAACGGCGAAACGATGAATCAACCTGGCAGCCAGCAACACTCTTCTTGTAGCTCTTGTCTCTAGACTTATCGTCTCTCGACCGAGTCAGTGATTAAACCGAAATTCGGCCGACGACAACAGAGCCCAAACAAATTCCTGAATGCCCGCATCGCGGTCACCCACAGTTTGGAAATACTCTGCGACCTCGGCAACTTCTGCCGCGGTGGGTTTACGGCATAATACGCTCAAATAGAGCTCATCCGCCAGTGCAGTCGCCTCTGCCAGCTTCTTGAGCCGGTCGGTCAGGTTGTTAGTGCCAGGAAGCAGCCACCCATCGATGAGCGGACCATTCATCAGGAACAGCGCCTGATTGGCCGTCGCTCCGAACGATGTTGTTTGTCCATTCTGGCCGGCGAACTTCAATGCGAACTGATCGACATTGGTTTTGAGCGCGTCGTGCAACGCTTCCTCGCGCCATAGCGGATGCGTTTTTCGCCCGGCACCGAACTTGGGATCGCTTTTGAGTAATGCGGCTTCACCCGCAGCCAATGCCGCGTCGGTGGCACCGGTTGCCTGCATGATCGACCAAGCCAACTGCTCGGGAGATTGCGGCTTCAGCAGGCCGACGGCGAAATTCTTTGCGGCCGTTTCTCGGTGCGATTCGGCAGTGTAACTGCTGCGCTGATACGCCTCGGTCAGCGCGAGCTGTTTGAGCATCCAGCGGATGTCGTAGTTGTGCTGCAGGAACTCATCGGCGAGCAATTCGAGGACGGCCGGGTGTGACGGTGGGTTTCCCTCGTGCCGAACATCAAGCGGTTCGACCAAGCCCCGCCCCAGCATGACGGCCCACAACCGATTGACGATGTTGCGGCGGAAGTCGATGTTGTCGGCCGAGATCATGGCCTGCCCCAGTTTCAGTCGGCGGCTGTATGTCGGCACGCCGCGCGATTTCTTGTCGGGTTTGACAAGATACTGTTTGGCCGACTCCGACGGATCGGCGATCGCCGGCAAATCGAGCATCCGCGGATTCGTCTGCGACGATTCCTGCGTGAAGACCGAAGTGAACTTCACATCGCCTTCCGCTTTTTCACCCAGTTGCTTCTGTTTGTTTTTCGGATTTGTGAACAGGTAGCTGCGACTGAGAAACGCGTTGATGCCGTAATAGTGTTGCTGCAGATAGGTATCGATGGCGGGATGATCGTGGCATTGAGCGCACTCGAGATCGACCCCGAGAAACACACGGCCGATGTCGCGGGTGAGCAGATCGACATCGAAATTGCGGTCGAGATAGAACCGTGCGGCCGGCCGCAGTTGCGGGTCGGCTCCGTCGGCAGTGAGAATCTCCAGCACCAACTGGTTCCACGGTTTGTTGGCCAGAAACGACTGTCGCAAATAATTACGCCACTCGGCATCGGGTACGTTGGTCGCCGGCAGTCGCGCCATCAGCATTTCATCGAACACGTATTGCATTCTGCGTGCGTGTCGAGGGTCGGCCAGCAGACGGTCGATTAGCCGTTCGCGTTTTGTCGATGTCGGCATGTCGTCGTCAAGAAACGCGCGCGTCTCTTCGGCCGACGGAATCCGGCCGACCAGATCGAGATGAATGCGACGGTGGAATTCCGAGTCGCTGCAGCGTGGCGCCGCGAATGAGGCAAATTGTGGGTGAGATGCTGCAAGCAAACTGTCGATCCGCTGGTGGACCGGCTGCTGTTCCGCAGCAAGAAGAGCCGGCCCGAACCAGAACAATGCGGCCATTAAGACCAATGCCATCGGCGATGTTCGAGGATGCGTCATCGAATTGCCTGCTTAGGTGGGATTCTCCGCGGCGATCTTTGCGCCGCAAGGTCAGTCGATGACAATGCGACGCCGCCGATGGAGAAGGAATCGAGGTCTGCTCGATGCTTTCTGTGGTAGGCTTACTTCATTCTATCAGAGAAACTCACAATGAGACAACTGGGCGACGGAAATCGACACTCAAATCGGAACGATTTGAGTGCTCAGTTTGAATAGCTGACACGACCTGCGACATCACTCGGTGTACCATATTTCGTTTCCACACATGATGACGACCGGTTGTACGTGCCGAGCCGACGTGGTATTTTTCTTGAAACTGGCGTTCTGCCAAACTGACATGACCATCGCATTGAGGATTAACCCAATGGACTTGATTGTGCTAAACGCACTGAAGCGTTGCGAAGAAACACTGAGTGAGACAGTGCGGATCGACTTGACCATGGCCGGTTGGGAAACGGTCAATTTTGACGAAGACGGCAAACCAGTGGTCGATCATACACCGCGTAAGGAAGGCGAAGGACCAGTGTGGAAAGACGCCCCGGGAACTCATCCGCTGGTTGAGTTGCTGCGACAGGCGATTAAGCAGTGCGAAAGCTAGGGGAAATTACCGGCGACGTTTCGCGCAAGATTTCTGAATGAACAAAGGTCAGAAGTCAGACGACAGAGATCAGAAAAACAGTAAATCCAACTGACTACTGATCTCTGTCGTCTGACCTCTGATTTTTCGCCACTTCTTTGGTTGCGGTTTCACGAGACCTTGAACGAGCCAATCCACGCGCCCGTTCTTGAATCGCAATCACGTGGGTGACTTTCGTCGCCAGCGGGCGGCCAATTCTTGCCATCCGGCACGCAGTGGCGATGCGAACGCGAAGTAGCAGAAGATGACGGGCACGGCGAGTTCCTTCACCACCACGATGAGCGCCGCGGTGAAGACAATTTGGATGAGGTGTTGACGGCTGCGGCGACCTCGGAACAGTTGGTTGAAGACGTGGGCATACCGAATGCGGGAAACCATCAGGCAGGCGACGGCCAGGGTCACCAGCGGAAGGATGGTGACCACCGTTGGAATCAGCCAGTCAGCGGTCGCGTTGGCGATTTGGACGGAGTCGCCCGCCATCAGGCCAACCGGGCCATGCATGGCGATTGGGAACGCAGCAACGGTTCCCGCGGCAGCCGGTGAGGGCAGTCCGCTGAAACCCTCGTGCGAATCCTCTTCGTCGGTTTCCACGTTGAACCGTGCCAACCGCAACAGCACACAAACGACGAACAATGTCGCAATCACCCACAGCAACCGTGGGTGGTATTGAAACGGCAACGTAATCTGCGAACCGAATGAGTGGTCGGCGCGAGTGAATTGCAGCATGAGGAACGCCGGAGCGACGCCGAAGCTGACGGCATCGCAAAGGCTATCGAGTTGTGCGCCGAATTCGCTCGTCTGGTCGGTCAGACGGGCAACACTGCCGTCGAGCATGTCGAACACCATCGCCAGAAAAATCAACAGGGCCGCGATGACCAGATGATTTTCGGCGGGAATCTGCGGCCCAACCTTTGCCGCAAACGTGATTGCCCCGAAGCCGCAGGCGGCGTTTCCCAGCGTGAGCAGGGTCGGCAGCACGGCGAACATTTTTCGTTTCTTCATGGGAATAGCCTTCAGCTTTCAGCTATCAGCCTTCAGTTCCTGGGTGTGTTCGTTGGCAAAAATGTTACTGCTGATCGTTTTCGCCGTTCGGTTTGCAATATTCTGCCAGTATCGATGTTCCCGAGTGAATCATTTCGCCGATGGTTGTTCTTATTTCTAACCCTTCTTCGCGTGGCAGAACGAGGTCGGTTCGAGAGCCAAACTTGATCATACCGAGTTGTTCGCCCGCCGCGAGTTCATCGCCCGGCTTCAACCAGCAGACAATGCGACGGGCAATCGCGCCGGTAATTTGCCGCACGATCATTCTTCGATGCGGGAAATTGTTGCCTTCGACGTGAATTGCCAACTGCTCGTTCTCGCGGGCCGACTCCGGGCGTAATGCGTTGAGGCATTTGCCCGGTTTGTATAGCAACTCAATAACGCGTGATGAAATCGGCATTCGATTGATGTGTACGCTGAAGATTGACAGGAAGACACCGATCTCAACAGCCGGTCCGCCGATGAAATCGTCGTGTTCGATTTCGGTAATCGTCACCACTTTGCCATCGGCGGGCGAGATGACCAGATCGTCCCCTTGAGGAACCACCCGCCGTGGGTTCCGAAAAAACCATGCGACCAAAATGCCGACGACCGTCAGCGCGACGACTGCGGTCCAAGCCAGATAGGCCACCGGCCCCTGCCAGCTCATCGACAAAATTAACCACGTCAATAATGCAGCACCGCCAAACGACGTGTTGCAAACCAACAACAGTTCGGCCAACCCAACGCGGGCAAATGGCAGTCGATCGCGCCAAGTAAACGGATCGTCTTCGAGCTTCCAGTGCCATCCCCCCTGATTCTGATGGAACTTCAGGTCACGGGGATCGAGGACTTCGTGCGGACAGGGATTGATATCTCCCTGCCGCAATTCCGCCATTCTCTGCACGTAACTGCGCCGACAATTCTTGAGATACCAGCGGCGGATACGCCCCCACGCTTGTTCGAGCCGAATGATGACGCCACCACCCGGCTGAATGTCGGTGAGTTGCGGATCCATTGGTTGCAACGGCAGCCGACCGGGTGACGTTTCGGTCGGGGCGGCTTTCGAAGAGGCCGGTATCTGCTGTGCGTCGAGGTCTTGTTGCGTCATCGAAGTTGCGCTGGTTTCTAGAAATTGAAGAACGACAACATGAAAGTCGGATCGTCCATTCTATCGGGCGGAAATAAATTTGGCGACTGCCGTTACCGGGTTGTTTGCGAGAGAGCTTCTGTTTTTTCCGCCCAGATACGTGGTGCGGATGAATCGGGCGGCTTACCACGCCGACAACCGTTAGAGCTTAACAGTTGGCCATCGACCTGGTAACCGTTCACAGCGTAGCGATCACGTGCTTGGCAGCAGGGTTGGTGTGGGGCGGTTTTGCTGTTTGTGGGTGACGGCATCGGTGATCCAGCCGAGAGCGTGGCGGCCGAGGCGGCGACAG
>CAUZOL010000162.1:0-14356 GCA_963581435.1 Planctomycetota bacterium
CACATAGGCTCCGGAGTATATAGCATTTCACAACACCCTTGCTTCTCCTCAGCAAGCGGTGAAAACACCAATGCTCCAATTATTCCAAGTTACCCAGTGTGGCGCAATCGCCCTGGGCCTGTAGCTCCCCTTGGTCACTCTTTTCGAGTTAGTCCGAGAACCCTCTGACGGGTCTCATGGAACCTGGCATGGAAGCGTCACGAACAACCGCAACCGGGTTCTCGGACGGGATCTAGTTCGAGAGCGGAGAGTCGAGAGTCTAAAGCAGAAACAATTTTGCGCGAACCAATTCTTCTGCTCTGGTCTCTCGTCTCTAGACACTCGACTCCAACGTGCGGTCGAACCGACAACATCGCGGGTGAGCCAGTGCTCATCGGGGTTTCATATGCCTTGACAGCTGGGTGCAACTCCCAGACCCGCTACTTTCATGGTTGCGAGATTGATTGGCGTTTTGACTGATTGTTGACGCGTTGAGTTTCGCAGCGACGTCACTTGGATTCGGCGATGCGCCGGGGCATTGCGGCCGACACATCTTTGCGCCACGTGTGTAACTTCCCACGCAACTTCGCCGCCCGGTCTGGCATGTCGGTCGCAAGATTGTTCTTCTCGCCGATGTCTTTCGCCAGATCGTACAATTCCAGCGAGCCGTCGTCGAAGCGTTCGATGAGTTTGTAGTCGCCTTCACGCACTGCGCTACCCAGGCGATTGCCACCGTGGAAGGCGTAGTTGGGATAGTGGAAGTAAATCGCCGATCGCTTGAGCGGTCCGGTTTGCCTTAACAACGGCATTAGACTTTCACCATCGAGCGCAGTGTCCGGATCGGGATCGATGCCGACGGCTTCCAGAATCGTTGGAAAGAAATCCATGCTGACGACCGGGTCGCTGCAGACTTTGCCCGCTTCGACAACTCCCGGCCAACGCACGATCAACGGGACTCGGATTCCTCCTTCATACAGATAGCCTTTGGCAGCGCGGAGCGGGCTGATGTCGGCAACACCGCCGAAGGCTCCGTTGTCGGAAGTAAAAATGACCAGTGTGCGGTTCGAGAGCTTGAGTTGGTCGAGTTCCTGCAGGATTCGGCCAATGGAGCCGTCGAGCGCTTCGATCATGGCGGCATAACGGTGATCGACGCGGCCGAGGTCTTTCCGCTTGCTGTATTTCTCAACGAGAGTCGCCGGCGCTTCCATTGGCCAATGCACGGTGTAATTCCAGAGGAAGCCAAGGAACGGCTGATCGCGATTCGCTCGCATGAACCCAATCACCTCATCGGCAAGCCGATCGGGCATGTACTCTCCCTCTTTTCGGGGCGGAAGATTGTGGAGGTTGTAGGGGTCGAAGAAGGAGAACGGGCCGCCCATCGCGCAGCCGCCGAAGTTGAGATCGAATCCTTGCCGTTCCGGGTAAAACCGCAGGTCGCCCTGGCCTTGCTTCTTGGGGACACGTCGACCGGCGAGATGCCATTTGCCGAAGAAACCGGTGGCGTAACCGGCTTCTTTGAGCCGTTCGGCAATGGTGACGTGTCGCAATGGCAGGTGGTCGAGCATTTCGGCCGGCGCCAGCTTGGCATTCTTTGGCGCGAACCGTGCTTGATCGGGAATGTGGTTGGTGATTCGCAATCGCGCGGGCGAGAGCCCGGTCAACACGGCTGCACGCGTCGGCGAGCAAACCGGTGCGGCTGCGTAGGCGTCGGTGAACCGCATGCCCTGAGTTGCCAGGCGATCGATGTGCGGCGTGTGCAACCGCGGATTGCCCTGGCAATTCAGGTCCATCCAGCCCATGTCGTCGATCATGATCAGCAGGATGTTCGGCTTCTCGGCAGCCGTAACATCAGCAGGGACGACACAGCATCCCAACAGCACAAGCAAGCACGCGCGCAGCACAATGGTTCTCATTGTTGAACTCTCCAGCAACTGACACACCGACATCGACAAAGCGTTTGGGAACCGATTGAATCCCGTCCGTGCATTGTAATGTCCGTCGTCGGCCGCTGCGATGAACCGTTGCATGCGCTCGTGTGGAACACACGATCCCAACCGTAACCCGAAGCGTAAGCGAGGGAGCAATTTATGATCCTCTCGCAAAGTCCCGCGCTTACGCGTCGGGTTACGATTACCGAAACTGTGCAGCGTCAAGACTCGCGCTGAACAGCGGTTGGAGCGCGGAGATCAGTTTTGACACACGCCGCTTCTGTCCGGTTTGCCGACGCGGGATGGCGGCAGGATGCCACGACAACCGCAAGATCGTGTCGATGCCTGCCCCGTGTTTTGCTGTTTCCGCAACGGCAATTGATCTCCCTTATGGACGTAAACGATACCTCGGTCGGAATCTGCACTCGCAGGCTCCAATCGGCCCGCTGAAACTCGCCAATGCCAGATCATCTTTCTGTGGCCCTTCAAACAACGAATATCGATCCCGACAGGCCGGCCGAAACGGTTCCGCGGCGGCGGGAGATTGCGTTGCCTTGCGAATAGCGCTTCCGTGATCGCAGTGCAACGCCAACTCGTTCTATCCGTTGGATAACGGGCCGACTCAGATAGCGGACAAGAAAAACGAGCCGATTGACAGATTTGGAGCGTAACCACTTGAAAGGAAATCAGTTATAGATTTTCTTTCAAGGGTGTTATGCCGCCTTCCAGATCGAACGCCGTCACTTGATGATCATGTCCCGCACGGATTTTCCCGTGGGAATCATCGGCAGCACGTGTTCCTGGTACGGGCAAAGCACGTCGAGCAGGAACGCACCGTCATGCGCGAGCATTTCCGCCAGCGCCTCGGGATACTCGGCCTTGGAGCGCACCTGTCGGCTGGCAACACCGAAACCGTTCGCAATCGCAACGAAATCCGGGTAGGTTTCTTCCGGCACGGTCCCGTCGCCGCCACCCAGCGACCGGGGGTCGTCGATATGACCCAAAAACGTGTGAGCGCGGCGACCCTGCATGAAACGATCTTCCCACTGCATCACCATGCCCAGATGCTGGTTGTTCAGCAGCAGAATCTTCACGGGCAGGTCTTCGCAGCGCAGTGTTGCCAGCTCCTGGATGTTCATCAGGATGGAACCGTCGCCGTCGATGTCGATGGAGAGTGCATTCGGGTGTGCGGCCTGCACTCCCATCGCGGCCGGCAACCCAAAGCCCATCGTTCCTAATCCGGAACTGCTCAACCAATGTCGCGGCTGCGAAAACTTGTAGAACTGGGCCGCCCACATCTGATGCTGACCGACGCCCACCGAAACATACGTTTCGCGTTCCTGCGTTTGTCGACAAAGTTCCTGAATTGCGTATTGCGGCAGAATCTGATCGCCCGAATCGTTAAACGAAAATGGATACTGTTGCTTCCACTTCGCAATTTGTGCCTGCCATTCCGTCAAATCGGGCAAGTCGTCGTCGGTAATCGCGGCATTGAGCGCTTCGAGTACCTCTTTCACATCGGCCACAATTGGCAGGTGTGCTTCTTTGTTCTTGTGAATCTCCGACGGGTCAATTTCGACGTGGACGATTTTTCCGTGCTTGGCGAACTCTTCCAGTTTGCCGGTCACGCGATCGTCGAACCGCACGCCGAACGCCAACAGCAAATCGGACTCGTTAACTGCATAGTTGGCGTAAGCGGAACCGTGCATGCCCAGCATGTCGAGCGACTGCGAATGGTTGCCCGGAAACACGCCCAAGCCCATAATGGTTGTGGTGACGGGGATGCCCGTCTTCAGCGCGAAATCGTAAAGCTCTTTCGACGCTTCAGAATTGACGCAGCCACCGCCGACATACAAGACCGGCCGCTTCGATCGCCGCACGGCAGCAAGGATTTGCCCCACCTGCTCGGGCGCTGCTTTTCTCACCTCGGGATGATATCCGGGCAGTTGCATGGGCGGATCGTAATCGGGTTCCTCATCCATTGTTGCCAGCTGAATGTCTTTGGGAACATCGATCAGCACCGGACCCGGACGTCCCGTCTGCGCAATGTAGTACGCTTCCTTCACAACCCGCGGCACGTCGGCCAGCTCGGTGATGAGATAGTGGTGCTTGGTGATCGCACGGCAGACTTCGACGATCGGCGTTTCCTGAAAGGCATCGGTTCCAATGACCGAATGCGGAACCTGGCCGGTGATTGCGACCAGCGGAATGCTGTCGAGTTTGGCGTCGGCCAACGCTGTCACCAGATTGGTTGCTCCCGGTCCGCTTGTCGCCATACAGACGCCAATGCGGCCGGTTGTTCGTGCTACGCCCTGTGCCGCGAATCCGCCGCCCTGCTCATGTCGCGGAAGAATCGTCCGCAGGGCGTCTCTTTTCCTGCGCAGAGCCTGATGCAGCGGCATACTGGCACCGCCGGGATACGCGAAGATGATCTCCGTTCCCTGCCTCACAACGGCTTCGATGAGAATATCGGCACCGTTAATTGTCTGCGATTTCGCCTGTTTCTTGTCTGTCGTTGCCACGGTTTTACCTTGTCGTTCAAACGTCTTTCTTTGAGCGGGGGTCCGTCGAGCGAACACAACCCCACACCCCAAGTCTAATCGAACCGCCCCGCTTCGGCCACTATGCAAAAGAGAGGCGCAAAGGAGTTTCAGGTTCGGTCGCAACCAACCCGAAGCGCAAGCGAGGGTCTTCGGTCACAGTCGGCACTGAAAACCTTGCTTGCGCTGCGGGCTGGTATCACGAAAAAAAATGGGCGAAACGCAGTCATGTTCGATGACGACCGCGTCTCGCCCGCTAAACTTCTGCTAATCCAACCTCGGCCGTTTGTCAGGCATCTAACTTAGGCTTGGCGGGATCGGTCTTCGGTGCTGCTTCCGGATCGGGAACCGGCTTCGCAGACTCATGATCGGTCGGACCCGATGGAGATACGCCACAATTGCCCGAAGCACAACCGCTGTTGCACCCCTGCGGACAAACGGTGACCGGCACCATCCGGCAGACTTCATAAGCCACCTGACGCGGCACACACTTGGCAACGTAACGCGTCCGCGTTTCGCAAACCTGCTTCGGCACACAATGGGCAACCCGGTTGGTCACCGTATAGGCAACCTGTTTTGCCACACAATGCGGTACACAGCGGGTTTTCGTTTCCTGCACAATACGGCAGGTACGAACCGGAATCTTGCAGACACGTTCTTCACAAACCATGCGGCAAGTGCGAACCGGAACCTGACGCTCGACCGTCTCGTTCACCCAGCGGCAAGTCCGATACGGAACTTTGCGGACGACCGTTTCCGGCACCATCTTGCAAACCTTCACCGGAATCATCTCGACGATGGTTTCGGGTACGTATCGGCAAACCTGCACCGGACATTGCTGCCGGACGATTTCCGGGCGATACGTGGTACACGGTACCTGTGTTTCGACAATGTTGGGACACCACACGCGGCGGCAAATCGGAATGCCCGGCGTGCGAACGAAATTCAAACGCGGCCCTGCGCACGGCTGCCAACAAAGTGCCGGCAGCGGCAGACCGGGGATCTGACTTCGTTTCGTCACCCAATGTCCGCAATCTTTACGTACCGTGCGGCACGTTGTGACGGGTCGCATGACCGTGTAGCAGCGTTCCCGGTTGACGGTTTCGACAACTCGTTTCATCACCGTGCGGCGACATTCGCGTTGGATCGTTTCCGTCACCGGACGCATGACCGTGCACGACACTTCGCGTACGCAATTTTCGTACACCGGCTTGCGCACCGTGTAGCTGCAATCGCGATAGCTGGTTTCCCAAACCGGCTTCTTCACCTGATACTTCTGCTCGCGATAATTCGTCTCGAAGACCTTACGGCAAACCGTATATTGCTCTTCGCGCTGCTGTGTCTCGTAGACGGTGCGGTAACAGGTCCGCTCGCGATCTTCGTACGAGGTCTCGTAGACCGTCTTGTTGACCGTATACTGCTGCGGTTCGTAAACCGTGTCGTACACCGTGCGGTAGCACGTTCTCCGCTCGACTTTACAAGCGGTGTAACAGGCCGTGGGCTGACAGCACGTTTGCGGACATGCGGCATAACTGGCCGCTCCACAATACGAGCCCGCTTCGGCATTTGTTGCCCCGGCGATTGTCATCACAGCCGCAATGGCGGCCATCCAGAACTTCATCACTTGTCCCCTCCAAAAACGCGGTTTTCTTGAAATTTCCGCCGCCTTGCCCGCGAAGTCAAAACGTCGCTCAGACTTTCATTATTCAGACTTCGCGCAATAACTTGCAAACGGTTTGCGAACGGAATGATCGGAAAGGAAAAAATCCGGTCCGGTTGTTCCGTCGGCGCATCAAAAGTAGATCACGCACAGTGGAGAACTTGAGTAAAAAAACGGGCGCCGACGGAATTTGCGGCAAACCAACTTGGCACTGCCGGAAGAACCCGCAATACCGGCGACCAACGACACACGGCAAACTGTTACAAGCCGCACAGGTCAACCGATTTGCAGCATTCGCGGGTCCGAACGGTTGTATCCGAAGTTGCGTCTGGCATACCGGCCCGGATAGCGGGTTACTGCTGCGTCACAACGATGTTGCGCGTGACAAGCAACCTGTGCAAGTGCCCCGCGATTCCGATTGCGCGGAGATTCCGGTAAGCTGGATTCGCCCTAAAAAGGCGAGCAGCCGGCTTCATGCCGGTTGATTCAGTCCCATATTTTGATTTCGATGCAGAGCCTCAACCAATCCAATGCCCCACGATCACCAACCTCTGTTCGACGCGTTAACGCAACGGCTCGGCGAGCGTCTCCAACTCGCCGACGATGTTCGCCGTGAACACGCGAAAGACGTTTCGCATCACGCTGCGCAATGGCCCGATGCGGTCGCATTTCCCGAAAGCAGCGAGGAAGTCGCCGCGATTGTCCGCTGCTGTTCGGAGCATCGTTGTCCCATCATTCCCTTTGGCACTGGCACCGCGGTGGAAGGGGGCGTGGTTGCGATTCACGGCGGAGTCTGCATCGACCTTCGCCGCATGAACCGAATTCTGCGCGTCAGCCGCGACGACCGTGACGTCACTGTTGAAGCGGGTGTCAAGCGGTTTCAATTAAACGACCATCTGCGAGACACTTCGACGAACCTGTATTTGCCCGTCGATCCCGGTGCCGATGCGTCGCTGGGCGGCATGGCGGCAACGTGTGCATCGGGCAGCGCGGCCGTGCGTTACGGCACCATGCGCGACAACGTGCTGGGATTGACCGCCGTGATGGCCGACGGCCGAATCATTCACACCGGCAGTCGCGCCCGCAAATCATCGGCCGGCTACGACCTCACACGGCTGCTCGTCGGATCGGAAGGAACGCTGGGCATCATTACAGGGGTCACGCTGCGGCTCACAAATCGTCCCGCGGCCGTCTCGGCAGCGGTCTGCGATTTCCCCGACATTCAGCCGGCCGTCGATGCCGTCATCGAAGTGATGGCGGCCGGCATCCCGATGGCGCGAATCGAATTGTTGGACGACGTGCAGATGGGTGCAGTGAACCGTTATTCGGACCTCGATTACCGCGTCGCTCCAACGCTCTTCTTCGAGTTTCACGGCTCGCCGACAGGCGTCGTCGAACAGGCGGAAGCGGTCGGCGAGATCGTCGGCCAGCACCGCGGCGGCGAGTTTCAATGGGCAACGGCCGAGGAAGACCGCGACCGCTTATGGCAGGCGCGGCACGACGCTTATTATGCCTCACTCGCACTACGGGAAGGCGGGGTGGGATATGTGACCGACGTCTGCGTGCCGGTCTCGCAGTTGGCACACTGTATCAACCAGGCGAAAGAACATCTCCGTTCGACAAAGATTCCCGCCCCGCTGTTCGGACATGTCGGAGACGGCAACTTTCACGTTGTCTTCTCCATCGATCCCGACAGCCCGGAGGAATTGGCCGAAGTCCAGCAACTCAGCCGGAAAATCACCGCCGATGCACTCGAAGCGGGAGGCACCTGCACCGGCGAGCATGGCATCGGCATCGGCAAACTGAACGAACTCGAACGGGAGCAGGGCGAAGCGATTCACGTCATGCGGGCCATCAAGACGGCACTCGACCCGTTGAACATCATGAACCCGGGCAAGGTTTTAAAGATGTGAGCCTAACCGTAGGCGGACGCCTCAAGACGCTTCACGAAATCGCAGTGACGGCTTGTCGATCGTTACGACCGTATTGGGCGGCACGCTCTTGTTCAGCGAAACGCTGGCACCGATGACCGAACCGGCACCGATGACCGTTTGGCCGCCGAGTACGGTTGCGTTGGCGTAAATCACAACGTTTTCTTCGATCGTCGGATGCCGTTTTCGATCTCGTATGATGTTGCCGTCATCGTCTTTGGGGAAGCTCAACGCACCGAGCGTCACCCCCTGATACAGTTTCACACCCGCCGCAATCTCGCACGTCTCGCCGATCACCACACCGGTACCGTGATCGATGAAGAACGAGGGTGAAATCTTTGCTCCCGGATGAATGTCGATACCCGTCCGGCTGTGTGCCCATTCGGTCAACATCCGCGGAATCAACGGCACGTCGAGCCGGTACAACTCGTGCGCCAGCCGGTAGACGGTGACCGCTTCGAGGCCGGGATAGCAGAAAATGATCTCGTCGAGATTGTCGGCCGCCGGATCACCATCGAACGCAGCTTGCACGTCGCTTGCAAGCACGCGACGAACGCGAGGCAACGTCTGCAGAAACGCAATCGCTTTTTGTTGCCCATCCCGTTCGTAATCGATTAACGACTCGCTGCTGCATTCGCGCTCGCTTTGGAGATCGTTGGCGTGCCGCAGCGCACGCGCAAACTGCTGTGTCAGCCGGTCGTGCAGGCTGTCGATCAAGTCGCCGACATAGAATGTCACATTCCCCATGTGCAAATTCTGCCGACGGCGGTAACCGGGGAAAATCACCTCTTTCAAATCCTGAGCGATCTCAATCACTGCCTCGGTACTTGGCAGTGGGCAATGCCCCAGGTGATTGATACTGCCGATGTCCTGGTAGGACGCGACAATCTCGTCGGTCAAATCGGGAAGTTCTTCTTTGCGTCGAAAATCGGTGGCCATGAAACTTGTCTTTCGTCCCCTCCCGTTGTGGGAGAAGCATGAGCGGAATATGGGGCGGCTTTCAACGTCTTGTTGGAAACCCAACAAAACGGAACCGCAAAACACATGCACACACAGGCCCGGCTATGCCGGGCTGGTACAGCGACAACAATCGCCAACGCCGTCTGTAGTTCCTGCTGGAACCATCCGCGCACACAGCGCGATTACGGGGTTGTTGTTGAAGTTTATTTGCATGTTTCCACTCGTGTGCTGGCCAGCGGGTGCAGCCGGCCGCTGCCATCCAACTAAAACGGGTCGTCAAACTGTAACGGTTGGGACTATTGTAACGGTTGTACTGCATCCCGACTGACACCGTTTTCTTCACATCGATTCTACGCAGCCGCAACCGACAGGACAAGTTATGGATTCCCATCGGCCAACGCTCCAGTCGGAATTGAGCCGGATCTCCAAGTCGACTCCACTTGATCGAATCCCGCAGGAAGTCAATCAAGATCGAAACGGGTCGTGGCCCGGTTGCAGTATCGAGCGGCTTCCAGTCAATCGCGGTGACGGAGTCGGCCGATAACTATATCAATGTGTCAACTCCGAACTTGGCACCCCTCACTTAATGACTCAAGAGAGACTCCCCGACGAGTTTATCGACCACAGGAGGTGGAACGGTGCAACGCCCGGTCAATTCCCAAACCAACACAGAATCGGCCCAGCAGCCGGAGTCGGTTGCAGAGTTGACTGCCCGTCTCCATCGCCTCCGCCATCCCGTTGCAAAAGTACAGCGGGAGATTCGTGAGGCCGAGTATGCCACCCTGCAAGCGGAGTTCGCGCAGCTCGTAGATGAATCGCGCCAACTGCTCCGCGACGAACGGTTGACCGAAGACTCTCCTCGACTGGCAGAGTTAGCAAGTTCGAGTACGGCAATCGCGCGACTGATTGCCGGCGAATTGAACCGCATCAACGACAAGTCCGCCCACCTCGTAACACCGGCCATCATCGGCGAACTCAACGAACGATTCGGCACGAACCTGGCAGCACTTGAGTCGAGGCAGCTACAAATCGATGCCTGCAACGCCTACGCCAGCGACCTGCATCAGACCGTTCGGGAATTGCTGTATCAGACCCACGTCGCGCCGGCACAACTACAAAACCTCGCACATCGAATTCGGCTCGATGTGCAACACATTTCGCTTGCCGAGTTGTTGCCCGATCCCGGCTTGATGATTGAAAGCCAACTGACACCCATCGATTCGATGTCGGAACCAGCGGTTTACGGGATGGGAATACAAACCGCCCGTCTGCTGGGATTTGCCGCCCCGGAGATGTTCTGCTGGAACGACCGGACGGAGTTGCTCGTTGTCGCCGCGTTACTTCAGGACATCGGCTTGCTGATGTTGGAACGACAATACAACCTGTCGGCCAACCAGTTGGCGATCGATGATTCCTCCGCGTATCGGCAGCATCCTTCCATCGGTGCAGCGGTGTCGGCTGCGTTGACCGATTACGCCGTCGATCTGCCATCCCTCATCGCACAACATCACGAGCGCTGCGACGGCATCGGCTATCCGCACGGCGAACGTTCTGATCGCTTGGCGGCACCGTCAAGATTTCTGGCAATCGCAGTTCGCTTTGTCGAATTGATGCAAGATGAATCGTTGCGCAGTTCGATCGCAGGCGGAGAGTCTGCACGCGACTCGCTCTACACAACGGTCGCTGGTCGTCTGCTGCTCGAAGCCGAGCAGGGCGAACTCGATCAACCGCTGGCTACTGCCTTCCTGCAGCGACTTGGCCTTTCCGATGTAAAAACTCGCACCGCTGGCCGATTTTTCAAGTTGAGCCGATTCGGCGGAAAACGGTTTCGCCGTGATGAAGCTGTCAACACTTCGACCAGCCGGCGGGGCGCGTCGGATGCGGACGAAAACTTGCAGGGATCTGCTCCAACGCCATCGCCTAAACACCGGCGGCGCACTCTCGTCGATCATCCTGATGCCGCGCCAAATCTCGATTGACGACTTGGGTGCCACTGGCGTCTCGCCAGTGCATCGCGTGGGACACTGGCGACACACCAGTGGCACCCATCAGCTGAGAAATGAGAAGCGACACGAGGCAATGGCACACAAAGGGACGGCGGCCCAGCGATGACAACCGACACACTTTCACCGCTCGGGCGACATTCCGAGGAGTACTGGAATCAAACGCGGCAGCCGCTGTTGTCTATGGTTTTCCTGTTTCCACTGTTGGCCGCCTACGAGATAGGTGTGCTGATGGTCGGCGACGACGACGCCAACGCAATCCGCAATGGGGCCGACTTCTGGATGCGCGACTGGCTGCGGCTCATCGGCCTCGACTATGCGTTGTTGCTGCCGGGACTCGTCCTGGCAGGGCTGCTGGCGTGGCACATCGTCGGCCGATATCCGTGGAGACTGCCGATTGAGACGTTGGCCGGAATGCTTGCTGAAAGCCTGATCTTCGCTTTCGTCCTGGTCATTTTCGGCCAGTTGACCGACTACCTGTTTCGACACGCCGAAGCGGCCGCCAGCCTGTCGGTTCCGGCCCAAACCGATGTGCTGCGAGCCATCACGTTTCTCGGCGCGGGCGTCTACGAAGAATTCATGTTCCGGCTCTGCCTGCTGCCGATTTGCTTCGGATTATTTCGGCTGCTGCGGCTGGAGCCGAAGTGGTCGGCCGGGCTGTCCATTCTCGCCACCAGTCTGGTGTTCTCGCTGGCACACTACGTCGGACCTTCGGCAGATACGCTGGTGCTGTTCACGTTCACGTTTCGCGCACTCGCCGGCGCGTTCTTCGCCGCTCTGTTTGTGGTGCGCGGCTTCGGCATTACCGTCGGCTGTCACGCGGCGTACGACCTACTCGTTGGTATCTTGCTGCGCAACGGCTGAATTTCACCGTGAAGGCGAGCGGCGGGTGTAAGCCCGCTGATGGTATTGACCAACACAACGCATGCCGACCGGCATAAAGCCGGCCGCTCGCTGCGCCGATTGGCGCTTCGTCTCTTTCGGCTCGCCGCTCAATTGCAGCAGGCGGATCCGTACCCATACGACCCGTGATACCGAATGCCGCCGTAGGTCGGCACGACATACGGAACCGTGCGTCCGTAGTAATGGCTACCGCCGTAATGACTGCTGCCATAGTACACCGGACGGTAGTAAGAGTAACTGGAGTACCGCGGCCGATAATACGAGTAACCGTAGTAGGGCGCGCGATAATACGAGCGACTGGAATACTGCGGTCGATAGTTCGAGTAGCCGTAATACGGCGCTCGGTAATAGGAACTGTACGACCGGTAGCCGTAGTACCGAGGGCGGTATCCGATGCTGATGGAGAGACCACTGCGGGAGCGGTAACCGTAACCGTATCGCGAGCGACCGCCAATCCGGTAGCCGACGGTCTGCACTGCTGCAGGTTGATTGTCAACGACACGATGCGTCAACGTCCTGACCGGCACTGCGTGACTGGCCGCTTCCGCCGTCGGTATTGCCATCATTCCAGCGAGCAATCCTACGCTGCAAAGCAAGCACTTCGTCCGTGTGGTGTTCATTGTATCGCCCTCTGTTCAGAGTCCGCGTCGAATCACGGCGGAAGCACCACCGCATCACACCGCCACATCCTGCAGCACTTAGTCCATCGTAAACAGGGCAGCCGGAAGGCGTCAAGGAAATACGATCAGACTTGCCCCGAATATCGATCCTCAGCTGACGGATTGAAGCTGTCGCCGCGAGCGGTTAGCATGAAACTGTGTTACATCCATGCTGTCCCAGCCGAGAAAACCGCCATGAAAAACCGTTTTCAGCTCGTCCTGATTCTGGCCATTCTCTCTCTTGCCGTCTCACGAGAGGCCTCCGCGCAACCGGCCGAATTCAACTACGACGAAAGCAAGGTCCCCCAATACACACTGCCAGATCCGCTGAAAGGGGTGAAGACTTCGGCCGATTGGACGAAGCGGCGGCAGGAGATTCTCAGCCTGTTTCAACAGCAGATGTTTGGCAGGGCTCCAAAATTCGATGCGTCGAAGTTGCGAGTTTCCCCCAGCGCTGCTGAGCATCTCGTCTTGGGTGGGAAGGCGAAGATGACGCAACCGGTGCTGCACCTGCCCGGCGCGGATGTGCAATTGCTGATTTTCGTGCCGACGAAATCAAAGCAGCCGGTTCCGGTGTTTCTGGGATGTAACTTTGAAGGAAATCACACGGTGTTGGCCGACTCCCGTGTCGAGTTGCCCAAGGGCTGGGTGCGCGGCGCGAAGGACAACAAGGCCGACGACAGCCAACGCGGCAAGAAAGCCAGCCGCTGGGCCGTCGAGAAAATCATCGATCGCGGCTACGGCTTGATCACACTGTACTACGGCCACATCGATCCCGACTTTGACGACGGGTTTCGCAACGGCGTCTACAGTCACTTCGGACAGCCCAAACCGAACGAATGGGGATCGATTGCTGCTTGGGCGTGGGGACTAAGCCGCGTGCTGGACTACCTGGAGACAACTCCGACAGCGACGACCGGCATCGACCCCAAACGCGTGGCGGTGATGGGACATTCGCGGTTGGGAAAAACCTCGCTGTGGGCCGGTGCCAGCGATGAACGATTCGCGATGGTCATCTCAAACGATTCCGGTTGCGGCGGCGCGGCCCTCAGCCGTCGCGCATTCGGCGAGACCGTCAAGCGAATCAACACGTCGTTTCCGCACTGGTTCTGCGGAAACTTCAAACGCTACAACGGCAAAGAATCGGAATTGCCGTTCGACCAGCACATGCTGATTTCGTTAATGGCACCCCGCCCCGTTTATGTGGCGAGTGCCGAGGGAGACCGCTGGGCCGACCCGCATGGCGAGTTTCTTTCGGCCAAGGGGGCTGATCCGGTTTACCGGCTGCTGGGAACCGAAGGGTTACCCGCAAAAACAATGCCCGCCGTCAACGAACCGGTGCAAGGGCGAATCGGCTACCACATGCGGTCCGGCAAGCACGACGTGACCGATTTCGACTGGGGGCAATACCTCAACTTCGCGGATCGACATCTGCGGAAGAAGTAACTGCGGTGTTGTCGGTTTGACCTTTCTTGTTACTTCCTGCGCCGATGTTTTCAGATACTGAAGCCAGAGACCTGGAACGTTAGCAATGATCGATCCGGACAGTGAAAGTGAGACTCAAGTCTTACCCCGCTCCAATTACCGAGCAATCGTCCGGTGGAGTGTGACGGCTACGCCACTGGTCGTTGTGGCTGCGTACTGCATAGGATACTACGCGCTAAGCACGCGAACAGAAATTGGCATGAATGGGTTGGTGAGCTATTGTCAATTGTTGTGTTATGAAAATGTTTCTAAGCGGCGAGTTCCTGCAGAATTCCGTCTTGGAAGGAACGTCCTTCGACGACGAGCGT
>CAUZOL010000163.1:0-14311 GCA_963581435.1 Planctomycetota bacterium
GCCACCACTACGAGAAACCGTTATGACAACGATGCCAGATCTTACGCCATCAACAACCCCGTCGCGTCGAGACTTTCTTCGTGCCACGAGTTGCGGATTTGGTTCGCTCGCGCTGAACGCCATTCTTCAACAGCAAGCCACTGCCGGAACAGGCGGTCGGAGCAAAAAAGCATCACCTCTGGCCGTCAAGCAGCCCCACTTCCCCCCCAAAGCCAAACGCATCATCTTCCTCTTCATGGCCGGCGGTCCGTCGCAGATGGATCTCTTCGACCATAAGCCCCAACTTGCGAAGGGATCGGGTCAGAAACTGCCCTACGAGCTTCCGAAAAACGAAGCAACCGTCGGTCTTGATAACACGCGACTGTTGGGACCGGTCTCCGGTTTCAAGCACCAGGGGGAATGCGGCCTCCATATGAGCGACCTGTTGCCACATACCGCCCGGCACGCCGACGACCTTTGTATTTTGCGAGCGGTGCAGGCCGATAGCCCCAACCATCCGGTGGCGATCCGGCAACTTCACACGGGCAATCTCTTCGATGCCGTTCCGTCGATGGGCTCCTGGCTTTCGTACGGTTTGGGTACGGAGAATCAGCAATTGCCTTCCTACATCACAATTCTCCCCCAGGAAGGCGAACGCAACTTCAGCAGCGCTTTCCTGCCGGCCATTCACCAGGGAACCGCCATCCAGCATGTCGGATCTTCACCGGACAAGGCTCCGATCCGCCATTTGACCGACTCGCAACTGCCCAGGGCAATCCAGCGCCGGCGCATCGACCTGATTCAGACGATGAACCGTCGGCAACTAGAGCGCCTTGAGACGGATCAGCAGATGGAAGGCGTTATCGAGTCCTTTGAACTTGCTTTCCGGATGCAGACTGAAACTCCGCGATTGGTCAACTTGGCCGAGGAGTCGAAAGAGACGCTCGACCTTTACGGCATCGGTGAGAAACCGACCGACGCGTTCGGCCGCCAATGTTTGTTAGCGCGCCGATTCGCCGAGGCGGGCGTGCGGTTCGTGCAGGTCTCACTTGGCGGTTGGGATCACCACGGCAACATTGCCGATGGTCTCAGAAAGGAATGCTCTGTTTCCGACAAGCCGGTGGCGGGGTTGCTGTCCGATCTGAAGAGACGAGGCCTGCTCGACGACACACTCGTTCTCTGGGGGGGCGAATTCGGGCGGACTCCACACACACAGATTCTTAACGGCAACAAAAGTACCCCCGGCCGCGAGCACAATCACCACGGCTTCACCATGTGGATGGCTGGCGGCGGTGTGAAAGGCGGAATCACACACGGAGTGACCGACGACTTCGGCTACTACGGCATTGAAGGCCAGGTCCACTTCAACGACCTGCACGCCACGATGCTGCACCTGATGGGCCTCGACCACGAACGATTGACTTTCAAGCACCACGGTCGCCCGTTCCGCCTGACCGATGTTGCGGGGAATGTTGTCACGGAGATTCTCACGTAGGGCGATTGGTTCCATCTGAAGCAAGTGCATTCGATTAACAAGAACGATTCAAAATGACGAAACAACAACTCGTCCCCCTGATCGGCCTCCTGCTGGTTTTCAACACGACACTCAAAGCTCAACAAATCGCCGACCGGGCTGCCACCAAAGCGGATGTCATTATCTACGGTTCGACCCCGGGCGGCTTTTGTGCCGCGATCGCGGCCGCTCGCGAAGGCGCATCGGTTATTCTGCTGGAGCCGACAGACCATGTCGGTGCGATGAATACCGGCGGACTAAGCCACTGTGACTCGAACCAGATGGTCCGCAGTACGGTGATGGGGCTGTTTGATGAGTGGCACACGCGCGTGGTGAAGGACTACACCGATCGGGGCGTCGAAGCACCATACAATCCGGCGAAGAAAGACCAGTCGCGATGGACCTTCGAGGCTCATGTCGCGATGCGAGTGACGATGCAGATGCTCGACGAAGCCGGGGTCACGGTGTTGACCGAACGCTATCTCAAATCGGTCACAAAAAACGGCCCCCGGATCACATCGCTGGTCACGAAGGACGGCACGTTCACCGCCAAAGTGTTTGTTGACGGAACATACGAAGGCGATCTGATGGCGGTCGCGGGAGTTGACTGGACGCTCGGGCGCGAGGGGCGCGCGGAGTACGGAGAGTCACTGGCCGGCAAGCAATACCCAAAGCAGAAGATGAATATCAACGGTTTTGACGATGAAGGTCAACTGTTGCCGTTGGTCACAACCGACAACGCCGGCGACAAGGAATCGGGCGACAGGAACGTGATGACCTACAGCTTCCGGCTGTGCCTAACCACGGACCCGGACAACCGCGTGCCGATGCCCAAACCGGCCAACTACGACCCGGCCGGATTCGAGATCGTCCGCCGCGCCCTGAAGGCGGGAGAAAACCGTATCGGCTTTGACCTCTACCCCCTGCCCGGCGACAAGCTCGACGGCAACAACTCCATCGGCGGGCAGTTCTCGCTGGGCCTGGTCGGCGGGGGTAACGATTGGCATTCGGCCGATGAAGCGGGGCGGAAGAATATCTGGGAAGCACACAAGCAGTACACGCTCGAGTTCTTTCACTTCCTGACTACCGACCCGACCGTGCCAGAGAAGACGCGGAACCGCTACGCCAGGCTCGGCCTGTGCAAAGACGAGTTCGCAAGCTACGACCACTTTTCGCCAGCGCTTTACGTCCGCGAATCGCGGCGCATGAAGGGCCTGTATGTCATCAGCCAGAAAGACATCCTCGAAGAGCCGGAGAAGGAAGACCCGATCGCAATCTCGTCGTTCCCGATCGACTCGCATGACTGCCGGCGCGTCGCGCTCCCAGGCGGCGGCGTCATCAACGAAGGAACGATCTTTCCTGTGAGGCGAAAGAATCCCAAGCAGGGCTACGCTTACCATGTGCCATACCGCTCGATCCTGCCCAGGTCTGAGCAGTGCGACAACCTGCTTGTGCCGGTCGCGCTGTCGTGCACGCATGTGGGCATCTCGTCGCTGCGAATCGAAGGTACGTGGATGATCATCGGCCAAAGCGCGGGCATCGCCGCAGCATTGGCGGCCAATCATGACGTCGCCGTGCAGGAGCTGCCGTATTCGCAACTCCGCAAGCGATTGCTGGCGCAAGGCCAGGTTCTCGAATTGCCGGACGTCTCCGAAACGTCGTCGCCAACGGGTTCCATCGCCTCAAAGACACTGCCGGGAATCGTGCTCGACGATGCCAAAGCAAAGCTAGCCGGCGACTGGTCTCGCTCGACGACTTTCAAGCCACACATTGATGACGGGTACGTCTACAGTGGCGAGAAAGATTCCAAAGCAAAAGGCGACGGCAAAGCGACCGCGACCTTTCGATTCAAGGCGACCAAGTCCGGCCGATATCAATTGCTCATGGCTTACTCGGCTCATCCAAGCCGGGCGCAGAATGTCCCCGTGATCGTTTCTTCCGGGGCTTACAAGAAATCGTTCGTGGTTGATCAAACCAGGCCGCTTCCCGCCAGCAGGCATTTCCGCCCTGTCGGCGCCGTCGATCTGCAGGCGGATGTGGAAACCGTAATCCAAGTCACGAACGCAGACACCAACGGCTTTGTGATCCTCGACGCCCTGCAATTGCTGCCTGTCGAATGAGAGTTGAAAACACATGAATCGAGTGATTATGGCAGGCATGCTGGTCGCGTTCTCGTTGCTGTCTGCAGCAACGACACACGGAGCCGTGCAACCGGACCGGCCGAACATCCTCTGGATTTCGCTGGAAGACATCACGCCGATGATGGGCTGCTATGGCAACAAGTATGCCCGCACCCCGGTGTTCGACGGTCTCGCCGCGGAAGGTATTTGCTACACCAAAGCGCATTCGATCGGTCCGGTGTGTTCGGTGTCACGGTCCGGCATCAACACCGGCATGTATCCCACCTCTCATGCCGTTGCGTTATGTCACCCCACTAACTCCGAACAGGCTTGTTGAACCAATGAAAACTCAAGCACTCAAACGATTTCGAAACAAACTCGCGAATCAGGAGCCCGTCTATGGGCTTTGGGTCACACTGGAATCGGCAAGCATCACAGAGATGGCCGTCGCCCTGGGCATGGACTGGGTGGTGATTGATGCCGAGCATGGGTATCTCGACTGGAAGGAAATTAACGAGCACATCCGCGCTGGTCTGCGAAGCGACACCGTGGTGCTGGTCCGACTGGCCGAACGCAGCACGTCGCTCACCAAGCGAGCGCTCGACATCGGAGCCGACGGAGTGGTGATTCCCTGGGTCGAAACCGCCGAGCAACTTGAAGAGGCCATTCGCGACTGCCGCTATCCGACCGAAGGACGACGCGGCATCGGAGGCGAACGGGCAACCGCATGGGGACAATGTCTTGTCGAACATACGGCCGAGGCGAATGAGCATGTGCTGGTGGTCCCGTTGATTGAAAGCGTCGCGGCGATCCCCAACGTTCCGGCGATGTGCGAGCTTGATGGCACCGACGTGTTCTTTTTCGGCCCAGCTGACTTCTCGGCAACGGCCGGCTACCGTGGCCAATGGGAAGGACCGGGGGTCGCCGAGCAAATCCTGCAATTGAAGGACTCAATCCGTGCGGCAGGCAAACAGTGTGGTTTGATAACGACCAGTATCGACAACCTCGTCGAGCGACGCGATCAGGGCTTTCGAATGCTTGGTGTGGGCGCGGACAACGGTCTGTTGCTGCGATCGATTCACCAGGCGCTTCAAGCCGTCGATTGCGATCGAATGCCAGCGCCAAGCCTTGATCCTGCGGATGGCCGATCCGTCCATCTGCCGCTTGCTCAACCGCCGGATGGCACAACGCCCGATCGGGATGAAGTCATCACCAGTCTCGACGCAGGTCAAGCCGTGGAACTGGAGCCCGGTGTCGTGATGGAAGCTCTGGTCGGCAATTTCAACACGGCACGCGGCCTGACGACGGGCATAGTGACAATGCAGCCCGAGGCGTTGCTCAATTATCACACCCATCCCTGTGGCGAATCGATCACGGCACTCGAAGGCGAAGTTGAGATTTCCGTGGAAGGGCGAACCTATCGCCTGGGGCCGCTGGATAACATCACGATTCCACGCTGGCTCCCTCACCAGGCCCGCAATCCTGACCCCGGCAACGAGTGTCGTCTACATGTCTCGCTGGCAATGAGCGTTCCCGAACGTGAGCCGGTCGCACGCACATTCGACCGCGCGGACATGCCGACTGATTCCAATGGCACGCCCGGGTTTGAGCGAGTCACACGATTCTCCCAGGCCGACCGCTTGCAGGGCATTGGCCCGGGAGCCGAGTTCATCGATTATTTCAACGCCTCTCTGATGCCCGGCATCGAGATGAGCGGCGGGTTTGCACGCTTTGATCCCGGCGGCCGACTGCCGGACCACCTGCACGATTTCGACGAGTCGATCTGCATCATCCGTGGCAATGCAAGCTGTCTGGTTGAAGGCCGTCAATACTCGCTCAGCAACTGCGCAACGGCCATGATCCCTCGCGGCCGTGTCCACTATTTCATCAATGATTCTTCGGACCAGATGGACATGATCTGGGTTTACGCCGGCCCAATGCCCGAGCGGATCGTGATCGCCCCTGGCTTTGTGCGAGAATGAAGCCAGGGTGCGGGAATGAAGCCAGTGTGCGAGAATGAAGCCAGTGCAGTCTCGCATCACCCGTCAGATCAAGATGTCCTTCACCACCTCGCCGTGCACGTCGCTGAGGCGATAATCGCGGCCTTGATAGCGGTAGGTCAATCGCTCGTGGTCAATCCCCAACTGATGCATGATGGTTGCCTGCAGATCGTGCACGTGGACGGGGTTCTCGGTGACGTTCACACTGTAGTCGTCCGTCTCGCCGTACGTCATGCCTCCCCGGACACCGCCACCTGCCATCCAGTAGGAAAAGCAGTTGGGGTGATGATCGCGGCCGTAGATTTTGTTTGTCAGCTTACCCTGACAATAAATCGTGCGGCCGAATTCACCGCCCCACACCACGAGCGTGTCGTCGAGCATGCCGCGTTGTTTGAGGTCGCGCAGTAGTGCCGCTGTTGGCTGATCGGTGTCACGGCATTGGGCGGAAATCTGCTTCGGCGTGTTGCCGTGGGCGTCCCAGCCGCGATGATAGAGTTGAATAAAACGCACGCCGCGCTCGGCCAGGCGGCGGGCCAACAAGCAATTGTAAGCGTATGTGCCAACCTGTCCGGCTTGCGGTCCGTACATGTTCAGAACGCTCTTGGACTCGTTCTGAACGTCGATCAACTCCGGTACACTCATCTGCATGCGAAATGCCAATTCGTACTGCGCGATCCGCGTGGCGATGGCGGGATCGTTGAAGCGATCGGACTGCTGGTTGTTCAGTCGGCTGAGTGAATCGAGCATGCGGCGGCGTTGTTCGCGCGTGACTCCGGCGGGGTTGTACAGGTCAAGAATTGGATCGCCTTGGCCGCGAAACTTCACGCCCTGAAATCGTCCCGGCAGGAAGCCGGCTCCCCAAAGACGGTCGTACAACGGTTGGCCGGCCTTAGCCGTGCCATTGGATGTCAACGCCACGAAGGCGGGCAAGTTTGCGTTTTCGCTGCCGAGTCCGTAGCCCACCCAGGAACCCATGCTCGGTCGCCCGGCAATGACCGACCCGGTTTGAAACAGAGTCGCAGCGGGATCATGGTTAATTGCCTCGGTGTGCATGCTCTTAATCACGCACACGTCGTCAATCATTTCGGCCAGATGCCTTTGTGGTTCGCTCAGCCAGATGCCCGACTGGCCATGCCGTGCAAACTTCATCGTGCTGGGGGCAACCGGAAAAGATTTCTGGCCCGACGTCATCGTCGTCTTGCGTTCATCCGGATAGACCGACTTGGGAACCTCTTCACCGAAGCGTTCGGCGAGATGCGGCTTGTAATCGAACAGGTCCATCTGCGCCGGGCCACCCGACTGGAAGAGGTAGATGACGCGTTTGGCTTTGGGGGCAAAGTGCGGCAGGCCGGTCAGGCCGCCGATGGCGTTTCTCGGCCTTTCGTCGGCGTGTGCCAACGAGCTTAACGCGATTGCGCCCAAGCCAAGTGTGCTTCGCCCGAGAAAAGCACGGCGGGTTTGCCTCGACCGGAATTCGTTCAATGTGTCCATGTCAATTCTGCGTAATCGATTCGTCGAGATTCAATAGTGTGTTGGCCACCAAGGCATAGGCGGCCAGGTCGATCGTGTTCAGAGTGGGATCACATTCCATTTCACCAATCGCCAGCAGCGCCCGGGCTTTCTTTGACTGCCGCCGAAATTCCTGTTGATACGCGGACAGATCCGAAAGCAGCAAATCCAATTCCCCCGCATTCGGCTCGCGACTGGTCACCAATCGGAATCCCCACGCGACGCGGCTGCGAGGTGACAGACTTCCTTCCTGTTTCATCATGCGCTCTGCCAGCATCCGTGCTGCCTCAACAAAGGCGACGTTATTCATCAACGTTAACGCCTGGAGCGGAGTCGTGGTCTGGTCGGTCCGCACGATACAGGTTTCGCGTGCTGCGGCGTTGAAGATCATCATCGAAGGGGGCGGCACCGTGCGTCGCCAGTAGGTGTAAAGGCTGCGGCGATATAACTTGTCGCCTTTGTCCTGTTTGTATCTGGCATTGGAAATGCTTCGCCAGATACCGGGCGGCATGTAGGGTTTCACCGACGGTCCCCCCATTCGACCGACGAGCAGACCGGCAGTGAGTAGAGACGCATCGCGAATCTCGTAGGGCGAAAGACGCTTCCGTGGGCCACGACCAAGCAGACGGTTTTCGACGTCGCTCTCGGGGGTGACTGGCGGGGCGACCGAAGACTGACGGTACGTGGCGCTGGTGACGATCAGTCGATGCATCGCCTTGACGTTCCAGCCACTGCGAATGAATTCCGTCGCCAGCCAATCGAGAAGCGCCGGGTGGCTCGGCAACTCACCTTGCACGCCGAAATTCTCGCTCGTCTTCACCAACCCCATTCCAAAGTAGTGCTGCCAAATTCGATTGATGGTCACGCGAGCGGTCAACGGATGCGTGGGGCTCGTCAGCCATCGGGCAAGCCCCAGGCGATTACGCGGCCAGTTCTCATCCCATGCTCCCAACACCGGCGGCGTCGCCGGTCGAAGCAATTCAGACTTCTCCGGACGGTCGTACTGACCGCGCTGCAGCAGATAGGTGTCGCGCGGCTTTTGAAGTTCGTGAAGCACCATCACCGTGTCGGTTCCGCCCGACTGCGGACGCGGTACAGAGACTTGTTGGATCTTGATTCGAGGCGGATCGGGAACGACAAACTTTGTTTCGCCCGCAGACAAATCCGGCCAACTCTTCGGCACCTTGATGAAAGGCGGGCTGTTGCCGTTGTTCGGGCCGAGGCCGGCTTCGGCAATGTTGTTAAAAAAGGCGAACAGCCGATAGAAATCTTTTTGCTCGATGGGATCATACTTGTGGTCGTGACACCGGGAGCATGTCATTGTGAGGCCGAGAAACATCGTGCCCATCGTTTCCACGCGGTCGGCAACGTACTCGACAATCCATTCGTCCGGAATGGAACCGCCCTCGGAATTGATGCGGTGGTTGCGATTGAAGCCGGTCGCCACTTGCGTGTGAAAATTGCGGTCCGGCAACAGATCTCCCGCCATCTGCTCAATCACAAATCGGTCGAAACTTTTGTTGTCATTCAGCGACCGGATCAACCAGTCGCGCCAGACCCACATATATCGCAAGCGGTCATTCTGGTACCCATCGGTGTCGGCATAGCGGGAGGCTTCCATCCAATCCAACGCCATATGCTCGCCGTAAGCCGGCAAGTTCAACAAGCGGTCCACAGCATTCTCGTAGGCATTGGGTGAGCTGTCCGCCAGGAAGACATCCAGTTCGCCCAACGTTGGTGGAAGCCCAGTCAGATCGAAAGTGACGCGCCGTAACAACGCGACGCGGTCCGCCTCGGGCGATGGAGATCGCCCGGCTCGTTCCAATCGCGACAGTACGAAATGATCGATGCCGTTTCGCAGCCATTTCCGCTGTTGGACTTCCGGAATTGTTGGTCGTTGCGGAGGCACGAATGCCCAATGGCGGTCATCTTCCGGCCATGCTGCACCCGCCTTGAGCCACTGCACGAGTTTGGCACGGTCCGCCGGACGCAACATGCGTGTGGAGTCTGGCGGTGGCATCCGAACATCCGGGTCGTTGCTTGTCAGTCGCCGCAGCATCTCGCCGGACGTCAGCACCTTGGAGTCTTGGGCGGCCTTCCGGTCGTCCAGTCGGATGTCTCCCTCGCGAGCCTTCGCGTCGGGGCCGTGGCAGTTGTAGCAGGCGTCGGACAGAAGTGGCCGAATGTCGCGGGCAAAATCCCCATCTGCGGCGCGCGTATCCGTTCCGGAATCCATGACCAGCAAGACAAAAAGTAAAACGGTCATTCGCATGTCAGAGACATTCCGTGGAAACACCAGACAATCAGCGATGATCTGACGGCAAGTCCAAATGCTGATCTTGTTGAGGGGTCTGTGCAAATCGCCTCAAATCGCCGACTACGTCATGATCTCTTTGACCACCTTGCCGTGAACGTCGGTCAGACGAAAATCGCGGCCAGCGTAACGATATGTCAACTGCTCGTGATTCAGACCAAGCAAATGCAAAATCGTTGCGTGCAAGTCGTGCATATGGACCTTGTTTTCAACCGCCGCATGACCAAACTCGTCAGTCGCACCGAACGCAAAACCAGGTCGCACACCACCACCGGCCAACCACGTTGTAAATCCGCCGGGATTGTGGTCGCGACCGTTCGACCCTTGGCTGTAGGGAGTGCGTCCGAATTCACCACCCCACCAGACAATCGTGTCTTCCAACAGGCCGCGTTGTTTCAGGTCTTTCAGAAGGGCGGCAATCGGACGATCGACGGCCTTCGCATGATCGCCGTGTTTGGGCATGTTGGAATGCTGGTCCCATGCGGGATTTGAGCCGTTGTCGCCGTAGGTCACCTGGATGTAGCGGACACCGGATTCACAAAGTCGGCGAGCCATCAAACACTGGCGACCAAAGTTTTCAGTCGTTTTCTCTCCAATGCCGTACATCGCCTGTGTGTCGGGCGTCTCCTGTGACAGGTCCAGAATCTCGGGCGCGACGCCCTGCATCCGCCAAGCCAATTCGTACGAGTTAATGATCGCATCCAATTCCGAATCGCCGGAACGTTTGCGGCGCTGCTCGGCATTCAATTGACGCAGCAAATCGAATTGCTGACCTTGCCGCTCACGCGACAATTGTGGATGTGTCAAATCGCGAATCGTCGAGTCTTTGGCCGGACGTCCCGCGCGGCCAATCGCTGTCCCTTGATGAACGGCCGGAAGGAATGCGTTGCCGTAATTTCGCGGTCCGCCGTTACCAGCCGACGGGCTAATCGACACGAATCCGGGCAAATTCTCGTTCTCGCTGCCAAGCCCGTACGTGATCCACGAACCCATTGAAGGCCGAATCGAATTTGTCGCGCCACAGTGCAGAAACAGCGTGGCTGGACCGTGCGCAACGCCTTGGGTGTGCATCGAATGCAGAAAGCACATGTCATCGACACGCGAGGCCATTTCCGGAAAAAGATCCGATGCCCACCGTCCGCTCTCGCCATGTTGAGAGAATTTCCACAGTGGCTTCATGATCTTTTTCGACACGCCCCGCATGCCGGTATTGGCCAGCACTCGCGCGTCGTCGAATTGCAGCGACTGGCCGTCACGCTGTTCCAGTGCCGGTTTGTAATCGAACGAATCGACGTGACTGACGCCGCCCTGCATGAATAAGAAAATGACCCGCTTCGCACGCGGCGGCAGATGCGCCGGCTTGACCTGCAGCGGGTTCTCCGCGGCGACCGACTGCTTGGCCGCCAGACCCGACATGGCCATGTAGCCGAAACCACAGGCGGCACTCTGCAGCGCGCGACGGCGACTGAAGACCGCATCGCTATTCAAATCCGTTTCGTACATCTCGCCAAACTCCAAGTCAATTTCTCTGTGCGCCGATACCAAATGGTCGGCCTGATCTCAATCTCCGCTTAATCTCAATCAATGTATCGAAAATCGAGCGAAGCAAACAACACCTGATAGAACTCACCCCAAATTTCGATCCGCGTCGTTTCTTCTGCCGAACTGACAAACTCGCTTGCGAGCTTCACTTCAGCAGCCGTCGGACGTCGCCCCAAGGCCATTCGATAAGCCCGCTCGATTCTCGCCCGATCCTCGGCTTTTGGGATTTCTCTCCATAACCGTTCGGCGGCGTGCTGCGATTGTTCGATCACAAACTCATTATTCATCATGAACAATGCCTGCGATGCGACCGTGCTGACGGATCGACTTCCAACTACAATACTGGGGTTCGCAAAGTCGAACACCTCGAACAAATCGGGAAGCGAATTGCGAAAAACCGGAGCGTACACGCCGCGCCGCAGTCCCACGTAACGAAAATCGTAGTCCGCTTTCTGCTTCGACGGGAAAGTCGGGCCATGCATCTTCAATTCCAATTTGCCACTAATTACCAGCATCGTGTCGCGAATGGACTCCGCTTCGAGTCGTCGGCGATTCATTCGCCACAGCAACCGGTTTTCAACGTCGATGTCCGCCGTTGACGTTGTACCATCGGCGGCGTTCGTCGCGGTCGCCGCTCGAATCGGCTGCGTTGTTCGGCTCGACATGCGATACGTTCGCGAAAGCACCATCTGCCGTAGCAGTGACTTGACCGACCAGCCATCGCGTTGAAATTGCACGGCCAGATAATCCAGTAGTTCAGGGTGTGACGGTTTCTCGCCGACGGTCCCGAAATTGTCGGTCGTCCTCACCAGTCCGGCGCCGAACAACCAACGCCACACTCGGTTGACGGTCACTCGCACCGTCAGTGGATTCGCGTCGTTGGCCAGCCATTCCCCCAACTGACGCCGTCCGCTTTCGCGATCGGTGAATTTCGCGACGTCGCCGTTTGAAGCGACTTGCAGAAACCCTCGTGGGACTTCACCACCAAGATTATGAGCGTTGCCGCGAATGTGAATGTGAGTGTTACCGATTTCGGATTCTTCCAAAACCGACATCGCCAGTTCGCGAGGCGTGAGGGCCGCCTGGGCTTTCTTCAGTTCCGCTTCCAACGCCTTCAATTCAGCTTTCAGCGCTGCCTGGCGTGCCTTCTTTTTCTTATCGACGGTGGGCTTTTTCTCGACTCTCTTGGCAATCTTGCTGGAATCATTCGCGCTCACAAATTGCACGGCATCGACGATGACATGGCCGTCAGTACCGACGTTATCGAAGACAACACGGGCTGGTTCATCACGACGAAACGAGAATGTTCCCAGCGAAATAAACAGGTTGTCGATGGGCGGCCGCTTCTGTTGATTCACTCGAACAGTTTTCTGGCCGTCGGCGTTCCATATTGTTACCGGAGTGTTCGACGCACGGTTCGCACCCGGCGAATAGGAAATCCGCACTTCGTATTTTTCGTCGGTCGGTAATTTCGTTGTGAACGTGACCGATCGCTGACCTTTGCCGGTGTTGCCATCGTGAAGATACCCAGCGGCGACAAATCGCGGCGATGACGATGAATCGGACCACTGGCCTTTCGCGACCGCCTTGGTGTTGTCGATCACAATTCCGGGCAACAGATCGAGCGACACCGATTTTTCACCGGCTCCTTGTCGCTTGGCTGCCGGGCCGAGCGAAGTTTTCACAGCAACGATTTGCTGCTGCAGTTTCTTCAATGCCGATTCCTGCTGACGAATCGCTTCTTCAACCTTCGGTTCTGCCGGCAGAGGGACGTCGATCCAATGTGACACGTTCGAGTGTTTCAGAGTCTCCGTGTTTCGCAGGATTCCCGCCAACGCGTAATAGTCGCGAGTTGGGATCGGATCGAACTTGTGATCGTGACAGCGTGCACAGGTTATCGTCTGTGCCAGAAACGCTCGGCTGATCACGTCCAGTTGCTCATCGACGGCGTCCATCCGCAACTCGGCTTTGTCCTGGTTCTCAAAATTATTGTTGCCCATTGACAGCATGCCGGTGGCGATCAATTGACGCCGCCGTTGCTGCCAGGAATCACTCGGCAACAAATCACCCGCCACCTGTTCGATGATGAACCGATTGAACGGCATGTCGTTGTTGAATGCGTCGATGACGTAATCGCGGTAACGCCACGCCTGGCTGAAGACCGTGCCGCGGAGCGTGTTCGATTCGCCATACCGCACCACGTCCAACCAGTGACGCCCCCAGCGTTCGCCAAATCGCGGGGAAGCGAGCAGTCGATCGACCAGTTGGCGATACGCCAGCGGCGACGAGTCGGCCACGAATTCATCGACTTCTTCCGGTGTCGGCGGCAACCCGGTCAGGTCGTAATACAAGCGGCGAATGAGGACTTCCGGCTTCGCGTCGGTCGATGGCTGCAAACTATTCACTTCCAAGCGGGCCAGAACGAACCGATCAATCGAGTTCGTCGGCCATGCAGCATCCTTCACTTTCGGCTCAGCCGATGACCGCAACGGTTGATACGCCCAATGCCGACGGCCCTTTTCCAGATCGATGCCGCCGGCCGTCTTGGAACCAGACAGCTTACGAGGGTCAGGCGCGCCCAACTTGATCCATTTGTCGAAGTCGGCAATCACCTGTTTGGGCAACCGGCCCTTGGGCGGCATTTCAAAATCGTCATAACGCAACGCCGACAGCAGCAAACTGTCGTCCGGTTTTCCAGGTTCGATTGCCGGTCCGCTGTCGCCACCCTTCAACAATCCTTCACGGGAATCGAGAAACAAACCGCCCTTGAGTTTCTTCGTCTTCGCAGCCGCTTGTGAATGGCAGGGGTAGCACTGCCCGACCAGCACTGGGCGAATTCGCTTTTCGAAGAATTCGAGATCCGCCCGATCGTCGGCAAAAACTTTCGCGGAGCCGTGCAGCAACGCGGAAAGTGCGATCGTCAGCAGAAGGAATCTGTGAATCAGCTTCATGGTCGTGGCGAAGCTCCCAAGCAACCTGAGTCGTACCCACACATTGGGGCCATTGTCGTTCAGAGAAAGCGATACATCGAGTCTAGCATTTCGGTAGACCTTTTGCGCCGTCGATTCGGCCCCAAAACCAAGACGGCTGGCTTGTTCTTTCGACGTGAAACGCTAGACCTGTCTGCCATTGGCGTCACCCCGGCTGAAACGAGTTCCGATGGTGGCGGGTGTCACAATGACGGTAAAAGTCCGCGTCACACCAGAGAAAACGCTAATAAAACAGGCACCAGAGTGACCTACCCCCGATTGTTGTACCACCCTCAGTGAGAGAATCTGGGTTTAGGTAACACGTTCTGTTCAACAGGGCGCAGCGTAGCGGAGGCCTGTTGAAC
>CAUZOL010000164.1:0-14283 GCA_963581435.1 Planctomycetota bacterium
CGAGGGTCCATTTTTTGGATTTTGGTTGGTCGTCGCGGCGCGATCCCCACTTGAGTGTTGAGCCGGATTCGAGTTCTTTTTGCAGGCCCGCTTTTTCCAGCAGGCCCATCGCAAACGGATTCTCTTCCGGGGGAAGTTCATCGCCGGTGGCTTCGTAGACGATTCGATAACGCAGATTGGCAATCGACAGCACACTGTTCGGCTTCAACCAATGGGACGTGCAGCGAACTCCATCGACTTTGATGCCGTTGGTGCTTTTGATTTCCCGGACGAACCAAAAGCCTTCCTTGAATTCCAGTCGGCAGTGCTCGCTCGAAACCGTCGCGAACCGCAATGTGATATCGCAGCGGCTGCGTCGGCCGACGGTGAGCAATGGTTTCAGCAGCGGGATGGGATCACCACCACCGCACGGCATCAGCCGTCCAAACTGTGCGGACTTGTGCGATTCGGGTTGTGTTTCGCGCGTGGGCAGGCTTGCGCCGGACTCGGCAGCTCGTCTGGAAACAGTCTCGGCCTTCGCAGCCGGTGGACTGTCGGCGAGAACAAATCGAATGCAATAACGCTCTTTCGCGAATGAGATGACGTCTTCCGGTTGCAGCGGCATTTCGCTGCAGCGATCGCCGTTGACGGCGGTCCCGTTACGGCTGCCCATGTCGCGAATGTGCCATTGCGTGCCGTCGTAGCTGAGTTCGCAGTGTTTTGAAGAGACGCTGCGAGCGGCAATGGTCACATCGCAATCGTCCGGGCGCCCGACGATGATTCGCCGGAAGAAGAGCGGGATCGGCGCACCACCGCCGCAGGGAGTCAACTCGCCGAGCATCGCGGTTCACTCCTCGTGACAGCCGGAAGATGCCGGCTTTGGTGTGAATGTTGATGAACGCTCATGCCTGCTCACTTACTGCTGGCGTTGTCCTTATTGACGAATTCCGTCAAGACGTCGGCAGCCTGATCGATTGCATCACACAACGACGCGAACAATTCCGGCGCGCCGTCGAGGTTGTTGCTGCGCCCCTTCGCTTCAAGGTCCTCTGCACGTGACATCGCAACATGCGCACCAAACGTTGAGGCAACGCCTTTGAGCAGGTGCGCGGTCCGCCGAATGCCGTCTGCATCGCCGCTTTCGATTGACGTTCTCAATTGACGTTGCTGTTCTTTTCGCTCGACGAGAAACGCTTTCGCCACCACCCTGAGCAACTCTTCATCACCCTGCACCGATTCCATCGCCACCGACCAGTCGATTGCTTCGCCGACAGGTTGGGTCGACTTTGGCGCATCGGCGTTGGCAGTCTCGGTTGATGCCGGCTGAGAGTAGAACTGGGCGATCTGCTCGTGGAGCTTTTTGACGCGAATTGGTTTGGACACGTAGCCGTCCATGCCCGCCTGGCGACAGCGTTCTTCATCGCCTTTCATGGCGTGCGCCGTTGTCGCAATAATCGGAATGTGCCTCTTGGGCTGCAACGGAAGTTCCCTTGCAGATTCCATGCGGCGAATGGCGGCGGTTGCTTCCAGGCCATCCATCTCGGGCATTTGCACGTCCATTAGCACCAAATCGAACGGCTTGGTTTCCAGTAGCGCGATGGCCTGTTTGCCGTTGTTGGCAATCGTGATCGTGTGATTCCACTTTTTCAACAGCCCCACCGCTAACAACTGGTTGGGAATCGCATCTTCGGCGAGCAGAATTCGCAACGGAGGAACCTCGACGGTTGGCCCCGAGGGGGTGTCCTCTCTGCTATCTTGCTCGGCCGTGGAAATCCCAAAGGCGACGACAATTGCATTGAGCAGTTCCGATTGCTTCACCGGTTTCATCAGGTGGGCAGCGACTCCCAACTCCCGACACCGTTTGAGGTCGCCCGGCCGATCCCCCGATGTCAGTACCATGACGACGGCCGACTGCAGAAACTCGTCGCTTTTAATCCATTCGGTGAGCGTGAAGCCGTCGTTGTCCGGCATGTTGACGTCGGTCAGCACTAGCGGGAAGTCCTCGCCGTTACTGTGCGCTTCGCGCATCAACTCGATCGCCTGATTGGCGTCGGCGGAAACGACCGGCTGCATGCCGCGAACGCGGATCATCTCTTCCAGAATTCTGCGGTTGGTGGAGTTGTCATCGACGATGAGGACTTTCATGCCCCGCAGTTTCGGCGGCGGCAGTTTGCACTTTCGGTTCGCTTCGCCGGCCGACACTTCAAACTGCGCCGTAAAACAGAACGTGCTTCCCTTTCCCTCTTCGCTTTCCGCCCAAATTCGTCCGCCCATCAGATGCGTCAATCGCGCACAGATTGCCAACCCCAGACCGGTTCCACCGTGCCGCCGCGTCGTGGAACTGTCGGCTTGTTCAAATGCCTCGAAGATGCGTTCGAGTTTGTCCTGGGCAATTCCGATTCCGGTATCGGAGATGGCGAATTTCAGGTTCAGTCCCCCGGGACCTTCCGAATCACACTTCACATCGAGAACGACTTCGCCGCGCTCGGTGAATTTGATGGCATTGCCGACGAGGTTGACGACAACCTGCCGCAAACGGCCCGAATCGCCGATAAGAACTTCGGGAAGATCGGGATCGATGTGAAAGGCGAGTTCCAGGTTACTGCGATGCGCTCGAATCGCGAGCGACTTCATTGTGTCGCCGAGCGTGTCGTGCAGGTTGAACGGAATACTTTCGAGTTCGAGTTTGCCCGCTTCGATCTTCGAGAAATCGAGAATGTCGTTGATGAGTGAAAGCAGCGATTCGCCCGACTCGTTGACCATTCGCACGTATTCGGCCTGCGAATCGGCCAACTCCGTGTCCTGCAGCAATTCGGTCATGCCGATGATGGCATTCATCGGCGTGCGAATTTCGTGGCTCATGTTGGCCAGGAAATCGCTCTTGGCGCTGTTGGCCGCCACCGCCTCTTCCTTGGCGACGACAAGCTGCTGCTGTGCTTGAACGCGGTCGGTCACATCCCAGAAAATGCATTGCACGCCAATTGCGTCGCCAGCGGCATCGTACACGGGTAGTTTCAGCACCTCAACGTACGTCGAACGCCCATCGGCGGTGACGTGTTTTTCGACGTCGTGAAAGCGTTTGTCAGTTGCGAGAACGCGCCGGTCGTCGTCGCGATACTTCTCTGCCTGTTCGGCCGGGAAGAGATCGCCGTCGGTCTTGCCCAGCAATTCCGACAACGGGTGGCCCATCATTTCGCAATAACTCTTATTGCCGAAGGTCAGCCGCCCGTTCAAATCTTTGAGCAACACGTTGAGCGGCAGGTTTTCGATTAAGGAACGATAGACGGTTTCCGATTCGCTGAGCGCCTGCTCGGCGCGTTTGCGGTCGGTGATATCGGTGCCGATTCCGCCGACGCACAAAGTGTTGCCATCGCTGTCACAAACAACGTTCAGCCGGTCCTGCAGCCAGCGAATTTCACCGTCGGGGCGGATGATGCGATACTCCTGCGAGATCTCCCGCTCTTTGAGGATTCGCGACAGGTTCTTGGTGACCGCTTCGCGATCATCGGGGTGGATCGCTTCCAGCCAGAGATCGGGGTTCTTAATCAACTCGCTCAGTGGCCGTCCGTAGATTCGTTCGGCCGCCGTGTTGACGTACAACAACTCACTGCCATCGACCGACGTGCACCAGACGAGGTCGTTGACCGAAGCCAGCAGGGTTGCCAGTGTGTCTGCTCGTTCCAATGGCATGCCGTTACCGCGCGTGCCGGCAGTGGAACCGCCGCCCATAAGTGTGACCTGTCAAAATGAAGGGAATCGCGAAGTGAGTTTGCCCTCTCAATCTATCGGCTGTTCCGCTCGCAGGCAACGAAAAACTGACTGAATTCTCGCTGCAGGCTATTCTCCGTCGCAATGCGACGACTGGGTACCAGACGGGATTTGTAGGTATTTGTCCGGTGAATCCGGAAAAGGCACGAATTGGCAGCTGCGATGCAATGCATCGCAGGCTTCTGCGACTTGTTAAGTCGCAGCCGATCGGTATTGACCCAACAGCCGGTTTCGGAGTATTCCACGCTCTCCCCTCCCTTGCTGCACTTCATTCTCTCATCATTTCCCGCTCAATTCCGAGCGTCACAGACAGAATCGTAAAAATGCCCGCCGATCTGCTATTGAGCGCCGGGATGGACCGAGTCTTCTGGCTATTGTTCGGCCTGACGGCGCTTGCCCTCTCGACCAGCTATGCGTTTACCGCGATTGCTAAGCGATTGGCTCGGCGTTGGCGCATTCTCGATCATCCGGATGGCGTGCGAAAACTGCATACGCAAGCGACACCGCTCATGGGCGGAGTGGCCATTTATTGCTCGCTGCTCCTCACGTTGACCGTTGCCCGATCGACCGGCATTCTTTCGAGTCTGTTTTCCGCATGGGACGATCGTACAGTCGTCGGGCTGCTGTGCTCTGCAGGACTCTTCTGTCTGCTAGGACTCTACGACGACAAGAAGTCGATTCCTGCACGCTACAAGTTCCTGGGACATATCGTCTGCAGCATACCGTTTGCGATAACTGCGCAATCGATCCGTTCGTTCCACTTCTTTAGTATCGAGTTGGAATTGGGAATGTGGAGCGTGGCTGCCACGATCTTCTGGCTAGTCGCCTGTGCAAATGCAATCAATCTGCTCGACGGTCTCGATGGGTTGGCAACGGTCATTGGGCTGACGACAACCGTCAGCGTCACAATGATGGGCATGATCAACGGCCAACTCGGTATTGTGGTGTGCGCTCTGATCGCCACCGCAAGCATCGCCGGTTTTCTGCCACATAATTGGCCGCCGGCCAAAATCTTTCTGGGAGATTCCGGTAGCCTGACAATTGGCTTTCTCGCCGGCGCCTTGTCGATGGCGGCGTCCTTTAAGTCGGCGGCCAGTTTGACGCTTGTTCTGCCGGTCGTCTGTATGAGCATTCCGATTTTTGATACGACGCTGGCAATCCTGCGGCGAAAACTCCGCGGACGAAAAATGAGTGACGCCGACCGCGAGCACATTCACCACCGGCTGCAAGACCGCGGCGATACTCGCTCCAGGATTGTTCTGACAATTGGAGCACTGTCGCTATTGATGGCGGCGAGCTCGATTGCATCCGTCTATTTTAAGAATGACTGGATCGCTGCATTGGCGTGCGTTTCACTCCTCGGTGTCGTCACGGCCAAGGGGTATTTCGGCAGTCAGGAAATACGTCTTCTTCGACTCTACTGGGGAATTGTTGCCAGCGTCATACAAGACGCACGGTGTTTACTGCGGTCTCGAATCCAAAGTAGCGATCGCGACGAGAACGACCCGGGCGACTGGCAGCAACCCTGGCAAGATGCCTGCGAGTGGTTATCTGCGCATGGCGGTTCCAGTCTGGCTTTCTCGTTGAGTCAGCCGGGGAACGATCAAGGACGCGTGATCGCAAACTGGAAATCCGAAACAACGCCTATTGAATCTCAAACGTCCGATGCGATTGAGTACTCGCGTCGGCTCGATGCCGATCGGGTTGTGACGCTCGAAGCCAACGGCGTCAACGTGACTCTGCTCTTGGACTCCGTAATGCTGTTCGAGTCGTTTGATTCGATCTGCCGTCAATTCCCGGCCGACACGTCGGCCGAAATCACACCACAATCACAGGGCCACCGTGCCGCTTGACAAGCGGCCGATACATTGTATTCCGTTAGCGGTGCCGCGATCGATGCCGACACGGATCTTGACTGTTGAGGGCAAAGACAACCCGGGGGGCAACTTGTGAACGGTCTGATGCAGAGAATAGACGGTCCGGTTTCTGTCATCGGCGATGTGCACGGACAAATTGAGATGCTTGTGGACATCATCGAACAACTCAGGCGACGTCCGGACTTTGAGAAACGGTGGATTCTGTTCATCGGCGACTTCGTCGATCGTGGAACCGATTCCTGTGGCGTGATGGATTTAGTCGTCGATCTGATGAACTCACACCGCCGCTGCACGGCGATTGCCGGCAACCATGAGCTGGCGATGGCGGCCGCCCTGGGGTGGGTTCCGACGCCGGAGTTCTGCCAATGGGGCAAACGGTGGGTCGATCATTACGATTCGGAACCAACATTCGAATCGTACGGAGCCAGTCATGGGGACTTGGCTGGATTGAAAGCCGTCGTTCCGGCAGCCCACAAAAACCTGATTGCGAGATTGCCGTGGTGTGTCGAACACCCGCAATATCTCTTCGTTCATGCCGGTCTCGATCCCAATATTCCCTTCGAAACGCAACTGCGAATCCTCCGTCAGCGCGATTTCTCGTTGAGCCGCCCTCCTTGGTTGTGTTCAAAATCGCTGGTCAACGCCGAACCGCCGCGCGATTGCCCGGCGACGGTTGTCTCGGGACACGAGTACGTACCCGAAGTCCGAATCACGCCGCGCCGCGTTCTGCTCGACACGACGGGGGGCCGACAAGGTGACATGAGTTGTGTGCTGCTCCCCGAGAATCAGGTTTTGGTGTCATCCAGCAGCAGAATGAGTCACACGCCAGTGTGATGCACGCCAGTGTGATGCACGCCAGTGTGATGCACGCCAGGAGATTGCTCAACTTCCGATATTGGAAGGTTGCTGCGCACTCTGATTCTTCTCGCCCCTGTGTTCCCGGTTGAGGAACGTTGACCACGTGACGAGGGAAAGCCCCGTCACTGTGAGCGGTCCGATCCGTGCAATCCAGATCGCGTCGCTTGTCTTCTCACCCATGCTGCGGGATGATGTTGGGAGGCTTTAAACAAGACGACCTCGCTACGTGGATTGAACGATGAACAGACTATTTGCCTTTTTGCTTCTACTGGTCACGGTCCCGGCAACCGATGCCTTTGCGAATCGCCCGAATATTCTCTGGATCATCGTCGATGACATGTCGGCGAACTTTTCCTGTTACGGCGAAAAGTTGATTGAGACGCCGAACGTCGATGCGCTGGCGAAACGCGGCACGATGTTCACACAGGCCTACGTGACGGCGCCGGTTTGCTCGACATGTCGTTCGGCATTCATTACCGGGATGTATCAAACCAGCATTGGTGCGCATCACCATCGCAGCGGTCGCGGAAAAAAGAAGATCCATTTGCCGAAAGGCGTCCGCCCGATTCCCGAGTTGTTCCAGGAAGCCGGTTATTACACTTCGATCAGCGGCTGGCCGTTCAGAAAAGGCCGACTCGGAAAGACAGATTACAACTTCGAGTGGAACAAGAAGATGTACGATGGCCCGGACTGGACGAAGCGAAAGGAAGGTCAGCCGTTCTTCGCTCAACTCCAGACACCGGGCGGTAAACTTCGCGGGGCGACGTTGCAATCGTTTGAAAAAACAGGCAAGCGAGCCGACGCACTCTTCGGAAGTCGCACGAAGCCGGAAGATGTCACGCTGCCGCCGTACTACCCGAACGATCCGGTGTTGTTGAAGGACTGGGCGGCCTACCTCGATACCGTCCGTGAAACCGATCGAATGCTTGGTCAGGTGTTGGCAAAGCTGAAAGCCGACGGGGACCTGGAGAATACGATTGTGCTGTTCATGACCGACCACGGCATCAGCCACGCTCGGGGCAAGCAGTTCATGTACGAGGAAGGGCTGCATGTCCCGCTGGTGATTGCCGGCCCCGAAATTGGCGTGGGAAAAACCCGCGTTGATCTCGTCGAACACATCGACATCGCTGCGATTTCACTGGCAGCGGCGGGAATCGCCATACCCAAATCGATGCAGGCAAAAGACTTCTTTGCGAAAGATTACCAGGTGCGAGACGCCGTCTACGCCGCACGCGACCGCTGCGATGAAACGGTCGAACATATACGCAGCGTGCGAATGGGAACTTTCAAATACATCCGCAACTATCTCCACCAACGGCCGCACCTCCAACCCAACGCATACAAGGACAACAAGGCGATCCTGATCGCGCTGAAGAAGGCCGGAGCCGAAGGACGTCTCAATGCAATCCAAGCGAGATTGCTGGCTCCAACACGACCGCCGGAAGAACTCTACGATCTGGAGAAAGATCCGTTCGAGTTGAACAACCTGGCCAAGTCGAAGCTGCACAAACGGTGGATGACGACAATGAGAGCCAGCTTGAAGCGGTGGGAAATATCAACCAACTATCATGGCAGGAAGCCGGAGACTGCCGAAATGTACGACAGCGACATGCAGGTCTATCTGGACACCCTGAAGATCAGACGGCCGGGACGGCTGCAGGAACTGAAGACGAATATCGCGCTGATGAAAAAATGGGCCGCCGCAGGAAAGTGATGCAAGATTGTGAGGACGCAATCGCGTCACCCGACCAACTCCGGCATCGGGCGGTGGTCGGCGACGAGGTATTGAGGGCGGCCGGCGAGGTCGGTAAATTGGGTTGTCGAGACATCGACTCCCATCCGGTGGTACAGCGAGGCAAAGACGTCGCGGAAGTGGACCGGGCGATCCAGCGGTTCTTCGCCCAGGCGGTTTGTCGATCCGATGACCTGTCCGCATTTCATGCCGCCGCCGGCCAGCAGTGCACCGGCAACATTCGGCCAATGGTCACGGCCGGCGTTTGCGTTAATTTTCGGAGTCCGTCCGAATTCACCCCAGGCGACGACTGCGATGTCATCCAGCAGGCCGCGTTCACTTAGATCGTCGATCAGCGCCGACATCCCCATGTCAAACAGCGGCAGCGCGCCGCGAGCTTCGGTGAAGTTGTCTTTGTGCCAGTCCCAGTTGAAATCACCCTGCAGCATACGGCCGAATGGCCAGCGGCTGAAGGCCAGCGTGACGCAGCGCGCGCCTGCTTCAATCACCCGCCGAGCCAGCAGAAACTGGTCGAGCATCGTCTTGCCTTCGCGCTCGTTGGGGTAACTTCCGTCGAGACCGTAACGGTTGCGACCGTCCTGGTCTTCCTTGCTGAGGTCGAGTGCATCGGCCAACTTGGACGAGGTGAGCACCTCGAAGGCACGCCGATGGAATTCATCGATCCCGTCGGTGAACTCGCCGCGATCCACCTCGCGGCGGAAGCGGTCGAAACTTCCTAACAACGTGCGGCGATCGGCAAGACGGCGGAGACTGACATCGTTGAGCGTGATGTTGCGGCGATCAACCGCTTTCACTTCAAACCCGGCATGCGCCGCGCCCAAGTATCCGCCCTGTGTCGGTGCCGTGCGCATGATGAATCGTGCATCGGGATCGACCGGCACCAAATCGATGGCCGCGGGAACGCCCGGTGCGCGCTGCCCCAGTTGCTTGGAAAGAATCGCCCCCATCGAAGGCCAATCCCCCGGCGGATAACCGGCAACAATTGGCGAGGAAGCCATTGGGGGATGCGATTCCCAACCGGTCGTGCACCAATGCGTGTTGTGATCGTTGCGAAAACCGTTGAGCGAGCGGATGAGTGTGAGCTTGTCGGTCCGGGCGGCGAGCCGTGGCATCAACTCGCAAATATCGATGCCCGGGACGTTGGTGGCGATGGGTTGGAATTCGCCACGAATTTCAGACGGAGCATCCGGCTTCAAATCGTACATATCCAGATGCGATGGACCGCCCGGCAACACCACCATAATGATGCCTTTGGCGCGGCCCGCAGTGCCGCCACTTTCGGCTTCCGCCCGCAGCATGTCAGGCAACGCCATCCCGCCGAGTGCCAGGCCACCAATTTGCAGCCAACTGCGGCGGGACATGCCGTCACAAAATCGCGACCTCGCACCGGGAATGGTCAACATGGTCAAAACCCCCTGACGGCGGAACTACGCATCGGACATTACTAATTTATCGAGTTTTATAAGCAGCTGCAACGCACTCTTTTCTTGGTGAAATCCGTTTTGTACTTGATGGTGCGGCGGCTACGGGGTTGGTGGCATGTTTTCTGCGCACCGACTGCATACGGAAAGTGCATTCCGGCGTGTCACCCTGCGCGGATGAAATGCAGTTTTTCGCTGCATCTGACAACCACAACAGGGGTTGCGTCTTGGCGATCCAATGAATTGGACACTCCGGCACGCGGTTTGCCGGTAAGTCGTAGCAACAAGAAGCGGGAGACGCTTTCAGTCGTTTCAAGAATTGGAACGGGCTGCCGATCTCAACCGGGCCCCATCCCCGTGTTCTGAACGAACGAGATATTCTGATCGAGCGAGAAATTGAGTTGGCCGGAGGTGTAGCCGGTGTGAGGTCGGTGACTTCATACCGGGCGAGCGCCTATGCTTCCGGCCAGCTTTTTCATTTTGTGGGGTCGGAATGCCAATTGTTGGCCGTACCGCACATGGCGCGGTCGGCGTGACAGACGCCCTCGGTTCTGACAGTCTGTTGCAAAGTCTCTTTCCCGGCCCGTCGTGGCGAACGGCGTGCAGTCGTCTCCGTGCAAACGCTGATCACGGAGCCTGCCGTTTCCTGGCCTGCATTTTCGGAACAACTGGAACAATCGGCAGAGAATCTCAACCTCCGGCCAGTTAGAGCGGCGCGTCCCAAATCCACCCGCGTATTTCTACTCAAACGTCTCGACTGTCGCCGTAATGGCGGTAAGTGGGGAGCTACTGTTTACAGTGTCGCCCTACGGATTCTCCAGCAAGGCAGGAATTGCCAGACAACAGTTGCGAATTCTTACCGACGCTCAATTGAGGTTTCGTGATGAACGAGAACATAAACCCGGAGGTTGCCGATGGCTCGGCAACCGATCATCGCAAGAAGATTGCCGAGATGCACATTCTGATTGCTGAGGATACTCCAGCGATTCGGAAGTTGCTGACGCACATACTACGGCGAACCGGTGCGCAAGTGACGGGGGTTATGAACGGGCAAGAGGCCGTCGAAGTGGCGGTCGGCGAAACTGATGCCTGCTTCGATGCCGTGCTGATGGACATGCAGATGCCAATTCTGGACGGTTACGCTGCGACGCGGGAACTTCGCACACGCGGATTCGAACGTCCTATAATTGCGCTGACGGCCCATGCGATGAAGGGTGATCGCGAAAAATGTCTGGCAGCGGGATGTGACGACTACACGACGAAACCGATCGACCTGAAACGCCTGATCGAAATCATCGAGAAGAATTATGCTCGCTGGGCACAACAAGAAACAGCTCCAGCTTTCAGCGAAAGCGACGAGGCGACTCGCCGGCCGGAGACAACACAACAGACGTCGAATTTCAATCACCTCGACATCGATGCCGCTATGCGGCGTCTGGACGGCGATGAGCAACTCTTCGTCGATATGGTCGGGTCGTTTCTGATGTTTCAGCCGGAAATGTCCTCGGCCATTGTCGGTGCCATGGAAAGCGCTGACGCTTCAGAATTGCGTCGCAACGCCCACGGACTGAAAGGGGCGCTATCGGACTTCACGTCGTCGCTTCCATTCGAGACGGCACGAACTCTCGAAGACCTTGCGGCCAACGGCTGCTTGTCTGAGGCCGACGATGTGACGATGGCGCTGAAATCGCAAGTTGAAGAACTGTGCGATGAATTGAAACAATACCTTGATTCGGTTCATCCCCAGCAAGAGACGCCCCTCCCCATTTCCGCCGATTGACTGTGGCGAAAGACTGGCACCAATCCAATACTTGCAAAACTCCCATCGGCCTCGAACTTCTCGGCACGCTGTCATATTGCAATTCAGCCGCCAGACAATTCGATGACCGACACAAGTTACAATTGTGATCTCACTCCTGGAAGTGACCAAAATGAATATTCTGATCGTCGATGACATTGGCTATTCTCGCCACAATCTGGCAATGGTGCTGACACGCCTCGGCCACCAAGTGCTCCAAGCTTAAAGTGGAGATGCGGGGCTGTCGATGCTTCGTCAGGATCCGACGGTCGATGTTGTGATCACGGATCTCATTATGGATGGCATGGACGGCGTTGACTTCTTCATTAGGGCCAAGCGGCTGCAACCTGTCGATGACCAGGGAAAGACATCCTTCCCGTCGTTTATCCTGCTCACGAGCGCACAACCCGGTCGTCCCGCAGCGACGCAAACTGTGCTTGGTCGGATAAAATTGGCAACCGAAATTGGATTTTTAAAAATCCTGTATAAGCCAATCAATCCCAAGGCCATCGCGGAGACGCTCGATGGACTGCAGTCAGTCAACACGGAAGCCACCGTCGATATCATCCCACTAATTGGGCATCTGGAGACTGTCACTCAGAGGCTAATCCGCGACGGCAACTTCGAGGACACCGAAAAGCTGAAACGCAGTTTGCAAAAGCAGCTGCGTGTACTGGAGCAAGTCGCGGATCTCGTGGAATCGTAGAGCAAGCCGGCGAACGATGCTCTCAGCCACGCTTAACGGCCGTGAAGCAGAAGGCGGTTGTACGGATTTCGCTGAGGGCTAACCGAAGCCAGGGCGATCGGTGATGTCCGCCTCGAATGCGACCGTCGTTTCACGGTACCTCTTTCGCGCACGTCCGATGCCATCCCAGTCAGGTCATTCTGCGACGGGAGCCTTCGCGGTCGCTTCTCTCAACAAAGCTGCCGGCGTTGGCAGCTGATCAAAATCGGTTCGAATTCCCAGTGGTTGCCCTGAGTTATCGGGTGAATAGACTGCAGCCCGATATTCTTTGACTCTGCCAAAGGTCTCGGTAATACCGATGACAGTTTCGGCAGCTCCCATCATCAGGAAGCCATCGGATGGCAACATTGTGGCCATCCGATCAAGAATGATCTTCTTGGTATCCACTTGAAAGTAGATCAGCACGTTACGGCAGAAGACGACGTCGAACCGGCCAAGGTGGGAAAAGTCCTGAAGCAGATTCAGCTCGCGCCAATCAATTGAACGCCGCAATTCTTCTTTGACCTGCCAACCCTCTTCGACCTCGTCGAAGTACTTTATCAAGAGTTGAATAGGCAGGCCGCGCTGAACTTCAAATTGTGAGTAAATCCCCGAACGGGCTCGTTCGAGTACTTGCGGGGAAATATCGGTGGCGATGATCTCGACCTTCCAGCCGTTGAGTTCCGGAAAGGACTCGCGGAGCAGCATGGCTATGGTGTAAGGCTCTTGCCCGGTCGCCGCGGCGGCAACCCAAATGCGAAGATGTCGACGAGTGGCGCGCTCGGCCAGAATTTGTGGCATCATCAAACTCTTGAATTCTTCAAACGGAGTCTTGTCGCGGAAGAACGATGTCTCATTGGTGGTCATTGCTTCGGTGACGGCATTGGCGAGTACGGAGTTGTTGCGGCGCAACTCCATGACAATCTCGCTGATATTCGTCAGTCCCCACGTTTTCACAAGCGGGATTAGCCGAGCTTCAACCAGGTACTGCTTCTGTTCGTCGAGGGACAGGCCCGACGAGTCGAGCAGAAACTTCCTCAGGTAGTCGTAGTCGGTCAGGTTCATCGTCGGCCTATTTCTGCGGTAGTTAATTCGAGAATCGCGGATGCAATCTCTTCCAGCGGGAGGACGCTTTGTGCAAGGTTTTCGTTGACGACCGCGCCGGGCATTCCCCACACCACACTCGATTCTTCGTCTTGCGCGATCACTTGCCCCCCGCTCGCGACGACTTTGCGAGTTCCCTCAATGCCGTCATCGCCCATGCCCGTGAGCATCACCCCCAACAAGGACTTGCGATACCATTCCGACGCCGATTCAAACAACGGATTGACCGACGGGCGACAGTAGTGTTCCTTCGGCCCCTGATTCAGCCGGGTGACCATGTGATCGTCCTGCTTATCGACAACGAGATGGTAATCTCCCGGCGCAACATATGTGTGACCGCGTTCGATCAGTCCGCCGTCTACCGCTTCGATGCAGGTGCGCCCGGTGTCTTGTGTGAGGTGTTTCGCCAACATGGGCGTGAACGTGGGCGGCATGTGCTGCACGATGAGAATCGGCAACGGAAAATCGACCGGCAATGCTGTAAGCAAGGTGGTCAGTGCATTGGGACCACCGGTACTCGTCCCAATGACAACCGCAAGCGGTGCCACATGATGAGCGGTACTTCGGTGGGAGGCCACGCGAGTTGAACGGCCATGTGAACGTTGATCCGTATGCTTTCCCAACGCTTTGACCAGCGGCACTAGCTCATCGAGCAATTGAGATATGCTGTCGGCCGTGCTGTTGGAAACCGGCTTGGCGATGCAGTCGGCGGCCCCTAACGCCAGCGCTTTGACGGTCGTTTCCGCTCCCTCCTGAGTCAGGGCACTGGCCATGATGACCTTGACGCGTGGAAACTCGGATTGGATGCACCCCAGCGCAGTCAACCCGTCCATCACAGGCATTTCCACGTCGAGAATGACAACATCGACCGGATGACGGCGCATCCAACCTAGTACTACAGTTGGACTTCATTGTTTTGGTGGGTCGTGGCCTCTTCGTCGGTAGTGGCTGAGCTTTGCGATGAGTTGGTGCCGACGTCGCCAGGCTGACCATTGCAGTGC
>CAUZOL010000165.1:0-14234 GCA_963581435.1 Planctomycetota bacterium
AATCCATCAAGTCGAACGCCCGCGGCTTCCGCAACTTTGCGAACTACCGCACCCGCATCCTGTTCTTCTGTGGAAAACTGAAACTCAAACCGTGCTGAAAACACCCATTAAAATCGGTGAAGAACCGGTCGGATGTAGGCGAATTGGCCCGACTGTTGCTGCACGAACGGATTGCGGCTGAACAGCAACTCGACATCCATCAGGTAGTAGTTCACCTGCACTCTTTCGAGATTCTGGAAGTTCAGTTTGATCTGCTTCGATTCGACCTTGAAGTTGAAGCCAGCCTGGCTGGCGGCGAGTTTGGTTTGCGTCTCGGTTCGCGCTTTCGTATCGACCAGTCGCACGTCGGCCCCTTCGATTTCATCGAGTTGTGCTATGACAGCGATGAATGCCTTCCGCCAGCGATCAACCGGATGCGCGGCGTACTTGGCGGCGATAATTCGTGCCGCCGCCGTGTCGCCGGTGTAGAGATCGACGTAGGTCGAAAGGTAATCGTACTGCAGTTTCGTCTGCAGGTTATCGGGATTCACCCGGCCGTAGAACTGCAGCGCCTCATCGACGCGGTCCTGCAGCAGCATGTAATAAGTGACCGCCAGCAAATCGACGTCGTCCAACGAACGGTGATAAGTCAGCTGTTTCATCAGTCGGTGATACTGTTGGTCGAACCGATCATTCAGAATTCTGCGGCGGCGTCCCAGTTGGTGTGCGCGGGCGTTGACCAGCGGTCGGTACTCCATGTGCTGGTACGTATTGCGGGCGACCGGATCGATCATCAGCAACGGGCTATCGATGTAACCACCGCATGCGGCGACGAATGAGTTGGCGTGCTGCAGATACGCGTTAACGAACGCGGTCTGATTGAGCAGATCGGGTTTCAGTTTCAGACAGTCATCGAGTTGTGTGAGCAGCAACTGTCGATGGATTGCGAACGAGCCGAAATTCTTGCTGTACTTGTAGTTCAGGTCATCGACGATGAGTTTGGGCAGACCGGCATGATCGGGGCGCTGCAATCGCTGCAACAAATTGCGGCGGCGGTCGGCATTGAGTGGCGTTGCGACCAGCCAATCGAGCGCCCGGTTCTCGAAACCGTTGAGGTTCTGGTAGGTCCGATTAGCGCGGGCCGTCAGGGTTTCGCGGGCGATGAGTTTCTGATCGAGGGTGGTCGGCAAATTCGGTTTCTGATTAAGCCGTTCACGCTGATGATTGAACGTTAGCCCCAGCCGCTGCCGCAAGAAAGCGAGCGATGCTTGGGGATTCTTCGCGTAGGTCAACAGAGTTTGTCGATTCTGGATTTCCTTCACGCGTGCCGTGTACTTGTAGCGTTTGATCCACGCTTTCAGCGTGTCATCGACCTTGTCGAACTGCTCGGTGTGCTGATAGTGCAGGCAGTGGTAGTAGTAATAGTCTTCGGTGCCGGGAATCAACTTTTCGAGAGCCTTGGTCCGGTCTTTGGCGAGGGCGAAATCCTCAGCGTAACCAATTTCACCTGCGGAAACGGCTGTACCGGCTGCTAACAGAGTCACCAAGGCGAAGATACGAAACATTTGTTGACTCCTGATTGGTTTTGGAGACTCTGGTGGAGGTCTTGGGGGTGCAGATCACCGAAGGTGCGTTTAACCGCAAGCGACGCTCGAAGGTGTTAACGTGTAGACGTTAAATGTGTTGGACGACGCGCGGGCAAAAAAGTTCCCCCGGTTTGTCCATCGGCCCGCCGTAATCCGCAAACGGTCAATTCGGGTGCCACTGGCGTGTCGCCAGTGTCGATCGCCCTGCACTGGCGACACGCCAATGCACCCAATCGAAGAATTGACCGTGGCCGGGTACTATATCTTACCCTGCAATTCGCGCAATTCCTTCGGCAGCGGGAAATTGACGTGTTCTTCGCGAATCGTCACGTGTTCGACTTCGGCGGCGTACCGCTCAGCAAGCCAGTCGATACACTCCTCGACGACGACCTCCGGCGCACTGGCACCGGCGGTCACAAGAACTGTGTCAGAGCCGGTAAACCACTCCGCGTTGAGTTCGTGCGCACCGTCGATGAGATAGGCCGGCGTGTCACAGTCGCGGCCGATTTCCGCCAACCGTTGGCTGTTGGAGCTGTTCTGGCTGCCCAGTACCAGCACGACATCGGCATCGGGCGCCATCGCGGCGACCGCTTCCTGACGGTTGGTTGTCGCGTAGCAAATGTCTTCTTTTGGCGGCGATTCAATCTGCGGAAACCGTCGCTTCAACCGTTCGATGACGCGCCCCGCTTCCTGGACACTCAATGTGGTTTGTGTGAGGTAAGCAATGTCGGCTCCCGCTGGAAACTCGAGCTGATCCACCTCGTCCGGCGAATCCACCAACGTGATGCTTTCCGGCGCTTCACCCATTGTGCCGATCACTTCATCGTGTCCTTCATGTCCGATGAGGACAATGTGATATCCCCTACGCGCGTAGCGGATCGCCTCCATGTGAACCTTGGTGACCAGCGGACAGGTGGCATCGATGGTGTGCAACCGCCGGGCCTTTGCCTGCTGGCGAATCTCGGGCGAAACGCCGTGGGCGCTGTAGAGCAGAATCGCCTCTTCCGGCACGTCTGCAACCTGATCGACGAACGTCACGCCTTGCTGCGTGAATCGATCGACGACGTACTTGTTGTGCACGATTTCGTGATAGACGTAGATATCGGCCCCGAAGATGCGAATCACTTCGTCGAGGCACTCAATCGCCATATTCACGCCGGCGCAAAAGCCGCGTGGATTGGCCAGTACAATCTTCATGGTAGATTCCGTAGCAGATGTTGCGCCGCGTGCCATCTGAACCGTTGGTTGGTCGGCCCGGGATGATCGCCCGGCTATGATACTTAGTATTGTATCACGTCGATCAATCCGCGACATGGCCGGAGCGCGCAGAATCGGCCGATTGCGTGCAGCCTGTCACCGCCTGTGTGCCACTGGCGTGTCGCCAGTCGTCACCCGGCAGCTATTCCACCGTGACACTCTTGGCCAGATTCCGTGGCCGATCCACGTTGCATTCGCGCAGTAGTGCCACGTGATAGGCCAGCAATTGCAGTGGGATCGATGTGACCAGCGGTTGTAAGTATTCTTCGACGTCGGGAACGAAGATAACATCGTCGGCCAGATCGGCCACCATGTCGTCTCCCTCACAGGCGATGGCAATGACCGGCCCGCAACGGGCTCGCACTTCTTCCAGGTTGCTCATCACCTTGGGGTAAATCCCGCCGCGCGGAATGACAAAAATGCTCGGCGTTTTTTCATCGACGAGGGCGATCGGCCCGTGCTTCATTTCGGCGGCAGGATAGCCCTCGGCATGAATGTAGCTGATCTCCTTCATCTTCAGCGCGCCTTCTAAGGCGACCGGGAAGTTGTACAGACGCCCCAGATAAAGGAAGTTGTTAAACCTGTGATACTTCTCAGCGACTTCGCGAACCGCGTCGTGGCAGGTGATCGCTTTGCGAAGTTTGTCGGGCATTTCCCGCAACTGGTCGATCATGCGCCGACCTGCAGGATACGAGAGATGCCGCATCCGGCCGAGGTACAATGCGAGCAGCGTGAGTACCGTCACTTGTGAGGTGAATGCTTTGGTGGATGCGACGCCGATTTCCGGACCGGCGTGCAGATAGATGCCACCGTCGGCTTCGCGGGCAATCGATGAACCAACCACGTTACAGATGGCCAACGTGGGATGACCTTTGCGCTTGCACTCGCGCATGGCGGCCAATGTGTCGGCCGTTTCACCACTTTGCGTAATGGCGAAGACCATCGTATTGTCGGTCAGCGGCGGATTGCGGTAACGCAGTTCGCTGGCATATTCCACTTCAGTCGGCAGGCGGGCGAATTCTTCCAGCAGGTACTCGCCAACCAATCCGGCGTGCCAACTCGTGCCACAGGCGGTCAGTACTACCCGATCGACGTGCCGCAGTTGCTGTGGGTCGAGGTTCAATCCGCCGAACATGGCCGTCGCTTCACTTTCGTCGAAGCGACCGCGCATGGCGTTTTCAATTGACTGTGGTTGCTCGTAGATTTCTTTGAGCATGTAATGTTCAAAGTCGCCGAGACTGGTATCGCCGACCACCTGATCGAGCACCTGAATGGACGGCGATTTCTTCCCCGCATCGCGATGCAGCAAGTCGATGCTCTCGGACGTGAGGGCGACAATCTCATGATCGGCGAGGTAGACCACTTCCTCGGTGTACCCCACCAGCGGGCCGGCGTCGCTGGCGACAAAGTACTCGCCGCGGCCAATACCGACAACCAACGGACTGCCAGCGCGGGCGGCGACAATCAGGTCGGGACAATCGCGAAACAGGACGGCCACTCCATATGTTCCTTCGATCTTCCGCATCGCAGTTTCCACCACTTCGACGCAGGCTGCATGCGTGCAGATTTCGCCATCGGTTTCGATTCGCTTTTCCAAATGATGGGCGATCAGATGCGCAATGACTTCGGTGTCGGTGGTTGTGCGGAATACGTAACCCAACGTCTGTAGTTGTGTTCGCAGCGAGCTGTGGTTCTCGACAACACCGTTGTGAACCAGCACGACTTCGCCGTTCCCGCCGACGTGCGGGTGGGAATTCACATCGGTCGTTTCGCCGTGCGTGGCCCAGCGGGTATGTCCAATTCCAACGGTTCCTTCGACGCCGTCGGTTTCAATTAACCGGTCGAGTTCGCAGACGCGACCGGCCCGTTTGCGTACTGCGACTTCACCGTTGTGGAAAACGGCAATTCCAGCACTGTCGTAGCCCCGGTATTCGAGCCGATGCAGCCCATCCAACAGAAAATCGGATGCGTTACGAAAACCGATGTAGCCGACGATTCCGCACATAGCGTTCGCGCTCCAGCTGTGAAGTGGTGCGTAAGAATTGAGAAAGGATTTGGGTGATGCAGAGAAACAGGGGTTGGGGCCGCACGCCACGGAAAGGAAGGGTGTTTCCGGGATGATGCGCAGGATTTGAGAGGGGCGGAAAAGTACCCAATCCGGCGGAATCCGTCAATGGGGGCTTTGGGTACGCGAAAAGTCCACGGGCTGCGGCCGTAGGACCGAACCGGTCCTGCCGATTCTCCCAATCAGGCCGATCAATCTGCGAGTTGGAAGGAGTCGCCGACGAATTCTCTGGACTTATCGGCTGGGCGGGGGGATGATGGAGTCGATAGAACTCTGTGTAACGTTTCTCCGTCGTCCGCTGCGATGCGGACTGGGCTGACGGCTCACGACTGAACAGTTTGCTCATGGAGCACGCCATGCACGGCGATGAGAGATGCCTCCCGCAATCGCTAATGCGGGCAGCCTTTGCGCTGGGTTTGATACTCTGCACCGCGCAACCAACGCCCGCCGGCGATGCGGTTCTCACAAACGGCATCCGTATTACCGGCAAACCGGTCCCCGTGCAGGCGCTGACATTGCGGCTCCAACGGCAAAAGTCGGCACCAACGATTACCTATTCGATCTTAATGATCGATAACGGTTTGGCGCGATACTTTGTCGCCAATAACCTCGTGGCCGACATCGACCATTCGGTGGAACTCTCTCCGTTTGAAACGTTCAAATTGAAACAGTCGATCAGCGGTCGAAAGCTCATGTTTCGCTCGATCGGCAGCTATGCCGACGTGACGCCGTTCGACGAACACGGCCGCCGGCGCGTCACCCTGCGCACGGCGAATGGCCGCGAAAACGTCATTCAGGGTGTCACCAGAATTCACCCGCGTCATTTGACGGTGACCGGATTGTCTCACACTTGGGAACACGGGATCGCCACCACTTCGATTCGTCCTCAAATTCTGGACCGCATGATCCGCAAGGTGACCGACCAATCGGATTCGGATGACCGGTTGGCCATCGCGCGATTCTATTTGCAGGCTGAGATGTACCGCCAGGCTTCGGCGGAACTGAAATCCATCAAACGCGATTTCCCGGAACTCGCCGCGCGGGCCGACGAAGTGAGTACCAACCTTCGACAGTTACAGGCGGCACAGTTGCTGGCGGAACTGAATCGCCGCCGCACCGCCGGCCAACACAATCTTGCCGCCGCTGCCGTTCGCAGTTTTCCCGTCGATGGCATGAGCGCGGTCGTTTTGCGACAAGTGCGCGAGTTGGATTCGTCCGGCCGCAAGCTGCGGGAAGAACTCGCGAAGGCGCGGATGCTTCTGGGTGATTTGCAGGCGCAGCTGACCAACGAGAAAGACAAGTCGTCGGCCGCCATGTTCCGATCAATCGTCAACCGCGAACTCGATTTGGAATCGCTCGGCCGGCTCGATGCGTTCTTGAAACTCTCCGGCGACGACACGCTATCACCGAAACAGAAACTGGCATTGGCGTATTCGGGTTGGGTGACCGGCAGCGCTCAAGCCGTCACCGAATTTGCCACCGCCGCCAGATTGTGGGACGCTCGATTCCTGGCCCTCGAATACCTCCGTGCCGGCACGATTCGTCAGCGCGACGATTTGTTCGGACAACTCGACGAATTGGAAGGCATCGGCCCGGACACCGTCGGCCAGCTGATCCCTTTATTACCGCCTCCCGTTGAAACACCCGGCGCCGTGCCGGGCGTAGCGTTCGAAGTGGAAATCGCCGCAGGCGAAACAAAGCCAAAACGCACGGTCGATGAGGAACCGGAGCAGACAACCTATCGATATTCCGTGCTGCTACCGCCGGAATACAGTCCCAATCACAACTACCCGCTCATCGTCGCCTTGCATCCCCCCGAGCGAACACCAACGGACGAACTGAAATGGTGGGGCGGCACGCGCGAAAAGCCCGGGCAATCGCAGCGGCACGGTGCAATCGTCATTGCCCCCAGCTATGCCGATAAATCGTTAACGCATTACGATTACGACACCCGTTCGCACGCGATTGTGCTGTCAGCCATTAACGACGCCCGCAAACGGTTTCAGATCGACTCGGATCGCATTTTCCTTTCGGGACACGGCATGGGAGGGACTGCAGCATTCGACATCGGCATGTCGCATCCGGAAATGTTTGCCGGCGTTATGCCCATCTGCGGTTTCAGCGAAGTCTTCGCCAAGTGGTATTGGCAAAACGCCAAATCGGTTCCCTGGTACGTGGTGGGCGGCGAGTTCGACCGCGACGCAATGAGCCGTAACGCCAACGTTCTCAATCGCATGCTGACTAGAAATTACGACCTGATTTATGCCGAATACATCGGGCGTGGTTACGAAAGCTACTACGCGGAGATCCATAAGCTGTTCGAATGGATGGGTCGCCAACGGCGGGCCGCGCTGCCTAAGAAGTTCGAGGCACAGGTGCTGCGCGAAGCCGACGACCGTTTTTACTGGGTCGAATGTCGTGGCCTGCCCAAGAAGGTGTTGCTCGCCGCCGCCAACGCTCGCACAGGCAGCGGCCGAGTTCGACCGATGTCGCTGGAAGTCAAAATTAACGACGGCCTACCCGGCCGGACAACAATCTACGTTCGCTCCGGGGCCGAACAGAACGTACTCTGGTTATCGCCGGACATTATCGATTTCGACAAGCGAATAACAGTCCGGTTAAACGGCCGCGCAGTGCGAATCAACGGGCAAAGCAAGTCCAGCGACTTCCTGCGGCCCAGCGTCCGCACCATGCTCGAAGACCTCCGCAAACGCGGCGACCGCCAACGCGTCTACCAGGTACGATTGCCACTTTGATTGGCAATCCGCATATTTAGCCGCCGGTGAATACACCGGTGGCCTGCGTGTTCAGTTCTCAAACCGCAACACGACGCCGCCAACGTATCGTTCTGCGGCGAAAAGAACGTTCTTTGAGTCAAAGTAGTCGTAGTCAATTACGAACGCGATCGAGACATGTTCGTTGAACCGTTTTCGCAGTTCCGCCCCCACTTGCCACACGTTTTCGTTCCGCGATGGTTCAAATTCAAACAGGCGATAGTCGCGAAATCCCCAGCCGCCGCGCACGGTCAACAGCAAGTCTTCTACGATCGGCATCCGCATCTCGGTGAACAGTGAGACGCCGTCGAACGCGGAGTCGGTTCCCTCGATGTTGGCACGCTTGAGATCAACCCCCGCAGTCACCGTTTCGAGATGTCGCCGCTCGATGTCGAACGTATGACTGAAACCGGCAGCATGTGTTAGCCCGTCGCGCGATGTGACCGAGGGCAAGATGCCGTCAGTTACGAAGTCGGTGTAGTCGCTGGCCCAGTAAACGAACGACGTGCCGCCGCAATCCCAGAAATTCGCCAGCGATGCCGTCACAGCATGACGGTTTCCGAATGGTGTCCCCTCGAATGCATCGTGGGCGAATTCATACTGGATTCGCGGCACGAGAATCCCTAATGGTCCGAATACTACGCGCTCGACATACAGTGCCGGCCTGTAGCTCTGCAGATTGAATTCGCGGAAGTCCCCCTCGTTGATGTTGAAGTCGCCGGCGAATGATGCCCCCGCCGTCACGTTCTCCCGGGAGACAATTTGATAATCGATCGTCGGAGCGACGAACGCTTGAACGCTGTCACGCGTCCCCGGAAACAGATTGCGGCTGATAGGAGACAACGCCACATTACTGTTGTAGAGAACTCCCGATTCCAAGCGAATGTAGAGGTTGGATGGATCGGAACTTGGCGGTTGCAGTTTGTCGTTTTGGTCATTTGGCAGACGTTCCAAGCCACCAAATTGCCGCACTTCAAATCCCGCTTGGACTATTTCCTCGGGCGGTTCCGCTCCAAATTCGAGCAGGTGGTCTCGTGCCTTATCGGCGTACAAACTCTCTCCGGCGATTTCCATCACCGATTGGAACTCTGCGATGGCATCCTGCTCGCGCCCCAGCCTGATGAAGACGCGGCCCAGATCGTAATGGGCCGCAGCGTTCAGTCGGTCGAGACTGACCGCTCGAGTCAGAGATTCAGAAGCTTTCTCCAGCTTGTCGAGTTCCAATTGCACCCGTCCCAGCAATCGCCAGGAACTGGCATTTGCTGAATCGAAGCGCAGCTGAGTGAGTAGCGTTCGCTCAATTCGTTCCCGTCGCCTTATGGTGTTCCGATCCTGGGCGTGACACTCGACGCACAGAATTCCCAGAAGAACAACACCGGCAATAATTGCCGGTCGGCGAAGTCGCAACGACAAGAATCGGGGAACGGTTAGGAACAAGGCGCAGAAGCCGAGCATAGGTAGGCGGCAGTAAGGAATGATGGGGAAGGCGTTTCTTGTGGGGAGAGGGGACGGCTTATATCAGCGGCCGTCTTGCGCCGTCAATATGTTCCGCAAACTTTTCCTAAATTCGCCAAGTCGCATAACCGATAGTATCAGGTATTGGCATTGACCCGATCTCTCGATCGAGCATAATTCCGCTCCTCTCTCTCTTTGCAAGCCCCTCTAAGGCCATTCCCCACCGCGAGGACAATATGTCTTTCCATAAATCTCTGGTCGCTCTTGCGCTAAGCGTTTGCGCATTTGGTTCGGTCGCAGTCGCAGTTCCCCCGTCGAATGTCGGCAGTCGCGGGCAGTCGTCCGCGTTACGGGGCAACGAACGTCGTGCATTGGACAGTCGCCAGCAACTGTTCGATCGAGCAGCCGCCGCTGCACAGAATCGCACAATACCCACACGTCCAACGGCATCTCGTCCTTCAATCGCGCAGTCGGGGCAATCCATTTCCGAGACAGCGCGAACCAGTGGCGGTGCAGCCGTGCGCGATTCAACAGCGCGGACGGCACAGACGCTCGGTCGTGGTCTCTCCAACCGACCTGCAACAGCAGGGAGCATTGGTGGTCCGCAATCGGCAACGGGTCGTTTTGGCCGCGACACTCTGCCAAGTTTGCGTCGGCAAACTCGTCCCGCGCTTCCACAGCAAAACGCTCGCCGTCCGGTTGCATCGAACACGCGCCGGCAGGATGTCCCCAACATCGACCGATCCCGCCGTGCCGATGGCACAAGAAGTCCGATCGGTCGCTCACAGCGACCGCCGCATTCGCAGGCGGATCGCATTCTGGCAAATCGCCTGGCCGACATCGATCACCAGCGCGACATCGCCTTGGAAAATGGCAACGAAAGAATGCTCCAAAAGGCTGACAAGCTCGAACAGATTGCTCGCAACCAATATCAGCGACGAATCGGTGGCGGTGACATTCAGCCGCCTGAAACTCAATTGTCTGCCACCGAGAGAACCGACAACGCTCGTGCCAACCGCTTTTCTCGGAGGCCCGATCAAGTCGAATTTGCGACGAACCGACGGTCAGACGTCGCTGAAGCGGGTGACTTCAATGCGGAGTTCGGCCGACAGACGGCTGCCGCTGCACGAGAGGGCCGAGAAGAGTTTGGTCGCGATATGGCCGAGGAAGGCCGTGCACGCCGTTCCGACATCACGCGCGGAACGCCTCCCGAAGGCGAGACACCTTCACGGCGGACTTTCGGTGAATCGATCCGCAACGGTTTGAGGCGCATTGGCTCCGCACTGCGTTTGCCCAGACGCCGGACGTCGAATTAGTAAGTTCTTCGCGCCGCATATTTAGCGGCCGGTGAAAACACCGGCGGCCGGCGTGGATCAATATTTGAAGTTCCGAACGTATCGCGTTGTGAAGCGTCGGCCCCGTGTGTTTTCACGCGGGGCTAAGTTTCACTCTGCCGCCGGCAGTTCCATCAGCAATGTCTTACGGTACGTGATGCCACCCGGCACGCCGTCCAGCACGACGTAGCCGCTGATCGCTTTGAAGTCGGTCGCTTCCGCTTCGCGGTCGAGCACTTTGGTGCCGTTGATTTCCACAACAACCTGCGTGCCGCGAACCTGCATTCGCAACGTGTTCCACTCGCCCCGTTTGCGGGCAGCGTTGCGGGTCGGTGGGGCTTCGTTAAACAGGGCACCGGTTGTTTGCGGATCGGTGCGACCGTTGCCGAAGTCGTCGGTCATCTGGATTTTGTAACCGAACAGGTTGGCATCGCCACGGCCGCGATAGCGGAAGAAGACTCCACCAGAACCGTTGGCCGCCGTCTTCCATTCCAGCCGCAATTCAAAATTCTCGTACGTCTTTGGTGACATGAGATACGAATTGGCAACGCGGCCCGAGCCGGCAATGAACTCGCCGGTCCCGCCGGTTTTCCAGCGACCGCTCTGCTGCCATTTGGTGAATTCGTATGCTTTGCTTTCGAGTGCTTCGGCACCTTCGGCTGCCTTGCTGGTGGGGTGTTCGGCCGACACTTTGGCTACGAATTCCAATCCTTCGGCAATCTTGTCGCGATCGAATTCCTGCTGCGCCTGATGCAGAACTCGCACTGCCTGTCGTTCGTAAAATTCCGGCCCTACCGTGCCAGCGCGATCAAATCGTGTCTTCGCCGAACCGGCTCCCCCTTTGGGATCGTAGTACAGAAATGTCGCCATGCGTGCTTGCCCCGATTCATCGGTCTTCTCGACAATGAGGTCGGCAATCGCCAGTAGGTCCACCCGCGTCATGTCGTAAATGGCCTTACTCACTTCTTTCGTCCGCGCTTTGGCGGTGATTATGTCGTTCTCGAATTTGATCAATGTTACCTTGGCCGCCCCAAAACGTAGCGGGTCGTCCGGCTTCATTGCTTTCAACGATTGACGCACGTTGTTCCAGAAGCCGATCACGCGTTCCACTTCGGTGCGGTCCCACTCCAGCAATTCACGATCGCGTGCAAACTTCGTATCTGCCAACGACTGTTCGACGAGTTTCTTTGCCGCATCGTATTTCTTGGTTGCCATTAACGAATTGAATTGCTTCCAATGAGTGGTATAGGGCAGCGGCAACGTTTGCGGATCGACTTTCGGACCGGTCTCGATCGGCGTCTTGGGGTCGGGCTTATCGATGGGCGGATTGTTTGCGACGACGGTGCGATTGGGAATGTTCTTGCCGAACGCTGCGAATCTCCAGCTTGCCCCCTGCGATAACCGCACCATGTACAAGTCGCCCTGCTTGTCCGGATTGTTGCAATAGAACAGCCACTGTTCATCGTCGGAAACAAAGTACTGCCGTCGGTTTCTGCTGTGAACGTAATTCTCCAATGAAACCGAAGCGATGGTTTCCAGCCGCGAAAATGTTCCCGTGACTTTTTCGCGGCGTGCGCGGCTTACCGTTTTGCCGTCGAAAACATATTGCCGCAACCCATCGCTCGAAAGACACGGATGGACGCCCGGCATGGCGACTCGCCGCATCTCACCAAAGCGGTCGTCGAGCGATTTGCGACTGGTGACGCGGGTTTCAAGTTGGCCATCGATTTCGATCGTCCAGTAAAACCGCAGCCCGTCGCCCAGCATCTGTGCCGACCGCCAAATCTCGTCCGAGCGGGCGGAGTATTTCAGATTCTGTTTGTCGATGAAATCTCCCAATGGCGTTTCGCGCGTGAGTGCGACCACGCGTTGTTTTTCCGGCATCGCATACGCAATCAATTGCGCGTCATTCGTGACGCTGGGCGTCGTCTTATCGTCGCGACCGCTGCTGTTTTGTAGCAATTCAGGCGGATAAAACTCGACGTACGGACTGGGGCGCGTCGCCGAGTAAATCCCGTTGCCTTCGGAGCGGTTGGCTGCAAAATAAATCGCCAACCCGTCGGCCGTGATGAATGGATCGGTTTCCAGCCGAGTGGAATTCAGCGACTCCAGCGCAATCGGTTCACCGACTTTTGCCTTCAAGTAGGGTGCATCGAGAACCGAATCGGTAATTCCCAAGGGATCTTCGACCGGTTCCAGAACCGCTTCGGTAACGTTGCCGACGGTCACGCTTACGCGACCGGGTAGCGGCGTATCGCGAAATCCGGCCTTCGCCACTTTCACGTCGTGGTTGCCCACCGGCAGCGTGACGGCACATGGGGTCTTCAGCCAGTCTTCGCTTTCCTCGTCGCGCACAAGTTCGCCGTCGATCAGCAAGAAGAAACCGGGCTTCGGCGTATAGACGCGACAGATGCCGGTTTTCACTTCAGGGATAGGAATGCTGGCCGGGTCGATGTCGGTGGGTTTACCGGTGTTCCCGTTCGTTTGTCCGTCGCCGTCTGTTGTTGCATCACTACTGGCATTGCCGGTTGCCGGTTTCTCATCACCACCGCCACAGCCGGGAAGTAAAATCGCCCACGTCAGCACGCATAGCATGCACAACAGTCGCGACATGGATCGAGGCGTCTCCGCGGTCCAACTTCGGCCGTCCTGCCAAAAACGTGTTTCAATTCTGTTTCGAGTCAACGTGACCGCCTCGGATGAAAACTGGAAAATCTGATTTCGCAGGATGTTCGTTGTGTATAATACACTGAATGAATGGTAGACAACTCGACCACTTGAGAACACTGCAACGGCCAACTCTGCCCGCAATCTGAAACTTCCGGGGGCCTTCACATGGACCTCGTTCCGCTGTTCGGACAACTCGCCATTTTACTGTTGCTGGGCCTGTTGGTCGGCCGACATGCGCGAGCGGAGCAATCCGTCCGAGACGAGACGCGTCCCCTTATTTCCGCAGTCACAACAGTGGTCGGGGCCAGTGAGGGGTGTGTTTAGCGACTGTTCCTCACCGGCCGGGCGTCATGTCCTTGTCATCAATCGAAGTGGTGTAGGGGGCGTCGGCGCTCCGCTCTGACACACTACGTGACTAGGGAACTACAACATCTGAAACCCATGAGATCGGCACTTTGTTGATCGATCTGTCGAGCCCCGCTGATAAATCAACGTGGTTTCTTGATCCGCCTGCAGGCAGCAAACGGAGGTGGATGCCGATCGCACCGGAGCGCTGCGAATACTGCTCCTTGTAGACCACGTAGTCGCCAATCAAGCTCCATTGTGGATTCATGAGAAATGCCCCGAATGATCTTTTTTTCGTGTAAAGCGCTGGCTTCTTTTGTGACGGGGTCGATGCTGGTGAGGGACTTTGTATTAGTCGCGAGGCCCTCACCGGCCGTTTTTTTTGTTGCTTTTCCGCTGCAAACAGACGGCGGGTTTCACGCGGTGATTTTACCGCGGGCTAAATCTCAGTTTCACTTGTTCGCTGACTTCTGAGCCTCCCTCACACGATGTCGTCTGATATTCGTGTCTTGGTCGGTTTTTCATTCTTGGAACTTCACCTTCATCGCGGGGAGAATCCAAACTCAGTTGTGCATGGCCCCGCGGTGCCAGCTCGTTCACCTCAGTTCGCGATGCATGCAGCAGGATGACGCCCTTTTTTTTAGGTTCTTCACCGATTTTAATGGGTGTTTTCAGCACGGTTTGAGTTTCAGTTTTCCACAGAAGAACAGGATGCGGGTGCGGTAGTTCGCAAAGTTGCGGAAGCCGCGGGCGTTCGACTTGATGGATT
>CAUZOL010000166.1:0-14163 GCA_963581435.1 Planctomycetota bacterium
TGCCAACACGGAGGGGTTTCAAGGGTTTTTCCCCGCCACTCAAAATACAACCAGTCCAGGGCAGAACGAAGCTCTTCAATTTTACGACGAAGCTCCTCTGTTTCCGATGATGTGTTCTTGGCTTTTGCCATGATGAAAGAATGGAAGAAAACAAAACGCCGACGTTGGCTCGCCGGCAAGGTTCTTCCACCGCCCGCAGTCAAGGAGGAGCACCCGCAGGGAAGCTCCTTGACCGGGCGGTACAATGTGGAGAAGGCGAGCACGTAACACGCACTCCTCCGGCTCCCCCATCCCGCCACATTCGCAGCTGCACGAAACGTGGTGGTCACGTCCACCAATTTGTATTTCGTCGTGTAGAAGTTCTTGCCGATGGGCTGGACCTTCTGGGGCTCGGCGAGAACGTGTCGGCAAGTTCATGGTGGCCATTATTCGGCAGGCGCTGGATGCGTCGAGGAAGCAGTCATAGTTTTCAACTGCTCGATCAGCCTGCGGCGGGTCTCCTCCCGAAACGGGGGCAACCCTTCGATTACGCTGTTGCGTTCGGTGACTTCGAGAATGCGCTCCCGGCGTTCCCGATCATTGCGGAGCCAGGGGCACGCTTCGCGTAGTGTTGTTCCAGTACCGAATTCCGTCATGCAGGCATTATACCACAGAGTGTTCATCTTGCAGACAACAAATCGTTGCCCTTTTTGCCAGCGCAAGAACAGACGCACTTTCGCTATAGTTTCAAGGGATTGTCCGTCTGTTGTCGATTCTGCTGAATTCACCCCGATGCGTCCGGTTCCAACGGCGAAATCCCTTCGGCCTTGCGCGCTGCCTGGCACTGTTCGTCGCCCGCTTGCAAGCCGACACAACAGTTTGGCCGCGATGCGTAGATCGCGCAGCGGTTTTCTTCTGTGAGGAACGTACAAGGCCGACCACACGCCAAGATCACCGCCTTCCATTCTGACTGGATGTCGTGGACCATCTTTGCGACCGGCGTGCCGCGATGGTGTGGATCTGCATCGACGATCCGTGGCTCCCGGAGTACGTCGAGGTCGTCCATCTCGACAATGAGGCTCCCCTTACAACAAGCGCCGCACTGATCGCATTCGTAACGGTCCACACACTTACGATAGCACGCATCGGCGAAAACATCCCAAGCAACTCAGAAATGACAATGCACCCCCAAAGCACGGCGGCTCCAGGAGTGCATTGTTGCGTCCGCTGCAGGTGACAGGTCAGGAATTGTCTTTCGCGGTCTCCTGCTTCGGCGGCTTCGCCTCGCCCTGTGGCTTCGGCGGAGCGTCCTTTTTCTCTTCGTGCGGTTTTCCACCACCGTTCGTCATGGCCTGGTTCCTTTCAATTTGCCCACGTTCAGGGGCACTGAGGACGTGGCCGGGGAGATCACCGGTGCGGTACCGGTGACATTCTCCCCCTGATCGGCTATTTTCCATTCTTGCAAGTTTGAAAAACCACCAACTGGCCACAACTGATCTTGTAGTCACAATACAAGATCAGCTGGGATTGTCAAGTGATAATCATTCGGCTGAAAGAAGCCATCCGCACCTACGAAGAGCGGACAGGAACACCGATGACCTACGCGGAACTCGCGAAGAGGACCGGGCTGTCGCGGGCGACCGTGGAAGCGCTTGGGTCGCGTTCGTCCTACAACACAACGTTATCGTCTGTCGATAAGCTTTGTCGTGCGCTCGGTTGTGAGCTTTCGGACCTGTTGCGGTATGAGCCGACGGACGAATGATCCAATGCGGTTTGGAGCAGTCCCTTGAATTGTCGATTGTGGTTCGTCCGGTTGATGGGAATCGGTTTTCGCGATAGAGAACATCTGGTCCATCCGCCGACAGTAATGGCGGTAGGTGTCGCGCGATCCGAGCGAGAAAATCACCACGAGGGCGAAGATCACGAGATCGAGCGCGTCGATTCCGGCGGGAACACTGGATCCCGTATGCCGTGCCGCCCACACGAAGAGCAACACGACGATCATGTTGGAGTACCAGAGATAGAACAGGTAGTGGTGTTCGTTGACGATCCGGTAGGCATTCGCGTGCTGTTCCAGCCGCCCGTAATCCCACTCCTGTGCCCGAATGCCGGTCGCATGATGTAGCGTGTCGATCACGGCCCAGCGGATTGTGCTGGCGGTCAACCCTGCCGCGAGTGACGCCAGCGTCACATAGAGGAAGCCGCCCACCGTCGGGCTTTCGGTTATCGGCAACGTAAGCCACGTCCGCACGGTCTCCGAGAAAAAACTGACGCCCCAGAGCGCGACGAAGCCGGGCAAGAGAAAGGCAATCAGCAGGCCGAAGTTTGACGACGTCAGATCTTTCAAGCTGATAGTGACCTTAGCGCGTGAGATGAGCGGAGGCAAATGAATTTCACACATTTTCAATCCCGCATATGGCGCTGCTTCTGAGGTGACAGATCGTTGTCCGTCCCGTTGATCGGATCGGTCGAATTCGCCCTTGATTCTCAGGCCGTTTCCGGTGCGATGGCTACACCAGTCGCATGGACATCAAAACAACTCTCCCTGCAATTTCGGCGGACCGTCGTCTGACTCCCCTACTTCTTTCTCTTGTGGTGCCTCCTTCTTGGTTTCTGGTTGCTCCGGCAACTCAGCCGTTTCCATCGCGGCGAGGCGTTGCTCCATCCGCAGCGTCCACTCCGGGATTTCGATGATCGCAGGAAGGGACTGCTCCGCTGGTCGATCAGATGGCGGGTCATCCTCGATCGTGTCGAGTAAGTCACGGTTGGTGCGGTTCCTCAGTTCCGGAAGCACGGGGCACTCCTCCGGCGGTACCTGGCGAATCACACCACGCCGCAAGCCATCAGGGCCTTCATGGAAGAAGCTGCCGATGCGATAGACAAACTGCACCTCGCGGCTGAGTGTGTTACCGCAGATGATCCAGCCGTACTTTCCACGCAGTCCGAGATTTATCGAGGCGACAAGAGCACATCGTCCGTCGATGTCTTGCCCAACTAGCTCGGCACGCGGATTGATCTTGCCCGCTTCCATCAGCAGGATTCCAGTCCCGCAACAGGGGTCTTCTGTGGCGCAGACAGTTATGTGGCGTCCAGCGGATTTGGGCGTTGCAGCATCGTCCGTCAATAGTCTGACGGAAGCAAAGCCGTGATCGCGCCGCCGGGACCGTCCTCGATGAACCACAAATTTTCCGATCGGGACTCATCCTCGAATACCTGGAGGTAATCGAGTCCGTTGTGCTCATCGGCTTTGTGGCGCAGGATCTGCCAGCAGGCGAGAATTACCTCATTCGAATAGCGGTTAATTGCCGCAGGCGTTGCGACGAACGGTTTGTCCGGCCCTGGCAGGAACATGTTGTTCGAGTCCGGATGGGCGAGCGAAATCTCCTGTGCTTTGAGGCGAGGAATCGACGTCACGAGAAGGAAGAACAGTACGTGCAGGATACTTTGCTTCCTAACGCTGCGCAAATCGACGCCACATAATCTTGCGAGCTATAGCGATTTCAGGAACTCCATCAGCCCTTTGTCCTCGCGCCACGGTCTCTTTTTCTTCTCGTCCTTGATCTGGCAATTGGCCAGGGCTTTGGCCTTCATCTCCAGATCTACTTCTGCATACACGTTCGTGGTGCTGAGACATACGTGTCCAAGCCAGGCCCGGATCGTGTTGATATCCACGCCGGAGCGAAGCAAGTGAGTCGCGGTGGTATGACGGATCGTGTGCGGACTCACTCGCTTCTTTGCGATCGACGGCAGCTTCTCGGCGACCTGGGCCGCGTGGCGTTCGACGAGTGTGTGTATGCCGAACCGCGTCAGCGGCTGACCACGACGATTGAGAAAGACATGCTCAGACTCGTCACGACCGTCGATCAGGCGACGCAACTCAGTCACCGTTGTTGTCCACAGAGGGCATCGCCGCGGCTTGTTGCCCTTCCCGCGGATCAGAACTGAAGAGAGATCACGATCCGGCGTCATTCCGAGATCGAGATCGGCGATCTGCACGTGCGCAGCCTCATCGGCGCGGGTACCAGTGTTGTAGAGAAACAGCAGCACGGCATGATCCCGACGGCCTTGAGCTGTGTTGCAATCGGGAGATGCGAGTAAGGCATCCATCTCATCCTTTTCCAGATAGGTGACCAACGGACGAGCGGCCTTCTTGGACATGATGTTCTGCATCTCCCCGCTCCACTGCAGATGTTCCGGGCTGTACATGCTGATGAAGCGAGCCAGCGAATGGATCGCCGCAAGCCGCTGATTCCGCGTGGCGATCCCGCATCCACGAGTCTCTTCGAGATCCTGAAGGAAGCCGCGAATACGGTCGGCCGAGAGGTCTTCGACTTGGAGCAGGTCGATCCGTCGCCGGGCCCGGCGTGCGATCACGGGCAGGAGCAATCGCAGCGTGTCCCGATAACTCTTCTGCGTGTTGAGCGCGAGATTCCGCTCGACGACGAGGTGCTCCAGCAGGAATCGGCGAATCCAGGGGCTCAGTAAGTTGGTATCAGTCATGGTGATGGTCCTTTGCTGCGTAGTTTTCGAATCGCTTGCCGGCTTCCCGGAGAAGGTCCGGCGTCATGCTGAGATACACCTGCGTGTGCCGGATGTGGACGTGGCCCAGGTAGACGGAAAGCAGAGGCAGCAGTCGCTGCACATCGGCCCCCGTCTGATACCACGATGTCAGACGATGCACGGCGAACGTGTGACGCAGGTCATGAATCCGAGGTTGCTCAGTGCAATCTGTTCGGCGAATCCCGGCATAGTCACAAAGAATGCGGAAGTTGTGCTGGAACGTGTCCGGAATCACGCTGCCGCCAGTACGGGTTATGAAGAATGGAGACTCCGCTGACCGGCTCCGTACCGCACGTGTCTCCTTTGCGTACAGCGACAACGCCTCGCTCAGTTGCGGGCCGATTGGAACGAATCGCGTCTTGTCAAATTTCGTGTTTCGAATCGTCAGCAGCGACTGCCGCAGATCGACATCGCCGCAGGTCAGGTTTGTTGCTTCCCGCAGACGAAGTCCGGCACCGTACAGCGTCAACACCAGGACGCGGATCGTCGGCGCGCCGATGCCATTTTTTTGCGGTTCGGTTTCGATCGCATCGAGTAGTCGACGGAGTTCTTCACGGGAATAGATGTACGGGACAAACGGTGGCGGCTGCCTGGCGATGACATCCGGAAGAGGTGAGGCATCAATGAATCCGCGACTGACCGCGTAACGGAAGAAGCCCCGGAGTCGGCTGTATTTGCTGTGCCACGTCCGAGTAACCGGTTCTGTCTTACCAAGAAATGCATTGACGTCTCTGGTGCGAACATTGGCGATCTTCGCTCGCTTACTCATCGACCTGCCGAATGCTCGTAGAACCTGAGCATTGGTCACGAATGGGGTGCCCAGCGACTGTTGGAAGGCGATGTACTGTTCAATGAGTCGTCGCAGATTCATAGCAGCCCTCCCAAGTCGAAATCAGCGACTTCGCGGAGTCCCACAAGGTCGACTTTCGCATAGATGCGGGTCGTATCGGGGTCCAGATGCCCAAGGTGATCGCCAATCTCCTTCAGAGTCAGACCCCGGTTCAACAATCTTGTGGCACACGCATGTCGGAGTGCATGGGGGCCGTGGTGAGGTAGGGACGAGTTGATGGATCGCAAGCGGTAGGCAACGATGGGCCATGTGGAATTCAACGGCCGGAACGGCGTGCATCTAGTCAGGAACATCTCTCGATGCGACGACTTGGGCCGCACTTCTTGGAGATAACGCAACACCGCGTCTCCGACGGAGCGAATCAATGGAAACGTCCGCACTCGTTGCGTCTTGGAGCCGGTCACGGTTAATAACTCACGTTCCCAATCAAAGTCATTCAGCCGAAGGTGCGTGACTTCCCCATTGCGAAGTCCGTAAATCGCCAACAGCATCAGGATTGCCCGGGCACGAATGTCGGCGGGTCGGTCACCTTCAGTCATCGCGAGCAGTTGCCGAACTTCGTCCCACGATGGCCCCCAGGGCAGCGAAGACTGTGAGTAGATGCGCGGTCCCTGAATCGAGTCCGCCAGCCCTTTGCGGCACCAGTCCTGAGATTCGGCAAACCGGAAAAAGACTCGCAACGCACCGGCCCAGTCGCGTACGGTGACGCGCGAGTATCGGCCCTCGCCGAGCATCTCCTGAAGCGCCTCATCGATGTGGCCGGGGGTGACCTCGCGCAGGGAACCGTTCTCGATCTTCAGCCGGTTGAGGATCCTTGGGAGCAGCCAGCAGCGCAGTCGAATCGTTACCGATGCCAGACCTCGTTCATGCTGCATGTACGAGGCAAACGCGTTGATCTCTGTTGCGAAAGGACTGACCGCTGATGGTTGTTCTTTCAGACGACCGAGAAACTGGAGCCAGCGTACGGCGACCTGATACCGGAACCTGTCGTCGATCGTCTGCTTAATCTCATCACGCGTGATTGATTCGTCGGATCGGCGAGCCAGTCGAAGATCGTTCACGATTAAAAGGAGCGCCTGGGCGATCGTCCGACAGCGCTCCCGAGAAAAACCTTGATCGGCGAGATGCGCGAGAAAATCACGGCGTTCCTTCAGCAATGGGACGCTGCGATGACGGGCCAGCGCGCGCGGACATACATAGAGCTGATCGAACATGGTCGAACCTCCACAAAGAGTGCAAAGAGGGTGATTCGACTCATGTTAGTGTGAAAATTATGTGGCGCAGAAAATGAGGGTGCGGTTCATGCTATCGGCGAAAACAAAGCTCGCCGGTTGCTGGTGCATGCAACAGCAGTCATCAACGCCACATAACTGTCTGCGCCACAGAAGACCCTTTATGTGGTACACCACATAAGGGGTCCGAAATCATCATCGGCTGTTTGTCGATCGACTGTGGTTCATCACCGACCATCATGCTCGCCATCAACTTGGCAACAGGTGACGGCGTCAGATACAGACCATGCTCTCCGTAACTGATCGCCCCCTGAAACAGATCACCCAGCACGTCATTGTCGGTGCGGGTCATGGCATCGACGGCCTGTCCTAGAAACACTGGAAACAGATCGACTCCCCTCTTTCCTTTCACGCCAGCCGTGTGCGCATTGATCGCCTCGAAATACTCTGGCTCCATTGTTTCTGCAGCGAGTGCCGCAACAGAGGCTCGAATCACGTCTTCAAATGCCTGGGCACGGCTGACCTTTGATCGCCGGCTGATGTCTTCCAGCGTATTAAATAGCTGCCGCGTTTCCTGGTGGGCGAAGAATTCCTTAGCCATAAGCAAGGCAGAAGTCTGCCCGAGAATAAGGCCTGAAGCAAGCAGTTCCGCTCCTTTCTCGCGCGTCGCCGTTGAATTCCGGTTGCGCCCATCACGGTTTGTCGGCAAACTGATGACCCGATGCCGTACGGCCTTTCGTTCTCCACAGAGTTCTTCCTCGGCCGCGAATCGCTCGATGAATTGTCCTCGCCAAATCATCCGACGTCTGTGATGCAGGCGATCATGAACCTGTCCCAGGTGGCACGGGAAGAGGTCGCCGAAGCGGTTTTTGGCGTTGATGGCGAAACGCTCGACCCCTGGCTGATTCTCGAACAGGTTCGGCAGACGGATACCTGCAGCAACCTCGACTCCCCCGTGGAAGTTTGGATCGATCGCGACGGTTTCTACACGCTATTCGTCTACGATTCTGCCTCGCCTGCAGAGTCTACGAACCACAGCTTTAATGAGGCAACGACAGAATAATCGTCGCTTCGAAGCGACGTGATAATTCGATGTCCCCCAATTGCTTGACGTTCATTGCTGACGAGTGCAGGATTGCCGGCACTGATCCCGGCCAGTTGTAACGGCCGCCCTTACGTCAATTCGCCACCGTCGGCAACCCACTCCTCACGGAGTTCGACACGCTGCGGGGCGTTCATGTTCAGCAATCGCACCGTCGCCTTGCCGGTTGGCGTCAGACCCACGATCTCACCCCCTCTGAGTAGGAAGTGATCTTTCCACGCATCCCTACGAGGATGATACAGGGGCACCGTCTCCTTGGTGTCCGGGTCGATGCTCGAAAGATTGGTGCCCTTGTAGGCGTTGCAGCGGTTACAGGCCAGTGCCAGTGCGCCCGGATCGTCAACATCCTCGTCGAGGTGTTGCTTGGCGATGATGTGCTCGACGTGGAATGTCAGCAGCGGGCTGGCTTCCTGGGGTAGCAAGCAATACTCGCATCGGTCGCCCGCACGCCGGCAGACAAGATCACGGGTGGCGTCATCCATCGTTACGCCGAGTATTTCTGCAAAAAACGACGAGCTTTCAATTGCAGGACGGCAATCAGATCGGCAGCGTCGATGAGGGCCTTGTACTCGGCATCCTCATCGGGCGTGATCGTCCCGTCGTTGGCCTTTCTGGCAAGGTCATCGACATGAGCCTGTAGTTCCGCGTTGGCGCGGAGGCCGGCGAACTGGCGCGCCGTCTCTGGCGTGAAGGCGTCAGTGACCGGTTCCAGGAAGCGGTTGAGATAGCTGGCGGTAGACATGCTGCAATCATACCACACAGAGTCGATAATAGGAAAAGGAAGTTTGGCGAGTTTTTCCAGGACTCCCCCACGCTCCACCAGCGGCAGTTTACGCTGCGGAAAACGATCTCTCAATCTCCCGCTCCACGTCCCGTGCCAACCGGCCATAGCGGTGACGTGACGTGTTGCGAATAATTGGCAGCCGCGTCTGATCACCGCCGTGCAGCGGTGCGAGTGTTCGCAGTGAGAACGGCCGGCTCGGCATGCCGTCGATCAGCAGTCGCGTGTAGGCGGTGTACTGCGGCAGTGCCATCAGGTCGGCCGGTGTCATCAGCCCGCCAAATTCTTCGGCCAACACCTCTGCGTCACGGGCACCGACCTGGAACGCAATCAGGCTGCCGACGTTGCCGAACACGGCATGCCGGATCGCTTCGTCCAACTGATCACAATACTGATTGCTGATCGTCAACGACAATCGGTACTTGCGGGCTTCGCTCAGAATCGTGGCGAACGACGCCGTCGCAAAATTCTGAAACTCATCGACGTAGGCGAAAAAGTCGCGTCGTTTCTCTTCGCTGATGTCGGCCCGGCTCATCGCCGCCATCTGCAATTGCGAGACGATCAGCGAACCGAGCAGAGCGGAATTGTCCTCGCCGATCTTCCCTTTGCTGAGATTGACGATCAAAATTCGGCCATCGTCCATGATCTCCCGCAGGTTCAAGCGGTTTCGGGCCTGACCGAGAATCGACCGCAGCAAGGGATCGATCACGAATGGCCGAATCTTGTTTTGCACGCTGGCAACGGCAAACGTCTGATCGGAGACTTTCCATTTGCCGAATTCGTGCTGCCAGTAGTCGCGGACAAACGGGTCATGCACGCGATTGAGAATCGTCTCGCGGTATGCGGGATTTCCTAAGAATTGGGTCAGCGACAACAGCGTCGTACCGGGCACGTCGATCAAGGCCAGGGTCGCGTTGCGGAGAATGTCGAGCAGTCTCGGGGCATTGGAGGGATCAATCCCGTAGACCTTCTGCACGACACCGGTGATCGCCACTGCGGTCAGGTGCCGCGACGCCGAAGCGGAGCAATCGAGCGGATTCAGTCCGATCGGAAAGCTACTGTCCGCCGGGTCGAAGTAGACGACGTCGTTGGTGCGGTGTGATGGAATGCCGGCGACGACCTCTTCAGCCAGATCACCATGCGGATCGATCAAGCAAACACCCTGTCCCGCCGCGATGTCGGAACGGGGACCGCTGACCGATCGTGGCGTGCGGTCTCTGTGCGACAAGTACGCTGCGATCTGTGGGTTCAAACTGTTCCCCCATTTGCTCAGACACACGATGGCCCACAACTATCTGGAACAGAACGGCAACGACCTGGTCGGGCTGGCTCAACTGCTCGGCCACGAAAGTCTGAACACGACGTCACGGTACACGCAGCGCACCGAGAACCAGTTGGCCGCTGCCATCGACAACCTCACGTATTGATCGCTGCGGCGAGCGAGAAATGAACCCGATCCCTTTTCGCGCAGAAAGGAGACCCAACGATGAACGACAACCCGGCTCTCGATGCCAGCGTGGATGACCAGAAGCTGCTGGCACAAGTCGTCGAGTATTATCACCGCGCTTTGAAGGAGACCACGGCAGGCTTCGATTTTCTCCGTCGTCGTGGCATCACGCATGGTGAAGCGATCGAACATTTTCGGATCGGCTTTGCCAACCGCACGCTGGGTCTCACGCTGCCGCCCATGACAACCAAGGCGGGGCACGACGTTCGCAGTCGTTTGCAACAGGCGGGCCTGTATCGCGGCAGTGGCCACGAACACTACAACGGTTGTCTGGTCTTCCCGATCACCTCGGCAGACGGCAGCGGGAGAATCGTTGACATGTACGGCCGCAAGGTCGGTGGCAGGCGACTCCACAAGGGGACGCCGCTGCACATGCACTTACGGGATGACGAACGCCCGGGCGTGTGGAACATCGAAGCCTTCACGTCCAGCGATGAAATTATCCTCTGCCCAGCCCTGCTCGATGCGCTGACGTTCTGGAACCACGGCTACCGTCAGCACGCTTGAGAAGCTGATCTCTTTCTACGTGGACGAGCACAACACCCAACTTCCACATTCGGCGTTTCGCGGTCAGACGCCGGACGAGATGTACTTCGGCACGGGGAATGACATTCCCGCTGAACTTGAGGCCGCCAGGATATCCGCACGCCAGTCACGAATGGATGTCAACCGAAACATGTCCTGCCGGATATGCGAGCCATCGACGTCGATCGCCGGTTGAGCGAAAGGTGCCGATCGTGGAGACGACGGCGAGAAAATGTAACGCTCGACGATTGATAATCCGTTGACGCAGAGCTCAAATTACCGAGAACATCGACACCGCGACGTCGGAATCTCGTCCGGTTTATTGGAAAAGAGCGGCAACATCGACTGACACGCGAGGCCGGGGCATCAAGAAGTGCCGGATTCCACCGCCGTAGGCCTCAAGTGGCGAGAACTCGCGCAGAAAACTCCAGAATGTCGTGACAGACAGCACGGAACTTTCCAGCGTCAGCGTCAGCGTGGCATTCCCAAGGCACCTGAATCTCAAGGGCACCGAGCAACTGACGAAACGTACTGGGCATCGGATGAGTTTTGAGCCAATCTTCATCGCGGACAAATCGCGGACAGAATTGGGAGTTTGAATGCAATATGACCGAAATGGCTTTGATGTGTGAAATGAATGTAAACACCTGATGTCAATGCGGTTGCAACATGCTCGCAGCGTCGTTGAAATGTTTGGTCTTTAGATTCAGGACCTAGTGTCCGTAATGGACGTGGAGGTTCGAGTCCTCTCTTGGGCACTGCAGAAAGCTCCCAGTTCTGGGAGCTTTTTTGCGTTGTGCTTTCTCACATCGCTGCTTCCGACGTTCCGTTCTCGTGCCGTGCCAACAGCACGGAAGAATACGGTGGAGACGATGCCATTTGCGTTTATGCTTCCGATGTGAGGACCTGCAGAATCCCTCGACAAAAATCCGGCAGGTCATCCGGCTTGCGGCTGGAGACAAAATGTCGGTCGATGACAACGGCTTCGTCATTCCAGACCGCGCCGGCGTTGATGAGGTCGTCCTTAATTCCGGGCGACCCAGTCACTTGGACGTTGTCATAGACACCCGCCGAGATGGGGATCCAACCCCCGTGGCAAACGGCCGCGATCAGTTTGCCGGCTGCGTCAAAATCGCGGACTAATTGCAACACCATCGGATCACGGCGAAGTTTATCGGGCATGAATCCGCCCGGCACCACCAAGCCGTCAAATTCACTCGCATGAACGTCCGAGATGGCGGCGTCCGAAACACAAGGGTAGCCGTTCTTACCAGAATATTTCACATCGGCCGCTGGGCCTGCGACACAGACCTTAGCACCGGCTTCTATCAGCCGAAGTTTTGGATACCACAATTCCAAGTCTTCATAGATTTCACCGACAAAAAACAGGATGTTCTTGTTTTCAAGCGGTATTGTTTCCAGCATGCGATCCCACTCCGCGACATCGAAGGCCGCGACAAAGATTTTTGCGTCGGTTGATCGGGAGTCGAAGTTCCCGATTTATCGGTAAACAGGGGCCAACGGATGCAATGGACCTTGCCTGCGACTTCCATTCGCCAAACTATCGAGATTCTTGAACCGTGTCGAGCGTGCTGAACGCGAACTGCTATCGCGCAGCGACCAAACGCAATGACGTGGCAATTCGCTGACTGCGGTCGCGAAAGAGGAATTCAAAACTCACCTGCAAACTCAAGCCCATCTCAATCAACGAGCGATTGCAGTCTTGCCGACGGCTTTGTTTTTTTTTGCGTAACTCGCAGGGGTTGGTCCCTGCACCGCAATCAAGCATGCGAGATGTTGCCCCGGATTCGAATCACCAAAGCACCTGACATTTTGTCACCCGCACAATTTTTGCACATCACTGCAACATTCTTGCATATCGCATCCACTCAACTCCGCTCTAAAATTTGCGATGTTCGGCGCAAGGTACAATTCCAACTTCATTTCTCATCAAGTGAGACTCTCCAAATGCGCAACCTCTCTCTAACTGGGGCATTGCCCACGTTTACGATTCTCACTGTCGCTTTCTTTGCGACTGGTTGTGGTCAGGGCGGCGCAAATGTCGCAAGACTTGAAGCGGAGAAGAGTGAGCTGCAAGCGCAGATCGCCGCGTTGAAGTCCGAGACGGAAAGCGAAGTTGTCGCGAACGGGAGCGTGTCTCAGCCGACAGGCGAGGAAGGTGAACTGGAATTCCAGGGCAAGATCGCGAAGAAGTACGAAGATTCCGTCGAATGGTGGGCGAAGAAAAAGCGACCGCCGAAGGACGCCCCCAACGTGATCATCTTTCTTCTGGACGACACCGGCTTCGCGCAGATCGGTTCGTTTGGTGGCCTGGTCAAAACTCCGAACATCGACAAACTTGCTGCCGGTGGACTGCGTTACAACAATTTCCACACCACGTCGCTGTGCTCACCGTCACGCGCGACATTGATGGCCGGACGCAATCCACACACGATCGGTTTGGGCAGTCACGCGCTCACCGCCATGGGTTTCCCGGGCTACAACGCCATCGTTCCTCCAACGGCTAAGTCGGTGGCCAACTATCTTGAAGGTGAGGGCTACGTCAATTACGCGATTGGAAAATGGGATCATACACCGCTTTACGAAGTCTCGCAGATCGGGCCATTCGATCGTTGGCCGAGCGACGAGGGCTTTGCGCACTCGTATTGCTTCATGGCTGCCGACGTGCACCAGTTCATTCCCGTCCTTTGGGATGACCACCACCCCGAGCCGTATCGAACGACCGAGCATCTCGACAAGGATTTGGCGATCCGGGCCAACGAGTGGATTACCGGACACAAGTCGCTCGATAAAGACCTGCCCTTCATGATGCTGTGGGCGTCCGGTTCAATGCATTCGCCACACCACGCGCCCGACCATTACCTCGACAAGTACAAGGGAAAGTTTGACCAAGGATGGGATAAGACTCGCGAGATGATACTCGCGAATCAGAAAGAACTTGGCGTCGTTCCAGCCGATACAAAACTCAGCGGGCGCATCAAAGAAATCCCCGCCTGGGATTCTCTCGACGACGATCACAAGAAACTGTACACGCGGCAGATGGAAGTTTTTGCAGCACAACTTGAGTACTGCGACGCGCAGATCGGAACGGTCATTGAAACTCTGGAACGCATCGGCGAGTTAGAGAACACGCTGATCTTCGTAACTTCCGACAACGGTGCCAGCGGCGAAGGCGGTTTGGCCGGCACGTTCAACGAGACTTACGTGCTCAACGGTATGCAAACGCCGTTCGAAGCCAACATGAGGCATCTGGATCATTGGGGGCAGGCGGACACCTACCCCCATTACCACGCGGGATGGGCGATGGCCGGCAACACGCCGTTCCCCTACTTCAAGCAAAGCTCGCATCGCGGCGGTCAGGCCGATGCACTTGTCGTACATTGGCCAAACGGGATAGAAGCCAAGGGAGAAATCCGCAGCCAATATCACCACATCTCCGACATCGCGCCGACAATTCTGAAGGCCGCAGGAGTCGATGTCCCCGGTGGATGTCCATTTTGACGATTCGTATGCGCAGCGTGAAGCGGCTCGACGGTTGTATTCGCGGGTTGGCGTGCGAGCGAATTGAGCGGACCGAAGGATTCGGTGGCCACGCGACTTCGTCGG
>CAUZOL010000167.1:0-14106 GCA_963581435.1 Planctomycetota bacterium
TTCGATCTAAGTTGCATGTAGGAAATGTGTTGCTGTCATCGGCCAGAAACCCGGTTGTTTCAAAAAACCGGGTTTCTCAATCGCGACAATGAGAGCGCAGTTCAATTCCTACAACTGTTAAGATCGGCGTAATCGGCCGTCGGGTTGACTGAAAATTAATCCGTGCCGGGCGCGGTACTTAACTTCCGTGGGGCAATGGTTTTCCCATAGAAGCCTGAAGCGCAAGCGAAGGATGGTTCCAAGGAGATGCCAGCAAGCTCCTTCGCTTGCGCTTCAGGCTTAAATAAGATGGGGCTGTTTTGGACAATTCAACACACACCCTGATGCCCAGAAGGGATTCTCAAAACTTCGACTCGCCGATACGATGACGGGAGTTTCACCGCACCACAGGTATTGACCAGTGACCAATCCCAAACCATCCCGCACCCGTTGGAAAATCGCTCTTGTCGTGGTGGTGATGTTTGCCGTGATGGGCTGGCTGGTTGTTCGGCCTGCCTACCAACGGCACAGGGCGATTCAGGAAATCGAGTGGGTGAGCGGGAGAGTCTACAGGGAAACAACAGGCCCGCAATGGTTGAATCGGTGGGGAATCAAGTTTGATCGTGTTGATATGGTAGACCTCCAAGGTACGAACATTACTGACAACGGGCTGAAGCACTTTAGTAGTCTGACACATCTCGAATATTTGGGTTTGAACAATACGGAAATCAGTGATGATGGGCTGCAACATCTCAACAGTGGCATGACGCACCTTGAAGAGTTGGTCCTGTCCAACACCCAAGTCAGTAGTGCAGGGTTGGTGCATCTCAAAGGGTTGACCAAGTTACGACGTTTGCTCCTCGACAACACCGAAGTCAGTGACGCAGGGCTGGTGCATTTCAAGGGGATGACCGAATTGGGACAGTTGGGCCTATCCAATACCCAAGTCGGTGACGCCGGGTTGGAACACCTCAAAGGGTTTTCCAAATTGAAGTCATTGGACCTCTCCAATACGCAAGTCACAGCCGAGGGTGTGAAGGGATTGCAGGCAGCGTTACCCAACTGTGAGGTTGTCTGGAAGTGAATGACGCAGAAGTCCAATGATGGCCTTCTGCGGAGTCTCTTACATGGGGCTGTTCTTCCCACACTGGCGTTCAAGCGTCGCCGCCGCCGCGCACAAATTCCAACCCGGCCCGCCGTGTTTTCACGGCGGGCTAAGGGGGCGGACTCACCGTCGCCGGCCTAATGGAGCATTCCGAGCTGATACAAAGCCGACACGGTGGCGACGCTCAGGAAAAACACGCCCGAGAAGGAGAGGGAAAGCCGCACGAACCAGTTGGGCCGCAGTTGCTTCGGCAGCAGCGTCATGTTGATGAACACCGTATGCAGGCAGGAGAAGCCCAATGCGAAGTTGAAGAACATCGTCGCAATCTTCAGCAGTCCAGCCGGTTTTTCCAGCGACAGCATGGTCATGCCGAAGATGGCGAACACCGTCAGCACGCCGAAGTAAACATAGCGGATGCTCTTCGGATCGACTTTCCGCAGAGTCTTACTGGATGTCCAGAAGACATCGACCCAGCGGCGGATGATGCCGTCGGCTGAGGTCGCCATACTGGGTGCCAACACCAGGAAGCCGCAGAACAGAGTCAGAAACCAGAAGATGCTCCCCCAAGCGCCGCCGACGGCATCCTGAACGGCACCGGCCGTCATCGCGGCGGCGGTCCAGTTATCGGCTTCGGTACCACGGGCCAGAAACTGCACCGAGAGCATACTGGGCAACGCCAACCCCAGAAAACAGGCCGGCATCCAGATCACAAGTTGGTCTCGCATGACGTGGCGATACCAACGTTTCCAGCGCGGCATCGACTGCTCATCCGGAATGAAGACGGTCCCTTCGTGCGAGAGTTGAATGTCCTGCCCGCCGACGACGCTGGGAATCGCCCCGACATGATGCCCCATCCCCCAACCCTGGTCGCGGGTGTAGTTGCTGACCGGGGCATTCGACAATCCGCCCGATCCCGAAATTGCGACCAATGCGGAAAGGAAGGCGATCAACGACCAGTCGATGTCGGGCATCTCATCGGCCGTGAAGACGTTGCTCACGCGATCACCGTCGCGTGTGCCGTCGCCGTCGATGTCGATGAAGTGAAATAGTTCTTCTTCTCCAATCAATTCCTCGGTCAATTTTCCATTTTCGTCCCTCTTACGGAGCTTGCTCCTGAAGCGAATCTGGTTTTGGGGGCCGAGTTCGAGTTTCCAAGTTCCGTCTGCTTGCCCATCGCCATCCACATCGACGGTAACAGTTTCATCGGGCTCACCGTCGTCGTCGAGGTCGGGCCAGAGAATCTCATCCTTATCGCCTTCGCGTTTTGGAGTGACTTTCCGCGGGACCATTTTATCGGGTTCGCCGTTCTGGTCGATGTCGGTTGCGATTCCTCCGGTAAACACTGTGCCGAATTTGAGTTCCAGCGTCGGTTCCATCACATCGAGTACGCCGTCGTTGTCCCAGTCTTCGTCTGGATCGATTTGGCCGTTGCCGTTGAGGTCTTCAACCGAGCGAATCGGCACGTTTCCGATTTTGAAGAAGCCGCTCAAGATCTCGCCCCATGTATCGAGCGTCGACCAGCCGAGGGCGATGACGATCAGCACGCTGAAGACGGAGACGATCTTGAACGTCATGATCGCTTTCAGCACGTTGTAGATTTTGCCACCGAAGATGAGTGGGATCATCGCCGTGAGAAAGATCACGTACGCCAGCACCCGCAGCAGCGTCTCGTGCGACATTGTCATCCCGAGAATTTCTGCGGTCTTCCCGGCGGACGGGTTGGGAACTTCTCCCAGCATGACTGTTGCCAACGGTGTGGCAGCGTTCGACGCCAGATAGGGAAATACCGAGCCGAAATCGAGCAGCAGATAGATAAAGACCCAGAACGTTGGCCCCATCAGCGTGCGGAATTTTCCGGTGAAAATCGGCTCGCCGGTGTAGAGCGTGTAGCGGCTGACTTCGATGTTGTAAATCACCTGGCCCAAAATGCTCAGCGTGGCCAGCCACAGCATTGCCCCGCCGTATTTGGCGGTAACAATTGGCCCGACCAACCATTCCCCGCCGCCGATGGCCGCCCCCCCCATCAGTAATCCCGGCCCCAACATGGCGAACCAGTTGCTCATTTTGAATTTCGGCGCATCAATGAGTTCGCCGACATTCCACTGCGGCATCTGCTTCGAGCCGGGATAGGGGGCTTCCGACTGCGAGCCAGTGTCTTCCGAATTCGTTTCGGTCATCGTTGGGGCCTGTCTAGTGCGGTGAGAATGACTTTCAAAGTGTTTCTGCTTGCAGCGACGGCCTGCAAGTAGTCGCTGCGGAAATAGGCCACCTTAAGGCATCACGAACTGGTGACCCTGTTGACGAACCGTCAGCACGGGGCAGGGAGCTTTTCGGACGACTTTTTCCGCCACCGAGCCGAGCAGCATATGCGCAACGGCACCTCGCCCATGCGTGCCAACGACAACAAGATCGACGTCTTCTTCCCGGGCAAGCCGAATGATCTCGACGAACGGCGTGCCGGCCGGTGTCAGCACTCGACCACCGGAAACGCCGGCATCGCTCAACCAGCGGTTGCCTTCTTCGAGGGCCGCCTGTTGTTGTGATTCGGTGAAGTTCGGGGGGAAGTAGCCTTCTCCGCCCGGGGGAATCTGCGACAGCAGGTCGGGACCGGGAACGACGTGGCATAGCAAGATTTCAGAGCCAAACGACGACGCAAACGAAGCCGCGTATTCTAATGCCGTGCGCGCATAGTCGCTAAAGTCAGTCGCGACAAGGATTTTCTTGACGTCAATCATGCCAACTCCAGTCATCCGGTATCGAGTATGCGGTGATGTTTTTAATCGCCACGGTGAATGCAATCATTCGCAAGACCCATGCAGCCGCTATTGTGATACAATGTGATTGTCACACAGTGTTGCCGTTTTGGAACCGCCAGGTCAAACCAGTTGCAAAAAAACTCATGTGGCGAGCCAAATCAAACAGATTCGGACGAATGTACTATTGAGATCGGCCTCGCATGTTCGTCACAATAGAGGGGTTGGAAACGGGGCAACGGACGTGCTGCCGGACCAGCTGACTGGCTCTGAAAAGTTCACCCGCTGCGGGGCCAACCGAACGAAAAGTTTCAACAACCGTACGAGTCAAACACGATGGAAGCGAACTGCGACTCATCCCCTACCGACTCCGCAGCGTCGAACGACGCATTGGCGACGATATTGGGGTATTTCAATTTCTCCAACGGGAGTCCCGACGCCGGCGTTCAGCGGGCGTTCGGTGTCTGGTGGGAGAGTCTCGCCGTTGATGTCGGCTGGGATGGCCTGCGAGATCTGTTGTTGGGACGGCTCACGGAATTGCAGAAGGCGTCGCCCGCATTTGCCGATTGCGAGCAGGCTGAAGGCGTGACGCGGTTAATCTTCGATGGTTGCCTGCCTGCCTACAAGAAGCACCACGCCGACTTACTGCCCCATCTCGATGAAGACGATCTGAGTCAGCCGTTTTTTGTGGCACGGGTGAGTGAAGCGGTGCTGTCGCAAGGTGGACCGTGGGACGATCGCGAGCGAATCGTCGCCGGCGCAATCGATGATCTGAATGATTTTCTCGGCTACCGGCCGTTGCCGGTGCTCGAAAACGGCCGCAAAATGCAGCCGTATTCGCGCGAACGATTCCGTCCTGTCCCACTTTATATTTGCGGAGTGGGCGTTGCCTGCGGAAAATACCGTGCGCTGCTGGAACGCACATTGCAATTCTTCCGGGAAACACCCGACGACATTCTGCTCGAAGCACATTTCGACCTGTCGCGAATGGATGAATTGGCGATGGATGTGCGGGCGCACGACCATTCGCATCCCATGAACAAGCGAACGAACTACATGTTCGGCGAATGGGACCCGCACGTTATCGACAACAAAGGTTACTATCGGCGGTTCGTCGTCCGCCGAATCATTCTCGACCTGCTGATCGATTGGATCGAAGAATGTGATGACGCCTCGCATGAGGAATTGTTGTACGACGCGGCAGCGGCGCTGTGCGGCACAATGTTGATGGCGTCGGCGGTGAGCGGTTACGGGCCCAATGCACATGATTCCGATGTCACCTTAACGTCGCTGTTGCCCAGGATTGCGCGCCAACGCGACACGTTTTACGTGCGGTTATTGGCCGACGTGGGCGGTGAACGCGGAAAGCGTCTGCGGCGTGAAGCCGAATTGACTCAGCAGCCGTTCGGCCACGTGCGACAGCAACTCAACATGCGACTGGCGGGATTCGGAGCGAGGCAAGTTCAATATCAACACTTGGCACAACTCTATGCACGCATGGGGTTCCCCGAAGAAAGCCGACAACAGGCCGAACTGATTCCCGCCGCAGCGACGCGATTTCTGTGTGAGATCAATTGGCGAATTGCAGCGACGCATCTCGAAATCGAGCGGGGACAGCTGCAAAACGTTTCACAGCGGATTAACGAAATCGAAGATCTGCTTCAGCGGGGCATCGAGTGCGGGGCGATTGTCGATCCCTGGAACATTCTCGCGTTTCAAGAGTTGTTTCCACTCTTCCATTCGCGCGAAGACAGCATTCCCGATCAGAGAGTCGAGGATCTGTTGGATTTAATGGAACGACTCTTCGGCCTGTTTTCTGCCGCATTGGGCGAAGCCGCCGCCGTCGGTGATGCCGATCTCGCCAACTTTTTGACCGATCGTTTTCGGGCCGTAGCCGAACGGTGGGATAAGTACGGCAGCACGGTGGTTACCGCATTGCCTCACGTATCCGGTCACGAGAGTTTTGAGTCGGCCTGTCAGGTGGCGCATTCACTGAGCGAGTGGCGTGGCGCCGGCGAAGCCGCCGGAGACATTACCTTCTGGCGCGGCAAGGTGGATAATTTTCGTTCGGTTAAGGCGTACGCACTGGTGGTTAATGCGCTGCTCGATCGTCGCGATCATGTTGCGGCGATGGGGTTGTTGGTTCAGTGGTTGAGCGAAGCGGAAACTGTCGGCATGGAAAACGGGCCGCATTCGCTTTACTCGATGTTGCTCAGGTGGATGAAAGTGGTTGTCGCGCCGGAAGGCGAAAAGATGGACGATGCCGACATCTGGTTGGCAATTCGGCGCATGTTCGATTTTCTCGAAGCCAACGCCGGTGAATACTGGTCGGTGCCCGATCTGTCGATCGCAACCGGTCGGGCCAGTGGCAAGGCAGCCGAATCGGGTCTTGAGACGGATCTAGTCGAAGACGATGATGACGAAGACCGATTGTTCGATGCGGCTTACGACAACGTGACCTATCGCGACAGCGCTGATGACGGTCATCAGGGCGAAACGATGGACGAGGGTTTTAATGCCGACGATACGGAGATCGCGTCGATCAGCCGCCTATTCGAGCCGCGACTGAAATTCTTAAACACGCTGTCCCATTTGTGGCAGATGGCCGCCTCGGCATTGCTGACGCCGGCGGTCACACAGTCGGGAAAGAAACCGAAACCGTTCAAACTCGATGTTGAGCAAATCGAGGTCGTTGCTTCTTGGGCGCAACAGGCGGAACGGCTGGAGGTGAATCTCAGCCGGCAAATTCTTGCGGTGTGGCAGTACGATGTTCCGTTTTCTGCCGATCAAATCAACGGCGACGGCGAATACGGCGTGCAGTTGCAGGAAAAATTCGACCTGCTGCATGCGATGATCGCGACGTTGATCGGTTGTCAGAATGCATGGCGGTGCCTGCTGTGTTGTCTGCCGGATTCTGCATCCGACACGAAGAACACGAAGTCATCAGCGGGCGATTTGCCGTGGGTTCCCATGTTCCGTGCCGTGTTGCGTCGCGACCCCGCCGAAGCGCGACGGTTGTTTCCGCAGCTACAAAAAGGATTGGCTGGCCGATCTCTGTTGTATGTTCCGCTGGAGAACGGCGGACGACCCGATGAGGTCCGCGAGACGCGCCTGTTGCTTTCAAACTTGACGTTCTTGCTTTCGCAGCTGCCGCAAGTGGGACTGCTGCGTGAAACCTGGGCGTTGCTGAAGACTGCCTTTCGGATGGAACGCTCGTCGCGACCCGGCAAAGGGACGGCCGTCACCGAGTTCGACCGGCTGTTTCGCGTGGCATTGCATAACTCGCTTGAATGCGTCATCGAATCGGTCGGCAAGAATGATGCCGATGATTTCTCCGACGATGAGATGATTGAAATCATCGGCGAAATCGTCGACCCCTATCTGGGGCTGTGGTTGAAGCACAGTTCAACGACGCGGCTGTCGAGCGTGGAGAAACTCGAAGAGGAAGACGTCTGGCGCGACGTCAAGGAGTTCATTGCCGATTACGGTGCCGATTTGTTCCACGCCCGCATGTTGCTGCCACCGGGGAAAATTCGGGCGATCCTTCATCACGGCGTCGAGCATTTTCTCGATGAACTGGCTGAGATCCAGGACCCGCTGCATCCGTTTCGACTTGCCGAGGATCTGGAAAGCGGAGCCGTCGATCGCGACTATGTTATCGACTGTCTGGAGCTGATTTACGAGTCGTTGATGGATGGACTGGAGCGTTTTCTGGAATACAAGACGACGACCACCCAGTCGGACTACGGCGAAATGTTCTATTGCCTGCTCGATTTCCTGCGGGTCGAAGCGGCCTACGAACGCGACGCCTGGAACATGGCACCGGTCGGCATCGCCCATGAATTACTCGCCGGGCCGGAAAAGACCGAAGCGGCGGTCATCTGGGAAAAACTGTTCGCCGAAAGAACCGGCAACAAGGCCGAGCGGCATCTGTTGCAGTTGCAGGCATTGGAAAAACAACACGGCATGCGGCTCCCTTCGGTCTCCGATCGTTTACACGAACGCTTTGTGAAACCGTTGGCGGTCAACCGCATGCTGGCGTTGGTTGCCCCCGCCATGCAAGATGCCCGTGCGGGACGAGCGCCGTCCAGTTCGTTCGCTTTGCTCCGCGAAGAAATCGACGCCTACATGCAATCGTCCGTCGGCTCCGGCCTCGACATTCCCGACTGGATGCGCAGCCTCGAACAGATCGTCGGCAAAGAGGATCGACACGCCGGCACCGCCGCATACCAATCGGAAGCCGAATTCCGCTTGCCGCGCGTCCTGCTGAACCGCAAAGAGATTCGCCAGCAGTTAAAAAGTTGGGATGACCCGGTCGGCAAGAAAAAACCGGCGGCCTCTCGAAAACGCAGACCTAAGAAGAAGAGCGGCGGTGAGGGCAAAGGTTCGATGGATTCGGCGGCGGAGTGAACCCACAAGACCGCTTCGCCCAAGCATTTCGACATGGATGTAATGAACTCGGGCGTGGAAGCTGCTCATGGCAAACGGAAATCTAGAGATGTTGGCATTAACGGACATGTGGCCAAACGTAAGAATGGCTGGCTTCATGCTGGTCGTTGGCACCTGCATTCTTCTTGTGGTTTCTCGCCCCAAATCACAATCTGACAGTAAGTCACGCCGTTGGATTCCGTTGGTCGCGTTGTTTTCCGGTCCGGCGATGGTGATCCTCTGGTTTAGCATCGAAATCGGGATAATGTATCGCGACAATCGTGTTTTGGCTGGCGATGCCTGGGCCATGCTTCCGCCCGTCCTGTTGATCGCGACATTTGTCAGCGTCGTTGCCTCGATCGTCATCGCCGTCGCCTTGTATCTTCAGGCTTGGTTCGTTCGATAATCCTTCTCACTCGTTGTCTTCGCATAGCAAGTTTCTTTGTGATTCTCTGCACCTTAGCGCCTTTGCGTCAAATCAAATCTCTCCTCGATCAGCCACCACAGAAACCCCGCACGCATGGCCCCCAACAGCAACAGCGCCAAACAGGAAATCGACGACTTACGGGCCGAGTTGGAGCGGCATAGCCGGCTGTATTATGTCGAAGCGCGACCGGAGATCAGCGATCTCGAATTCGACAAACTACTGAAACAGTTGGAGCAGTTGGAACTGGATCATCCGGAATTCGATTCGCCGGACAGTCCAACGCATAAAGTTGGCGGCGAACCAATTGAGGGATTTCAAACCGTTCCGCATCGGCTGCCAATGCTGTCGATTGATAACGCTTTCGATGAAGAGGAGTTGGCTGAGTTCGACCAACGGCTGACCAAGTTGCTGGGCGATGAGCCGCGCGAGTACACCGTCGAATACAAAATCGATGGGGCAGCGGTTGCCATCGTTTACGAAGACGGCGTACTCACGCGGGGCGTCACGCGGGGCAACGGTCGCGAAGGCGACGACATCACCCACAACGTTCGCACAATTCGCGGCGTGCCGTTGCATTTAACGGGCGAGAACATTCCCGCCGTGCTGGAAGTTCGCGGCGAAGCCTTTATCGCCAATTCCGATTTTGCCGCGATTCGTGCAGCGCAGGAAGAACGCGGCGAACAACCGTTCGCCAATCCGCGCAACGCGACGGCCGGCGCACTGAAACTGCTCGACCCCAAATTGTGTGCCGAGCGGCAGATTCGCTTCTTCGCCCACGGCGCCGGTTACCTGGAAGGCGGCGAATACCGCACGCACATCGAATTCATCGACGCCCTCAAAGCGATGGGCATCCCGGTCACGCCGGGCGTTCATGCGCTGCCCGCGTTTCCTTCGGCGTTGGAATACGCCCACACCCTCATCGCCGACCTGCATACGCTCGATTTCGAGATCGACGGTATTGTCCTCAAACTGAACGATCTGGCACTCCGCCAGCAAGTGGGCAACACGAGCAAGAGCCCACGTTGGGTGATGGCCTGGAAATGGGAAAGATACGAAGCTGTCACGCGCGTCGAAGACATCGAAATTCAGGTTGGAAAGACCGGGACGCTGACACCGGTTGCGAATTTGGAACCTGTCGAAATTGCCGGGACGACTGTGTCACGTTCCAGCCTGCACAACCGCGATGAAATTGAGCGGCTCGGCATATGTGTTGGTGATTGGGTGGTTGTCGAAAAGGCGGGAAAGATCATCCCGCATGTGGTTCGCGTCGAAGAACACCGCCGCGACGGCAGCGAGAAGCCGTTCCTGTTTCCCACGCGCTGCCCGGAGTGCGACAGCGAAGTGATGCAGGATGAAGGAGGCGTTTACATTCGCTGTGTCAATCCGCAGTGTCCGGCCCAGTTGCGCGAGACCTTGCGGTATTTCGGCTCGCGGAGCGCGATGGATATTGAGGGGCTGGGAATCAAGCACATCGAACAGTTGATCGAAGCGGGACTGTTAACGAGCATACCGGACGTTTTTCGTTTGCAGACACACCGCAACGCAATCATTGAACTCGACCGGATCGGTGAGACGTCGGTCGATAATTTGCTCGCATCTATTGAAGGTGCAAAGAAACAATTGTTGTGGCGACTGTTGACCGGTCTCAACATTCGCCACGTGGGAACGACGAATGCACGGGTTCTTACCGAACGGTTTGGAACGCTGGATGAAATCGTTTGCCAATCGGAGGAATCGCTCGCGGAAGTCGATGAAATCGGCGCCGTGATCGCGCATTCGGTCTGCACATTCTTCTCTTCACCGGTGGGGCGGGAAATCGTCGCCGACCTGCGTGAACTGGGTTTGAACTTCGGCGAACCAATACCGGCCCGCCCCGCAAGTGACGGTGGCCCGCTCCAAGGCAAAACAGTCGTCGCCACCGGCACGCTTTTGCGGTTCACTCGTGATGAAATCAAAGAGGCCATTCATCGTCACGGTGGCAAGGCATCCAGTAGCGTTTCGAAGAAAACTGATTTCGTCCTCGCCGGTGAGAACGCCGGCAGCAAGCTCGACAAGGCAAATAAGCTGGGCGTCACGGTGATATCGGAAGCGGAATTTCTGGAGATGATCGGCGAGTGACCGCTGATTCCGAATTCACGAGACGATGACCGCGCCGCTTGCGGTTTCGCAGTTCCCCCGGTTTACGTGGCTGCGAAACCACAAGAGTTACCAGATGACACAAGAAAACGGCCGGAAGACATGAGCGTCCTCCGGCCGTTTTTCGATTCTGAAAAACCGTCACTGCTTTACAGCGTCCAACCTTCGCGGTACTCGCGTTTGATGGCCAGCTTATCTTGGTCTTTGAAGTTCGTCGCTTTGAGGTTCTTCGCGTCCCATTCGATCAACTTGCCGCCGCCCCGCAACGAGAGGTTGCCGAGCAGAACGGTTTCGGTCAGGCGACCGGCATGGTCGAAGTTCGACAAGGCCTTGGTCGGCTCGTTCGCGAGAATGGCCTGTGCGAATTCACGGAAGTGGGCATCGCTACCCGTTGCCCGCGGCAGCGTTTGCTCGGGGTTCTCGAAGTCGGCGAATTTCTTGCCGGGCAACAAATCGGTCTTCTGACCGGCATAGTCGCCATGCGAAACGAGCGTTCCCTTGTCGCCGACCAACACAGAACCCGTGTTAGGCAGTTTGACTTCACCCAAGCCGAGGTTTGCCGGCGGACGCTTTCCGCCGTCGTACCAAATCATCTTGCAGGCCGGCAGCTTGCCGCGTGCCGGGAATTGGTAAGTGATGACGCAGTACTTCGGATAGGTTTCGTTCTCGACGATTCCCGACGTATCGGCCACGACGCTGGTCGGCTCGAATAGATCGAGGGCCATGACCGGCATGTTCATCGTATGGCAAGCCATGTCGCCCAGCGCGCCAGTGCCGAAATCGATCCAGCCGCGCCACTTGAAGGGGTGATAGACTCCCGCAACATACGGTCGTTCTGCTGCCGGGCCGAGGAAGAGGTCCCAGTGCAGATTCTTCGGCACGGGATCGGAGCCTTCCGGCCGGCCGGTTCCCTGCGGCCACACGGGACGGTTCGTCCAAACGTGAATCTCAGTCACTTTGCCGATGGCGCCGGAGCGAACGATTTCGACATCTGTTCGCAAACGGTTTTCGGCGGTTCCCTGGTTGCCCATCTGCGTGCAGACTTTCATCTTCGCAGCGGTTTCTCGCAACATGCGGGCTTCGTACAGCGACCACGTGAGCGGCTTTTGCGTGAAGCAATGCTTGCCCTTTTTCATGGCCAGCATGCTGGCTGCGGCGTGGCTATGATCGGGCGTGCTGACGGTGACGGCGTCGATCTTGTCGCCCATCTCGTCGAGCATGATGCGGTAATCGTTGTACTTCTTCGCATCTTTGTACGCGGCCGCTTTGCGGGCCATGCGGTTGTCGTCGATATCGCACAAAGCGACGATGTTGCCTGCTCCACCGGCGGAGTTCGAATCGCTCGATCCTTTGCCATCGACACCGATGCACGCAAAGTTAATCTTTTCCAACGGGGACTTGCTGAGGGCAAATGCCGACTGCGAACCGACCCACCAAGCGGTGCCGAGCGCGGCCGACTGCTTGACGAAATCACGACGTGTCGTCTGATGACTCATGAAACAACTCCTGCGATGTCATTTGTATTTGAAGGAAGAACCGGGCACTGCCACGAACAATCGTAAGCAATGGGTCTCTCCTCGCTATAATACCACATCAACAGGCTGCGCCCAGCATGTGCGGTTGAATTGCGGCGATTTGTGTCGTACAAACAGGCACCGCCCACCCCTTGGAATGAAAGCCAAATCGCCATGAAACACCCCAATCGTATCAAAGCCGCCATTGCCGAGGGGCGACGCGCCAGCGGATACAACCTCACGTATCCCTCGCCGCAAGTCATCGAAATTTTGGCTCCCTTCAATTTCGATTTCGTCTGGCTCGATGGCGAGCATGGGCCGTTCAGTTTGAGCGATCTGGAAGATCATTGCCGCACGGCGGAATCGGTCGGCGTGACGCCAATTGCCCGTGTCCCCAACATTCAGTCATCCACGGTGCTGCAATATCTCGATCGGGGGATTCAAGGAATAATGGGGCCGCACATCGCAACGCGGGCCGATGCCGAACAGCTTGTCAAAGCCTGCCTGTTCGGTCCGCAGGGCGAACGCTCATTCGGCGGTAATCGCGGCTGCGACTACGACTTCGAGTTGAAAGACAAAAAGGCATACTACCAGCAGTGCAACGCCAACATGATTGTCGTTGCGTTGCTGGAAGACGGCGGCGTGAAGCAGAATCTCGACGAGATTTTGAGCGTCCCCGGTATCGATTACTTCTCGGTCGGCCCAAACGATTTCGCGCAAGGCATCGGCTATCCGGGCGAACCGGGGCGTAAGGAAGTGGTTGATGCCATCGAGGAAATTCACGACCGCATTCGCAGCGCCGATCAGCGCGTGGGCCTGGACGTCGTGAAGACGGAGTGGGTCAAAGCCATGCTGATCGACTCGGCACGACGGTTTGTCGAGTCGTCGTAGTTGCGGTGCGAATCCAGCTGCGATGCAATGCATCGCAAACGTCTGCGACTTGTTAAGTCGCAGCTAGCGCCTGCTGTCGGCGATGCAACAACACCGAACCGGTAACGGCGGTCGTCAGCAAGACCGCGCCGACGACCGGAATCAGCATTAACAAAATGACGGCCGCTCCCAACCCCAGCGTGTGGTAGCGAAATCGCTTGACGAATGCGCGTTTCTCTGCCCTCCGCATGCCGCGCAGATCGAGCGGAAATGCGACGAAATCGCCGCCCAGAATCAGCAGGTTGAAATACGTACTGCCGCACGTCGCAACCAGTGAACCGACAATCGGCACGATGTGAAACAACAAAAGTCCGACATTGACACTCAGCAGTAATGAAATGTCGCGAACCGCATCGATGGTTTGTGCCTTCAGCGAGACCTCTCGCAATTCCTCGGGACGCATGCCGAGTTTCAACTCCACCTGCGCTGCCAGCTTGCCGTAGAAGAACCCGCACAAGACGGCTTGCAGCAGCAGCCAACTTCCGAATGCCCCCAGTACGGCCAGCGCGGCGAGTGCGATCCCGCATACAATCTCTAACGTGACCCAGCCCCAGCCATCGGAGAACATCGGGTGCAACCAGTCGATGGCAAAGCCAACAGTGACCAACAGAACCACTAGCACGAAGCCGGTAATCAACACGTTGAGAACGATCGGCACGATGCCGTATTTCCACAATTCGCGATGTCGGCACATGTACGACAACGTAGATGTCCATTTTGACGATTCGTATGCGCAGCGTGAAGCGGCTCGACGGTTGTATTCGCGGGTTGGCGTGCGAGCGAATTGAGCGGACCGAAGGATTCGGTGGCCACGCGACTTCGTCGGAGTCCGCT
>CAUZOL010000168.1:0-14054 GCA_963581435.1 Planctomycetota bacterium
CACCCGCATCCTGTTCTTCTGTGGAAAACTGAAACTCAAACCGTGCTGAAAACACCCATTAAAATCGGTGAAGAACCCCTTTTTACTTGGCTTCACGCGGCTCGGTAGGTGATGCCCTGTTTCTCCATCACGCGGACGAGGGCCGCCCAAACGCGTTCGATCTCGATTTCTTCCAGGCACGCCATGTGCTTCTCGCCGCGGTACGGGCAACGCTTCTTGTAACTGGCGGCACAGGCGAGTTGGGTGGAAACGAGTTCGTGCATTGGGCCGGGAGGACCCGAGCGTTCGGGGCTGGTGCATGTGAAGATGCCAACCACGGGGGTTCCCAGTCCTGCCGCCAGATGCATCGGCCCAGAGTCGTTACTCAGCAGCATGAGTGAATGCTGCAAGACGGCTGCCAGTTGCCGCAGAGATGTTTGCCCCGCAAGATTGATGACCGGTGCCGACGGCGTGAATCGGTTCAGCAGATGCTCGACTTGCGTTGCAAAAGGCAATTCGTCGCGGCTGCCAACCAGCACGGTTGTCAGGCCGAAAAATCGGCGTGCTTTTGCGGCGACGGCGGCAAATCGTTCTGCCGGCCAGCGTTTCGTCACCCATCGCGCACCAGGGTGAACGACAAGCACTCGTCCCGACAACGGCTTCAACTGGTCTTTGGCCCAGGCGTGTTCTTCGGGCGTGATCGGAACGAGTGTTTCCCGCCGGAAGCGACCCATCCCAAGTGCGTCGGCCACCTTCCAATATCGCAGATGCGCCGGCACCTGTTTGCCCGTGTCTGGCAGCAACATGTGGCAGGGCAAATGAGATCCTTCGCGTGCCGTTTCGAGTCCGACACGTAACGGTGCCCGGGTGGCAGCCGTCATCACGGCCGTCCGCAACAGTCCCTGCAAATCGAAGACAAGGTCGAACTTTTGTTGGCGCAGTTGTGATAACAATTGTCGCCATCCGTTCAGCGAGGCACCGCGGTCGATGGGGATGATCTGATCGAGTTGCGGATGCCCATCGAGCAAGTCCGCCAAGCCCCGATTGATGGCCCAGGAGATGGTCGCATTGGGAAACCGTTCGCGAAGTACAGGCAACAACGGCAACGTTTGCACAACGTCGCCAAAGGCGCTCGGCTTGATGATACAAATCCGCCGCGCGTCGATGCTGCGCAAGTCAATTGGTGGTTGGCGGCGGAAAAGGCTCATCGTCGGCCTGACATTCACGGTTAGGGCGGGAACGGCGAGTATATTATCGGCGGTCGTTCCTACAGGGCAATAGTGATCGACCGAGTTGGGGGCCACTGGCGTGTCGCCAGTGTTTTCCGCATTGCGCTGGCGACACGCCAGTGAGACCCATTAATTGAAACGTCATTGAAGACTAGACAGCAGGAGATTCGTTGACCGGTACTGTCGCATCGGGGGTGATGCGTGATTCAGTCGGCCGTGACAGACTGATGATGATGCCCAGGGCTGCAACGGTTACGACCAGATTGCTGCCGCCGTAGCTGATGAGCGGATGGGGAATGCCCTTGGGCGGGACGAGCGCCGTCACTACGGCCATGTTCAATCCCGCCTGAAGCACGATTTGTGTGAGGAGCGTGAAACCGGCTATCCAGGCGAAATCGTGTCGGTTGAGGTCGCTCAACATTCGCCACCCGCTGTAAAACAGACCGGCCCAAACGACCAGCAGCCCCAACGTGGCGACCAATCCCATTTCCTCGCCAACGACGGCGTAAACGAAATCGGTGTTGGCTTCGGGCAGAAAACTGAGTTTTTGCCAACCGCGTCCCAGTCCGACGCCGAGAACACCACCTGCGCCCAGTGAGATCAACGACTGCTTCAACTGGTACGGTGCTTCGTTCCAATCGGAGATGGCCGACAGGAAGCCGGTCACGCGCCGCAGTTGATACGGACGCAGAACAACCAGCCCAGCCAAAGCGGGTGCCGCGACCACGCCGCTTGCCAGGAAATTGCGAATCGGCCATCCGCCAAGAAACAGGACAATCGCGCAACCGCAGGCCAAAAACACCGACGTTCCCAGATCGGGCTGCAGCAGTATGAGCGGGAGCAGAACCAGCAGTGGAGCGACGAGTGGCAGAGTTCCCCGCCGCCAATGCGAGAGATGTTCTCTGCGCTGACAGAGAATTCGGCAAACGAATAAAGGCAACGCGATCTTTGCCAATTCCGATGGCTGCATCGACAGCGGCCCGAATCGCAGCCAGCGTTGAGCGCCGTTGACTCGCGTTCCAATACCGGGAACGAGAACGGCGACGAGCAACAGCATCGTACCCCAGAAGAGATACGGAGCAGCGTCGAACCAGAACCGCTTTGGCAGAGCGGCAGACACCACGCCCGTGGCGATTGCAATCGCCAGAAATATCAGATGTCGCGACAAGTAGACGTTTTCGAATTCTGTCGGCCACGACGTGATGCTGGAGCTATAGACCATCAACGTGCCAAAACCGAGCAGCACGCACACCAGCGTCACAAAGATGCTTCGGCGATGGTCCATGTGGTTTGCCTTGCTGCAGAAAGGGTGGAAGCCGATCCGGCTGATCGAAATCAACCGAATCGGCGTTCCATTTCCCTCTCTCCCTAACGTCGCCTGCTATCTTCGATGTTTGGTTCCCACGGGGCGCGGCCCGTGGGCTTTTTGATTTGCAATAATGATTGTGGGGGAGGTGTTCATCGGATTTTGAGACTGGCGACTGCGACGATGGCCAACAGGGCCGAGCCGATCCAGAATCGCACGACAATTTTCATCTCGTGCTGACCTTTGAACAGAAAATGATTGTGCAGCGGACTGCAGGCGATCAGACGGTTTCCTGTCATCCGGAACCAACCGACCTGCATGAGAACGCTCAATGTTTCGATGACGAAGACTCCGCCGATGACCACCAACAGCACTTCCTGCCGAGTGACCAATGCCGCCAGTGCCAGCAAGGCTCCAATGGGCAACGACCCGGTGTCGCCCATGAAAACCTGTGCGGGATAACAATTGAACCAAAGAAAGCCGAGCATCGCACCGACGAGTGCGCCCATCACGATGCTCAATTCGCCGGCACCGGGGATGAATGGCACGTTCACATAACCGGCCATCACCGCATGCCCGGCGAGATACGTGAGCGCGACAAAGGCCGATCCCGCAAAAACCATGCAACCGCTGGCAAGGCCGTCCAGTCCGTCGGTCAGGTTGACCGCGTTGGAACTTCCGACAGTCACCAACACACTCCATGCAATAAATCCGCCTCCCAGCCACACGCCGTGATTTCCAAGCGGCCAGATCAATTCCAGACCGTGCGGCTGATGTAGATGTTCCCGATACAGCACCACACCGACACAGGTGGCCAACGCCGTCTGCACGAGCAGTTTCACGCGAGCGCTCAGGCCGTTGCGTTCGGTGCTGAGTTTGATCCAGTCGTCGATGGCGCCGAGAGTTGCAAAACCGATAGCGACAAACAATGCCATTTGCACGTAACGGCTCGACAAGTTTCCCCAAAGTAATATGGAAACGACAACCGCAGCGATTACAAACAGGCCGCCCATTGTGGGGGTTTTCGATTTTGACGCCTGCAATTCGTTTAACCGTTCCGAAGCACTGTCGATGCGTTCGCGAAACCGGCGTTTGAGCCATGCAATTGCGGGCGGGCCAAGCAGGATGGCCATCAGAAACGATGTCACGCTGGCCAGGGCAGCTCTCGCCGTCAAGAAGACGCGCGAGTCGCCCGAGGAGTACAGTTCCATCTGCTCCAGCAGCGGCGCGAATCGATTTAAGAGCCAGAACAGCATGTTGTCTAACGATGATTGATGAAGGGAAATCGATGAAGGCGGAACGATGAACGATGAGGAACAAAGATTGTTTGACTGGCGATGACGGAGGAAGGATCCCGGTAGGGTTTGCTTGATTCATCCTTCCTCATTCATCCTTTTCAGTTGTTTCCCCGAGCATCGAGGTTTTCACCCCGATGCCCGGTTGTTGGTTCCGTCACAAAGCGGCTCTTGGAGTGATCGACCCAGAGATCACGTGTTCCAATTGCCGGAGTTGCTCCCGCCCAGGACCCAGAAGGGCGGTACGTCGGATTCCCGCAAACCCTAACGTACGTGACGGAACCGCACAGATTGGTTTCTTGTTTTCTATATGTCAGGCAGTCACTTTCGGCGTTCTTCCAAATGCGACTGGCCAGATGATATCTCTCCGTTGATTGTGTATTCAGGCGACTGCTCGAAGTGGAGGTGTATCTGTCTTCCAGGCGACACGTTGCTGCAATCGTTCGATCACGCGTTCCATTTGCATTCCGCGCGAACCCTTCACGAGAATGACGTCGCCCGGTTCGAGCCAGCAGTTGAGAACCGCCAACATCGCGTCAAATTCTTCACATTCCGCCATGCGGTATTTGTTCATGCCTTCTTCGGCGGCACCCCAGATGACCTGCTCGGCTTGCTGTCCGTGTGCCAGCAAACAGTCGACGCCCGCTGCCGCCGCGTCGGCACCCAGCTGTCGATGATACGCCGCCGACCGTTCGCCCAGTTCGAGCATGTCGCCAACCACCAACAGCTTGCGACCTGCGGTTTGCCAGTCTCGCAAGACTTCCAGGGCGGCCTGCATCGAAGCCGGATTTGAGTTATATGTGTCGTCGATGACTGTCCACGGCCCAATCGACTGCAGTTGGCAGCGACCGGGTGGCGTGATGAACGATGCCAGACCGTTTGCGATTTGCTTGCTGTCGATTCCGACCTCGTGGCCCACTGCGACCGCACACAACGCTGCCGTCAAGAAATGCCGTCCAGCAACCTCAAGGTGGAATTGATCGGAATCGACCTGAAAAGAAAGACGGTTGCGACCAACATCGACACGGGTTGCGCGAATGTCATTCTGTGAACCTTCGCCGACCAGGATCGTCCGACAGTCAATTTGCTTCGCGAGTTGACACAAACGCTGATCGTCTCCCGCTAGAATCGCCAGACCGTTGCTCGGCAACGATTTTAGCAATTCGCTTTTTGCCGTTAGAATTCGTTGTTCGCTACCGAATCCGCACAGGTGGGCCGGACCGATACCAGTGATGATGCCGATTTCCGGTTCGGCCAATTCAGCCAGCTGTCGAATCTCGCCGACATCCGATGCGCCGAATTCCAGCACGGCAAACTCATCGTCGTCTTGGATTTCCAGCAGACTTAACGGTACGCCGAAGTGGTTGTTGAAGTTACGCGGGCTTTGCATCCCGGCGAATTGTGTCTCCAGCATCGAATGAATGAGTGAACGCGTCGTTGTTTTTCCGAAGCTGCCTGTCACGCCGACGATCAATGCTTCCCGCGCTTCGCGATACGATTTCGCGAAATCCCACAAAGCAGCTAAGGTATTGGGGACCGTGACAACCGGGCCGCGACGTTCGTTTTCATAGTCGTTTCGGACCACTGCGGCCGCTGCGCCATTATCGAACGCTGCCGCGACAAACGCGTGACCGTCGTGTTGTTCGCCTTCAACCGCCCAGAACAGGTCGCCCGGACGAACGTTTCTGGAATCGAGCGCAATGGAATTGAACCCGACAGATGTGTCGTCGCAGTTGACGGCGCGTCCATCAGTGGCTGAGAGAAGTTGTGAGAGTGTTACGTGTTCCATCACACGTCCGTTTTCAGAGGATGCAGACTTTTGATGTGTGTGACCGGACCTGCCGGTCGAGTTGCCTGGAGTTGGCCCGCTCGGCGAGAGCAGAGTCGATAGCATGAGACAAGTTGCCAGAGCCAACATGGTTCGCCGAATCGGTTGATTATTTGAGGTGATGTCGAGATGAGTCTGTCCGTGTTTCGTGGGAATGGCTGACGGCCGGTACCGTCATGCCCGCATCTTCACCTGCGGAACGGCTTGAAGGTGAAGAGATTTCAGCAAAGCCTGACGAGCAACGTCCCTGTCGTTGAAAGCAAGACGTTCGCTGCCGATGATTTGTTCGGTTTCGTGTCCCTTGCCAGCGATGACGACGCAATCACCCGGCTCGGCAATTTCGACCGCCCGCCGAATGGCATCAGCCCTATCGAGTTCGATTAAGGGTCGAGACACCGTTGACGGAAAGCCCCGGATGATCTCCTGGACGATTTTGGCCGGGTCTTCGCTTCTGGGGTTATCACTGGTGACAATGGCAACATCGGCCAGCGAGGCCGCCCGGCCGAGCAAAGGCCGTTTTGAAGAGTCACGGTCACCGCCGGCACCGAAAACGCAAATGACGCGGCGAGCGGTGATTCGCTTCAGTCCGTCAATCACTCGTCTCAACGCATCGTCGGTATGGGCGTAATCGACAAACAGGTCGAATGGCTGTCCAACATCAACGCGTTCCAATCGGCCCGGAACACAGGTGAGTTTCTCGATGCCATCGGCGATTGCAGAGATTGGGATGTTGGCAGAAAAAGCGGTCGCGGCAGCTGCAAGACAGTTCGATATGTTGTGTCGGCCGACCAATGCAGAACGGACCTCGATTCGCTCGTCGGCAACACGGACGACAAATCGACTATGTTCTGTTGTCTCTTCGAGGATTTCGGCAGTGACGTCCGCTGGCGTTTCGATGCCGTAGGTCACAATTCTCGTTCGGTCGGCTGCCTGTTGGCCGATGGAACTGCTGCCAACATTGTCGGCGTTAACAATTAGTACGCCGTCGGGCTTGATGTGCTCGACAATTCTCGCCTTGCTGTTCAGGTACGATTGGGCGTCGCCGTGATAGTCGAAGTGATCTTGAGTCACGTTTGTCACAATTGCGGCATCGAGGTACGTACCGGCACAACGATCCTGGTGGAGTGCATGACTCGACAATTCGATTGCAGCGTGTGTTGTACGGCTTAGAAGCATGTCGCGGAGCGATGTGGAGAGGCGGCTGGAATCGGGAGTCGTCAGTGTCGCCGGCTCGCTGTTGATTCCGTCGCTGTATTCGATCGTGCCAAGCAGTCCTGCCTGTTTTCCGGCCGCTTCCAGAATCGACCGCAGAATCCAGGTGACGGTTGTCTTTCCGTTCGTGCCAGTGACGGCCGAAAGGTGCAGTTGTGCCGAGGGACGACCGGCCAGTTCGGCACAGAGTTGGGAGTACGATCGACGCGCGTTTCGAACAATGCACTGGGGAACGGCAACGTCGGCGAGCGGTTGTTCCACCAGTAAGGATGTCGCGCCACGGCCGATGGCGTCGGCGGCATACCGTTCGCCGTTCACACGGTGACCGGGGATCGCAGCAAACAGCGTGTCAGGAGTGCATTCGTCGCTGCGTTCGGTCGCTCGCACAACTCGAACATCGGCACAGCCGACGAAACTGGCGCGTGGAAATAGACGGCGCAGACTCACCGGGACCTGATGTTGAGTCAGCCGGTGGGTCATGGGTATTCCTTTGGTTCCAACATCTATTGCCAACTGGATCGAGTAGCATCGATCCCCGAGGAGAGCGCAAGATGACGACAGTGTTGCATCATGGGGTGATGCAGCAGGCGGTAAATTAGTTTGGAATTGTTTGAAGCGGGAAGTGTGGAGATGTGGTGAGTGGTGTTTCTTGAATCGATTATTCAAGAAGGCGAGATTCTCTCGATTCTCGTCCTGCGGTCAAGCCGACTTTTGTCAATTTTGCGAACTCCTGTAAAGGTTACAAATTCCGGCGGTGAACATGGGGCGGCTCGTCTGTCGGCCGACGTCCTACGGTTGTTACGGCTCGTCGTGGAAGGTTAGAGTGGATTCGAATCATGTTTAGCCACAGGGATAGAGCTCAGTCACTTCTCAGGAAGGAATTGTCACATGCCGGAAAACCGCCGCGAGTGGATGTTGCGATCCGCAGCGCAATTGGCTGCAATTGGAACGGGGGCTGCGGGAGCGACGGCGGTTCAGGCCGAACAGTCGCCGCAAGCAGCCAAAGCGGCAACCCCGCCGGACGGTAAAGCCTGGCGGGTCGGCGTGATTTCGGCCCGCAGGCATGGCAAGCCACAACGGACCAACGGCCATACGTGGCACTTCGCCCAATATCTACATCCAACGATCGATCTGCCGACGGCCCAGAAGCATATGGACCCCGGCAGCAGCAAATTCTTCGAGGAAACCGTTCGCAATCCAGCATGCGACTTCGGCATCCTGCCGTTTCTCGACACGCGGATTTCGCATTATTACGAAGCCGACCCGGAAGTGGCGCGTCTGTTCGCCGATTCGTTTCCCGGTGTGCAGGTGGCGACATCGTTGGAGAAGATGGTGGACGAAGTCGATGCCGTCTGGCTCGGCGATGCCTCGGGAACCGGCGACGATCATTACGATTTGATTGCCCCGGCATTGTCGAGAGGTTTGCCGACATTCTGCGACAAACCGATCGGCCAGACAGTTCAAGGGACACGAAAAATCCTCGAGTTGGCCCGCAAACATAAGGCACCGCTGCTCTCGGGCAGCATTTTCGGCTACGAATGGGGTCTCGAAGAAGCCCGTCGGCTGCAGGCGAAAGGCGAACTGGGCGAGATTCAACACGTCGTCGCCAGCATGATGGGGGGTTATTCACCCGAGGGCTGGTTCGTCTACGGCCAACACCCCTGCTGGTCTGTTGTTGCCGTTCTGGGCGCGGGCGTCGAAGCGGTCAGCCTGTATGCCCGCGGCAACTCGGCCCACGGACTGGTGACGTATCCCGATGGCCCGCCGGCGGAAATCTGGTACGGCCGACCCGATTTGTATGTCGGCAACAAGTACAATGAAACCAGCGTGCATTTTCAGAAAGGTGTTTACCGCTACTCGCCGGCCATCGAGGACAATTTCTGGTTCGGCCATCACTATGAAATGTTCAACATGGCGCGGGCGTTCCGCGAGATGATCCGCACGCGGGTTGAACCAACATCACATGAAGCGATCCTCGATGTGACCGCGATGATTTACGCGGGCGCGAAATCACTCAAGGAACAGAGCCGCCTGGTCCCACTCGCCGAAGTCCTTCAATAATTCTCACCATCATTTCAAAGGCCGAACAATGACAAGATTGGTTCGTCGTTTAATTCTCCTGTTGACCATGATGCTGTTGTGCGCATTTCACCAGACATCCTACTCAGCCGACGCGGTTCGCGTCGGGATCATTGGGATCGACAATTATCAGGGTCTGGCGTTTACTCAGTTGTGGCATAAACCACCGGCAGATAACCCCGATCTCGGCGGTCTGAAAGTCGTCGCAGCCTGGAAAGGCGGCAGCCCGGATATCAAGGAAACGCTCGTCGATGTCGAACGCTGGGCTCCACACCTGATGAAACAGGGCGTGACATTTGAAGACTCGATCGATGCCGTTTTGGAAAAATGCGACGCCGTCATGATCATGGGCGTCGACGGTCGATCGCATCTCAAGTTGGCAGAACAGGCGCTCAAAGCCCGCAAGCCGACCTACATCGGTCGTCCAATGGCGGCTTCGCTGGAAGACGTGATCGCGATTTTCGACTTGGCCAAGAAGTACGACACGCCCGTCTTTTCCTGTTCGCAGCATCGATACAGTCCTGGTTTCATCGGCATGCGGAACCATCCGGAGGTCGGCAAGGTGATCGGCTGCAACGTGTTCGGCGGATGCCCCACGGTTTCTCACCATCCCGATTTGTTCTGGCATGCGGTCCACAGCTTCGACACGCTATACACAATCATGGGACCGGGTGCCGTTTCGGTCACTCGTGCACGCACTGATGATGCCGAGCTGATCACGGGGGTGTGGAAAGACGGCCGGATCGGCTCGTACCGTGGGATCCGGCGGGGCGCGCTGAAGTACAGCGCGACCGTGTTCGGAGACAAAGGTGTCGCCCCCGCCGGCATCTATGGCTACGCAGCCCCGGTGAAAGGTGTTGTCCCCAAAGGGCGATACAAAGGATACGAAGGCGTCGCGACAGAGATTGCCAAATTCTACAAGACTGGCAAGCTGCCAATCGAACCCTCGGAAACGATCGAACTGTTCGGGTTCATGGAAGCGGCTCACGAAAGTCATCGCCGGGGTGGCGCACCGGTGCGAATTGATGAAGTCATCGCGAAGGCACGCCAAAAACTCGACAGCCGTAGGTGAATGTCACCAACAGTTGGCTGTGCTGTCTGCCGCATCAGTCGAAAGTTCTCTTTCCGCTTCCCTCTGATTCATCCGTCCCAACCCAGGCATACGGGGCGGTCATTCGCGATTCCGTTTGTGGAACACGACGAATGTGTGAATAATGCTGCGACCACGAAATCTCACTCACACGGTGCGTCATGTCGAAACCCAAACTCGTAGAATTGGAAGATCGCATCGAGTATCTCCAGCAGCAGTTGGACCTGGTTCATGCCATCGACCGAATTCGTGATGAAGCCGAAACACCGGCGAAAATGATGACCAGCGTCGTCGGCGAACTTTCGGGGAGATTCGACGCCGATTGCTGCGTCCTGGCAATCATCGACCCGGAAACGGATTGCCTGGTGATCGAAGCCGAATTTGGCACTGTTGAACTCGGTGTTCAAATTGCGCCTGAGCAGCTCACGAAACTCGCGAAGATTGCTTCAGCGTCAGACGGCGCAGCCGCTGGAACGGCTAAAGACCTCAATTCGGCGACCGATGGTTTCGGCTTGTCGGACAACATGTTCTTTGTCTTGGCTGCGATTGAAATGGACAGCCGGCCGCTCGGTTTCATCCTGCTCACGCGACTCGACAAACCCTTCTGCAGTCGAGAGATCGATTTGCTGAATGTTGCCGAAGATCATCTCGATTCGGCGATCGTCCAGTGTAATGTGCAATACGAGTTACAAAGGCGCAATCGGGAACTGGAGACGATTTACCGCATCGACCACATTCGTGATTTGCACTTGCCCTTTGATGAAATGCTTCAGGCTGCGCTCGACGTGCTGTGCTCGCTCGTCGAGTCGGAGATGGGCTTCATCATGCTGTACGACCACGCCGTGAAACATATGCAGATTGCGGCGATCAAGGCCAACGTCGAAATATCCGAACTTGCGGACCACTACGAAATCGGAGGCCGCATCGCGCATCAGACGTTGGAAATTGCCGAGTTGGTTTGTCACAACGGCATGGAAGGTCCCATCAGTTCCATCATGTGTATCCCGCTCATTCTTGGCGATGAGATTATCGGCGTGTTTGGATTGATGAACCGTCTTGGAAGACCCGGTTTTACGGAAGACGATCGCCGATTGATGAACGCCGTTGGCAGTCAGATGGACACAGCGATTTTTGAGGGCATCGAGGTTCGGAAACTGCGGCAGGTTCTGGGACGCTCGGTCGATCCGAGAGTCCTCGAACGAGCTCTCGCGCAACGCGGCACCGATTTGCTGAAGGGCGAACGGAGCGTGATTTCGGTGTTCTACGCCGATATCAGAGGCTCGACGAACCTGGCCGAAACGACCGAGCCGGAGCTGTTTGTCGGGTTCATCAATGATTACCTGGGGCGGATGGCCGATGTCGTCTTTCAGCACGAAGGGACAGTTGACAAGTTCATTGGCGATGAGGTGATGGCCCTTTTGGGTGCCCCGTTTGCTCAGCAAGATCACGCGTTACGCGCCGTCCGCGTGGGTCTCGAAATGCAGCAGATGCAAAAGAAGCTGATTGAAACCTGGCAAGCACGCGGTATTCTGCCCGTGCCAATCGGCGTAGGAATCGCCACCGGTGAGTTACTGGTGGGCGAGATCGGCTCGAATGATCGATCGGACTATACGGCAATTGGCCGCGTTGCAAATCTCGGTGCCCGGATTTGCTCGGCCGCCGCCGGTGGCGAAGTGTTAGTCAGCGAGGACACGTTTCGACAAATCGAATCGGAGGTCGAGGCAACTGCCATCAAAGGCGTGCAAATGAAAGGTCTTGAAGAAGGTGTCACGGTTTACCGAGTGGACAGACTGCTGACATAGTGCAGTGCCGACTGGGACGTTGCCCCGCTAATCGCCTTCTAACACGCTCGACCAGCATTGGCGAATCGATTGTAACCTGCGCTCGATGGTTCTCACGTTCAGCGACATCATCTCCGCAATTTCCTGGTTGGTATACCCTTCCAGTTTCCAGAGCGCAATCTGCTGCATGTTTTCGTCGTCGAGAAGCGAGAGGTACTTCGTCGTCTCTTCGGCCATCATGGCAATGTATTCGGCCGTCGGATCGTCGCCGGCAAGCTGGTCGAATCCCAAAAGCGCCGAATCTTCGCCGTTCAATGGGAGGATGGCCGAGTCGCCGCGAACCAGGCCGGCCCCCCGTTTTTGCCGCCGGTCGTGTTGAATCTGGTCGATTGACCGTCTGGAAGTCATGACCACCAGCAGTCGCCATAAACTGTCGCGATCGGACAGATCGGGAAATTGCCCGCCGGAGATGCCCATGAAGAGTCGGTTAAAAACACTCAATGCGACGTCTTCTTCGTCGGCAGCGCGGCGTGGCGTGTTGCCGAGTCGCTGTCGCGCTAGATCGACCACGCTTTCAAAATAATACTCCCAAATCTTCCGCGTCGCCGTGTCATTGCCCAACTTCAGTTCGTCCAGCCATCCGGTCACCGATTCATCAATCGCCACCGGTTTACCATCACTGGTTGAATCACTAACGGCGGATGCCACTGGGAGGCAGAGCCTGAGTTCCGGCCCGGATACTCCCAATTGAATGATCAGCCGGTTCGTGACAACCGCGTTGTGATGTCGCACTTCTTCGATGAACACGCCGCCTTTACCGAGGCTGCAGCATTCCCATTGCCCGGCCGAGTAAAAGACGGCGCAGTGAGACCGAGAGACCTGAGGATATTTGAGTTGAATGTCGTTATCGGAAGAACGGCCGATTGTGACGACCGATTCGTCCGTGAATTCCCACTGTTGCGGGCTATCAACGCGCTGCACAACAAGGCGGCTGGTCAGTGGTCCTGATTTCTGAATGGACATCTCGTCAACCGTTCTGCCGAACACTGACTTCCGTTCCCGACTGCTATAAGGCGGGAACGCGACGACGACTCGGGATTGTCGAGTCGATCGACACCTCAACGGGGTTGAGAGGCCTGCTGTAAGAATAGCCACGTTTCCGGACGCGGCAACCGATTGGTCTGTCGGCTTGCAGCAGACGGAGTGATCGTGTGTCACACATTCCGCAAACAAAGTCATCTCGTTAGAAGAAAAGAACTTGGAAGTCCGGTAAAATAATCGACGTGTGTTGCGCATCTGTAATGCACGGGGGCGATGTGCCTTGAGGTTTGCGTCGATGCGCGGCGGTTCAGTCTCCGTAAAGCTGTTGATTAACATGATTTCCAATTCTCTTTCTGAGGAAGAGTCAGAATGCCCGTTCGATTGGTTCTCTCGTCGTGCTGTGCCATCATTTTATTGACAGCTGCCGCTTGCCCGTCGTTGGCAGAGAATTGGTCGCAGTTTCGCGGTCAGGGAGGCAATGCGACGGCGGACAAAGCTCAGACACCGCTCAACTGGAGCGCCACCAAAAATATTGCCTGGAAGTCGGCACTGCCGGGACGTGGCGCATCGAGCCCGGTGACCTGGGGCGACCGAGTCTTTCTCACAGCCTATACCGGTTTTGGGACCGACGAGACCAACACGTCGGATAAGTCAAAACTGCGCCTACATGTTATTTGCATCGATCGCCGCAACGGGGAGATCAACTGGGATCGTTCGATTCCCGCCAGCGAGCATACGCAGAAGTTCTCCCGACGGATTCAGGATCACGGTTATGCCACCGGTACCCCGGTGACCGACGGCAAAGCAGTCTATGCATTTTTTGGCGTCTCGGGCGTCGTCGCCTACGACTTCGACGGCAACCAATTGTGGCAGGCAACTGTCGGCACCGGCACGGCGGGTTTCGGGTCGGCTTCTTCTCCCGTTGTTTTCGAGAATCTGCTGCTGGTGAACGCCAGTATTGAAAGCAAGACCGTCTTTGCATTCGACAAGACGAGCGGCCGCGAAGTCTGGAAGATTCCGGAGATCAATCGCGCCTGGACAACCCCCTGCGTCGCAGCGGTTGGAGATGGCACCTCTGAACTCATTATCGTAACCGTTCACAAAACCGCTCTTCGCGCATGAGGCGGAAGATGCGATGGTTTCGGGCATGGGAAAGGAAACCCCAAAACGACCGAACGGAATTCCTGCGGATGTGTGGGCGGATGCCGGCGGTG
>CAUZOL010000169.1:0-13986 GCA_963581435.1 Planctomycetota bacterium
GGCCCAGAAGAAGTCGGTAATGCGCATTCAGAGATTCCATCGTCTCGACCTCGGAAATCCCCCATGATCCCGAGATCGATTCCACACGTCAAATCAAGCAGCACCCACTAAAATGCGCGAAGAACCACTTTTTTCGACGCCCGATAATGCACAGCTCGATCAAAAACTTGGCGCGGCTGACGGCCCTCTTCGTTGTTCTGCTTGCGCAGACAGTTGGCGGTGTTGACGTAGTCGCACAAGATGCGGCAGGTCCGGTTCTCCTCGGGCCTCCACAAAGTCAGGTTGAAGAACTACCCGTGCCGCCAAGCGACAGCGCGGGGTGTGCGACAGTGAACCGACCGTCGCCCGACTACTGGATCATCAGCAGTCGCCGTTGCCCGCAATCGGGAACTCCTCGATGCAATGTGGCGCAGTTCGATTATTTTCGCGTCACTGCAGCCGGTCGGCCGAGTGCTTCCAACTTCGCCGAATACAAGCAGCAGCTCGATCCCAAAGTACCAATATGCATGGTGGTGCACGGCAGCTATTCATCGTGGCAAAGCCTTGTCGATGAAAGTGCCATCGCCAATAACTGGCTACGCAATACGGCGGGCAATCGGCCGCTGCGCGTCGTTTTCTACACCTGGCCCAGCGAAGCCATAACGATGATCCTGCCGGCCATCGATGTCGCAATTTTTGGCCGCCGCGTTTCGTTCAACGGCTTCTATCTTTCACAACTCATCCAGCAAACGCCCGATGGCAGCAAGATCAGATTTTTTGCGCACAGTCACGGCTCGCGCGTTGTCGCCTCGGCGTTGCATCTGCTCGATGGTGGGCAATTGCAGAATTATCAACTGCGGGTTCCAGGCCGCGGCAATCGACGTCTGCGTCCCATTTTTGTGGCCGCCGCCATCGACCACCACTGGTTGAATCCCGGGGAGCGCTTCGGCCGCGCGTTGAACCAGGTCGATAACGGACTGGTCTTCTACAACCAGAACGACTTGGCGTTGACGATCTATCCGCTGCGACGGTTGTTCTCACATCGGCCGTTGGGACTGGTCGGGTTCGACCGCAAAGATCGACAACTGCAGCACGGGCGGGTGAACAAATTGGCCGAGGTCGATGTCACGCCGCTGGTTGAAACCGGCCACTTCTGGGTGCATTACTTCAACCAGCCGCGAATTGCAGCGGCGATGAAGCCGTATCTGTTCTTCGATCAGAACAGCGCGAAGAATCGCACGCAAACTGGCCGAAGACTTTCGGGCGGCAATACGAATCGCGCAGCGAACGGTCGCGTGATTTGGAATTCATCGTCGCGTGCCAAGCCGTATTCCATCGACGGCCGCTGAAAACTGTCGATATCCGCTTCGCCTCATCGTACGCGAGGCATCCGCTCGAAACATACCGGTTCTCGCTTGCGCGTTTTGAAGTTGCGAACTTGTCTTGACGTGAGACAAAAATCCCAAGTATTTAAGCCTGAAGCGCAAGCGAAGGAGCTTGCTGGCATCGCCTTGGAATCATCCTTCGCTTGCGCTTCAGGCTTCGATAAACTTCGGCTTTTAGTCCTTTCTCCAATCTGAATACTGAATTGCGCAACTTCAAAAACTTGCGCCTCGTGCTGGTACATGTGGTCTCTTGGGCAGGAAAGCGGTAATGCTTCCAAGCCCCAACCTTCCTTGGTAGGCTTCAACGATTGCGATTCCCTTTTGGCGTTCGATGCGCGGTCGCAAGAAGTCCCCAACCAGAAGACGAATCAAACCCACCGCACCCATGTCCAACACCCTCTACATTGTCGATACGTTTTCGCTGATCTTTCAGGTATTTCATGCCGTCGCCGAAATGACGGGGCCGCAGGGACAGCCGACGAATGCCGTGTTTGGCTTCACCCGCGACCTGATGAACCTTCGTCGTAATCCGCGGCTGACGCATCTCATCTGCGCCCTCGATAGCAGCGGCCCCGGCGCGCGGAAGGATATTTACGCGGAATACAAAGCGAACCGGTCCGAGACTCCCGTCGATTTGCTCCCACAGATTCCGATGGTGATCGATGTCATCGAGGGTTTCAGCGTGCCGGCGATCTCACACGAAAAGTGGGAAGCCGACGATGTGATCGCCACGTTAACCCGGCAGGCGGTCGAACAGGGATTCGACGTTTGCATCGTCACCAGCGACAAAGACATCCGCCAACTGCTCGGCCCGCACGTCACCATGTACAACATCCGCAAGGATACAATCTTCGACGAGGCCGCCCTCCGCGAAGCCTGGGGCATTCGGGCCGATCAGGTCGTCGATTTTCAATCGTTGACCGGCGACAGCGTCGATAACGTTCCCGGCGTTCCGTTGGTCGGTCCGAAAAAAGCGAGCGCACTGCTAGAAAAGTTCGGCACGCTCGACGAAGTGCTGGCCCATGCCGATGAAGCCCCCGGTCCGAAGCTGCGAGAAAACCTGAAGACATTCGCCGATCAAGCGCGACTCAGCCGTGAACTCGTGCGGCTCAACGATCGGTTGCCGATTAAATTCGATGCGGAACTGGCGAAGATCACCGACCCCAACCGCGACAGGCTGCTCGAACTGTTCATCGAACACGGCTTCCGCCGCTTCGCCGACGAGATGCGCGAGCCGGCCGCCGACAGCAAACCTGTCAAAGTGGAACGAACGTGGGAAACGGTCGACACGCCGGTAAGTTTCTCACGGTTTTTGGACGAGCTGAAGAAGAAACCCAAATTCTGTGTCGATTTGGAAACGACCGGCCTGAACGCGGTGCGGGCCGACATTGTTGGCTGGGCATTCAGTTGGAAAGCGGGCAGCGGATATTATCTCCCGGTTGATGCGCCGCCCGGTCAGCCGGCTCTCGATCCCAAAACCGTTCTCGATGCCGTCGGCCCGTTGCTCGAAGATCCCGACGTCGAAATCGTCAACCAGAACATCAAATACGACATGCTGGTACTGCGGCGAGCCGGCGTGAATCTCTGTGGAATCGGTGTCGATCCAATGGTCGGCGATTATCTGCTCGATGCCGGCGCGCGAAGTCACGGCCTGACCGCGCTCGCCGAGCGTTACCTCGCGTACAACATGATCCCCATCAGCGATTTGATCGGCAGCGGCAAGAAGCAGAAGAAGATGTTCGAAGTCGACGTCACCGACGCGTCGGAGTATGCCTCGGAAGATGCCGACATCGCCTTTCAGTTGGCCGAGGTGATTGCCGCCGATTTAAAACGCGAAAATCTCTGGGACCTGTATTGGGATTTAGAGCGACCGCTGATCCCCGTGCTCGTCGAAATGGAGTACACCGGCATTCGCGTCGATGTGGACGAATTGCGGCGGCAAAGCGAGGAACTGACCGAGCGGCTGGATGAACTGGTCGTCGAGATTTACGGCATGGCGGGCCGGGAATTCAATATCGGCTCGCCAAAGCAGGTGGCCGAGGTGCTATTCAATGATTTGAAATTGCCAGTACTCAAGCGAACCAAAACCGGACCGAGTACGAGTCAGGATGTGTTGGAAAAATTGGCTGCCCTGCATCCGCTGCCGGCGAAAATGACCGAACACCGCCACCTCTCGAAATTGAAGGGAACGTATCTCGACGCGCTGCCCGAACTGGTCAATCCCGAGACTGGACGGATTCACGCGTCGTTCAATCAGGTTGTCGCAGCAACCGGACGGCTGAGCGCAAGTTCTCCCAACCTGCAGAACATCCCAATTCGCACCGAAGAAGGCCGCCGCGTTCGCAAGGCGTTTACGGCCGGTCACGAGGGTTGGAAGCTGGTCTGTGCCGACTATTCTCAGATTGAATTGCGAATGCTGGCCCACTTCAGCCACGACGAGGCGATGTTGACGGCGTTCCGCGAAGGGGCCGACATTCACACGGCCGTAGCCGCCGAGATTTTCAACGTTGGGTTGGACGACGTCGATTCGCAGCAACGGCGCGTCGCCAAGGCGGTCAACTTCGGCGTCATTTACGGCCAGAGTCCTTACGGCCTCTCCGAAACGCTGGGCATCGGCCAGGACGAGGCAGCGGAGTTTATCGACAATTACTTTCTCAAGTATGCGGGAGTTGATCGTTATCTGAAGGACGTACTCCGCGAGTGTGCTGCAAGCGGTTATGCGCGGACGATTCTGGGGCGGCGACGGAAGATTTCCGGAGTCCGTCCCGATGCCGGCATGCAGCGCAATCTGGCCGAACGAACGGCCATCAATACCGTGGTGCAAGGATCGGCAGCCGACTTGATCAAGCGGGCCATGATCAACCTGCACGAGCGACTCGTTCGCGAGCAGCACCCGGCCAACATGCTACTGCAAATTCACGACGAACTCATTTTCGAGTCACCCGCCGCCGACTTACCGTCGCTGATCGAAATGGTACGTACCGAAATGACGACAGCCCTGGAGTTAGACGTCCCGCTCGAAATCGATTTGTCGGTTGGCGAAAATTGGCTGGAGTCCGAAACGATTTGAAGTTTATCGTTGACATTTCGGCTGTCGTTGTACAGTATTAACGGTAGGTCTCAAAGTACTCCACTCTCAATCTACCAGCTGCCTCTCCACAGTCTGCATCTTTCTACCAACTGCGTGCGATGGGATCGCACATCGGCAAACCCCTCAGGCAATGGATTCTGCTTTCATTCGTCAATCCTCACAGACACACCCCGTGCTTTGACGTGGCATTTCCCCATTTTCTGCCGGTAATCGGACTCGTCGGTGGAGTCGGTTCCGGAAAAAGTTCTATCGCAAACCACCTGAATTCCCGTAGATCAATCGTTGTTCTCGATGGCGACGCCGTAGGGCATCGCGTATTGGAAGAAGTGAGAATCAAGGATCAAATTCGGCAGGTTTTTGGAGACTTGGTATTTGACGGCTGCGGTGAAATCGACCGATCGCGGCTGGGAAGTCGGGTGTTTGGCGAATCGCCGCAACAACAACAAGCCCGTAAAGAACTGGAGACGTTGGTCCATCCCCGCATTCGAGCAGTGCTGAGCGAACAGATCGATCAAGTGAGACAACTTGGAACGGACGAGGCGATTTTCCTCGACGCTGCCATATTGTTTGAAGCGGGATGGGACGATTTATGTGATTCGATTGTGTTTGTTGATACGCCACTCTCGACGCGCCGGCAGCGTGTCGCTGAGTCTCGCGGCTGGAGTGAGGAGACGCTGAGCAAACGGGAATCGAGCCAGTGGCCACTGGAACGCAAACGTCAACATGCCAATTGGACCATCGACAATTCCAGTAGCCTCGACAATGCCACCCAACAATTGGAACAGATTCTAGACGCAATTCATAAGCAGGACAGCTAGATTCCGCTGGAGCCAGATTCGCATCAAATTTCGGCCTCGGTCATCGGCAGTCACAATCTCACGCGATTCACCCAACCGACAGTTTTCAAATCTCAATTTCGATAGACGGCGATTTTGTCCGGGCCGACCGAATCGTCCTGACCCTCTCTTGTCACCCCCTGACAAAATGCGACCCATAAGGTTTCCCATCATGGCAAAATCGATGAAAGCCCGCCCTGACACCGACAATGGCAGCGGAGCAGCCCCAGTGGGCGAGAAATCATCAAGTCCATTTCCGTCCGACGACCGCTACGAGGCCATCAAGCGGGGCGACATCCACATTGCTGAACTGCAGAAATGCACGATGAAGGAATTGCTGGACCTCGCGCGGAAGGAAAAACTGTCTGAATATACGGGACTGAAAAAGCAGGACCTGATCTTCAAGATCCTCAAAGAACGCACCAAAATTAACGGGTTGATGTTCGGCGAAGGGACGCTGGAAATTCTGCCGGACGGATTCGGATTCCTTCGCAGCCCGGATTACCACTACCTTCCCTGTCCCGACGACATTTACGTCAGTCCGAGTCAGATCCGCCGCTTCGGTTTGCGGACCGGTGCCACAGTTGCCGGCCAGATTCGCCCGCCCAAGGAAAACGAGCGTTACTTCGCGCTGTTGCGGGTTGAGGCAATTAACGGCGAAGACCCCAACCTGCTGACCGAAAAGGTCTTTTTCGACGACCTCACACCATTGCATCCGGAGGAGCGTCTGAAACTCGCGGCCGAGCCGAAACAATACAGCACGCGAATTGTCGATCTCATCGCCCCGATTGGAATGGGACAACGCGGTTTGATCGTCTCCCCGCCACGTGCCGGTAAAACCATTCTGCTGCAGCAGCTGGCCAAGGCGACTCTCCGAAACCATCCCGATGGCTATGTGATAGTCCTGCTGATCGACGAACGGCCGGAAGAAGTGACCGACATGGAGCGGCAGGTTTCCGGACCCAATGCCGAAGTCATCAGCAGCACGTTCGACGAACCGGCCAGTCGGCACATTCAGGTTTCCGAAATGGTCATCGAGAAGGCCAAGCGGATGGTCGAGTACGGCCAAGACGTGATCATCTTCCTCGATTCCATCACCCGACTCGCACGGGCATGGAACTCCGAATGCCCGCATTCCGGAAAGATCCTCACCGGCGGTGTCGATGCTAACGCCCTACAGAATCCCAAGCGGTTTTTCGGCGCAGCCCGTAATATTGAAGAGGGTGGCAGCCTGACCATTGTCGCGACTGCCCTGGTCGATACCGGCAGCAAAATGGACGAGGTGATCTTCGAAGAGTTCAAGGGAACCGGCAACACCGAATTGCACCTTGATCGCCGCATGGTCGAAAAACGTATTTGGCCCGCCATCGACGTCAACAAGTCGGGCACGCGCCGCGAAGAACTGCTGATGGATGAAGAGGAACTTCGCCGCGTCTGGATTCTCCGCCGCGTATTGAACGACATGAACCCCGTCGAAGCGATGGAACTGTTGGTCAACCGGATGAAACGAACACAGACGAACGAAGAATTCCTGATGAGCATGAACCTGGGCTGATTGGACGGCCGATTTTGATCTGTTGAATTCTCATCTGGTCACCTGAAAACACACGACAAGTTTGCTGCAAAGTTCTATGCCACAACACATCGAAGGCAACCTGCTCGCCGATAGCAACGACCGCTTTGCGATCGTTGTTGCTCGCTTCAACGACCTGGTGACCGATCGCTTGCTCGACGGTGCCGTTGACACGCTCCGGCGGCACGGCGTTGGCGATGAGAAGATGGCGATTGCCCACGTACCCGGTTCATTCGAGATCCCAATCGTCGCCGATCGGTTCGCCAAAACCGGCAAGTACGCCGCCGTTATTTGCCTGGGTGCGGTCATTCAGGGAGAGACGACGCACCACGAATATATCAATCATCAGGTGGCAGCCGGTATCATGCGGATTGGCCGGGAAACCGGTGTGCCGACGATTTTCGGCGTGCTGACATGCCAAACGACCGACCAGGCCTTGGCACGGGCAGGTGGCAAAGCGGGGAACAAAGGGGCCGAAGCCGCACTGGCCGCCATCGAAACCGTCAACGTGCTAAGGCAGATCGGCGAGAAGTAATCGGCGGCCCACGTCCGATTCCAACCGCTATGTGGCTGCTATTTTTCCTGAGAGGCCGTTACCGTTATGGCGCGTCGCAGTAAAGCCCGTGAAGTTGCATTGCAGATGCTTTTTCAGCGGGACATCAATCCAGACGTCGATATTCGCGACGTTCGCAGCATGATGGGCGAACGGTTGGGCGATAACGATCTGCTCGACTTTGGCTGGAGTCTGTTCGTCGGCGTGATGGAGTGTTCCGCTCAACTCGACGAAGCCATTCAGCAGGTCGCCGAGAACTGGACGCTCAAACGGATGGCCCCCACCGACCGCAACGTGCTGCGTTTGGGCGCGTTTGAATTATTGCAGACCGACATGCCGCATCGCGTGGTGATCGACGAAGCAATCGAACTGGCCCGCAAGTTCGGCACCGCGCAATCGCCGCAATTCGTCAACGGCATTCTGGATCGACTGATCCCCGACGAGAAGCGGGAATTGCCGGGGGAGTCGTAGGTCGCCAGCCCCTCAGTCTTGGAGGAACGTCATAGAGACTCTGTACTACGCCCCGGACCCCGAAGAGGACCACGACCCCCAAAAGGGCCGCGCCCGAAAAAAGCACCGCGATCCAAATGAGGACCGCATTCCCAACGAGACCGACCCCAATGAGAACGACGCTGGCAGTGTCAGAAACGTTTGGTTTGTCTTTTGGATCATCACCTCTTTGCCATTCTGGGCCTGCACGATATCCAGCTGCATTAAAGATCTCTCGTCGCGTTGAATTGGTGGGGTGAAACGGCGCGATCGCCGTAAGGCGTGGCATTCGGTGTCGCTGCCCAGCCCAAAATGCCGCAGCTCTGCCAATCCACCGCGAGTACCAGCACGAAGGTGTGTCCTGTTCGGTGAAACACTCGCTTGCGCTTCGTGCTGGTGTTGATCGATGAGCGGCGAAAAACGAGTTCACCAAAAGAACGGGGGCCTGGTTTCCCAATGGAAACCAGGCCCCGCGACTCGTAGCCGAACCGTTTTTGCGCTCATAAGAAGCGCATGGTGATCCGTACGAGCGGGTGGCTGCACCCCTGAAAACCCAGGTGGGGGACAGCCCGCCGGCTGTCGCTTCAGGCGGAACCACCTCGTTCGTTAATACAGCAATAGTCCACAGGACCACCTCCTTTCTGAATGCTTGAAAGCCCCGCATTTTTACGAGCGGGTCGATGCCTCGCCTCTCGGAGCATTCAACAGTGTCCTACCCCGGCTGAATTGCTCATCGGCCAGTAGCAGGCGCGTTGTCCCTCGCACCGCGTCAGTGCGATCCAACAAATACATCGTGACACATCCGCCGGATGGCGAAAACCCCAATCCAGCGGTTCAAATACGATTTTCTCGATCGGTGAAAACACCCCCAAAGTCGCCTTGACATTCCTCGCGGCGAACACGGCTTGATACCATCACAGGAGAGTGAACGCGGCGAAAAGGTTCGCGCGGGAGAACCAGAAACCCGGTTTCTGGAATGCGTGGCGTTATTTCAGTTGTTGATCCAACCATTCGTAGGCTTCTTTGCGAATCGCGTCGGGGAAGTCGTGCTTGGAATCGGGATAGACGGCTTGTAGATTCTCTTTCGCACCTAGCAAGTCGTACACCTTCGATGCCTCGGCGATCACTTTTCTCACGCCGCCGACGTCGAAGTTGCTGTCTTCCAGTGGCGCGTTAACAAAGACGCCGCGCGGTGCGAGGGCGGCGATGATTTCGTAGAAATCGAACGGCACCCGATCAGGATCGTTGCCGTAGACATCATTGATGCGGGGCATGTAACGGTTGCTTGTCCAACCCTTCAGTTTTCCGCCGTAATAATGGTGGAACGCCGTGAATCCGCAACTGGTGACGACCGCGCGAATCCGCAGATCGAACACCGATGTGAACAGCGAATTGTGTCCACCCAGCGAATGGCCGATGCAGCCGATTCGGCCCTTATCGACTTCCCGCAGAGATTCCAGCAGATCGACGGCTCGCAGATTATTCCAGATCGCTTTCATCGAGCCGCTGGTGTACGACTTTCGCCGTTGCGCGAAGTCGTATTGATAATCACCAAACGACGGGTAATCGGGGACGATGCAAACATAGCCGCGATTCGCCAGTTCGTGGGCGTAATGCAGTGTCGGCCGTCCGCCCAATCCCACCGGCTCCCCTTTGCCAATTCCCGTCGTCTGGTGCAGGCAAAGCATCGCCGGCGCTTTGCCTTTCAGGTTGCGGGGAATGAGCAAATAGGCCGGCACGCGATCGCCCGGTTCCGATGCAAACGTCACTTTCTGTCGCACATATTTTTCGGTGGTCACCTCTTCCAACACTTTCACATCCAGCGGGACGCGCAGCGACGGATCGGGCAAATGGCCCATCACCGTTTGCATGTGGGCCAGAATGTGTTGGCGACGACGTGCCCAGTCGGCCGGCGTTTTCACCGGTCGGCTGTCGTCTTTGCCAGCCACGTAATGCTGTAGCTTGGAATGATCGGAATAGGCCGGCAGCCGGTTCGAGTGAACTTTCTTTGCCTGGAGTGGGGCAGCGGATTGTTTGAGCAGATTCTCGAACCAGTACAAACCACTGCGACCGGGGCCAATCAGATCGAGATCGCCATCGCCGTCCAGATCGACCAGTTTCGGATCGAGGCCGAAGCCGGCTTTCCATCCGTTGGAAATGAGGCTGCGGCGAAACGTTTTCGATTTCGGCTGAAAACTGTAGGCGGCAACGATCATCGGGTTGTATTCGCCCGGGTCTTTGCCATCGTGACCCATGTAGCGTTTACCGGCGATCACTTCCGGTTTGCCGTCATTGTTCAAATCGCCCAGCAACAGTGAGTGCGCCTGCGACCACGACGTGTCGATGGTGTGGAACCGCCATTCGCGAACCGGGATTCGCGACTCGGCATTCGATGTGACTTGTTCCAGCCAATGCAGCCCGGTGTGGTGAGCCGCCGACCAAACGATGTCGTTGTCGCCATCGGAATCGACATCGAAAACCAGCATCGGAACCGAACCATCGCGATGCAACTGAAAATCGGGATGCCAACGCCAACGCTCACGACGACGATCAACCGGCGCTTCCAGCCAACCGTTGACCGAAACGATATCACCCCGGCCGTCGCCGTTGATATCGCCGAACCCGATTCCATGCCCGGCGACTTCCGTGGGCAATTCGTGTCGAGTCCACTTTCCGTCTTTCTCACCAATCTCCCACCAGGCGGCAAACTTTACGCCGTTGGGCAACACGTCGAGCCGTCCGTCACCATCGACGTCGACCAGCCGCGCGGTCTCCATTGGTCCTGGCTTCGCGACTTCGTGCGTGGTCCAACGGCCCAGTTTCTTGCCGGGATGTTCGATCCAATAGAGTTTGCTGCTGCGATAGTTTGCGCTGACCAGATCGAGCCAGCCGTCGCCATTCACATCGATGGGCAGATTGGAATAGTCGTCAAACCGGCCGCGAATCTCTTCCACGTCCCGCAGGAAATGGCGTTTCCATTTCGGTGCTTCGTACCACCAGCCGCCGGCGACAATATCCAGTTTGCCATCGCGGTTCACATCGAACGCCGCCGCAGCGGAGTAGGTGGAGTCGGCGTTGATGGTATGCACACGGAACTTAAGATCGCCATCTTCCGCATGGGCTGCAGTTGCAATCGCAAAAGACAAACCGACACAAGCAAGTAGTGAAATTCGCATGGCACAGGGTCACTTTCCGTTTTAATTCGGCAAGAGAGAGACTCCATCAACGTACCGTAAGCGGCAGCGAACAACAATTACCAGCCCGCTGCACTAGTCAGGGAATGACTAAAGGCGGCGAAGCCGCACGAAAACCCACAAATCAACAGAAACCTCATCTCTGTCTTGCCCGGCAGCCGATTTGGGTTAAGATAACTGTTGCTGCATATGTTCTTCCTCTCATCGCTGCGTACCCGTCGTTTTTTGCGCGACTGTGGAACAGAGACTGGAATCCCTGCCAATGACGACCCGCCACTCCACTTGCGGACAACACACCGGGCACGCCTTCTCGCATTTCAATGCGCTGGAAAGCGAAGGGCTGACGTTGCACAGTCGTCGCAACATGCTGAAGGCGAGTCTGGCAGGAATCGCCGGACTGAGTGTGCCGAACCTGCTGCGCGTGAAGGCGGAAGCGGCGCGACAGGGCAAACGATCTCCCGGCCAGAAGAGTGTGATCCTGCTATGGATGACCGGCGGTCCAAGTCATATCGATACGTGGGACATGAAGCCGGAACGCCCCGAGATGAATCGCGGCCCGTTCTCGCCCATCGAGACGAAGGTCCCCGGCATTTTTATCTGCGAGCATCTGCCGAAACAAGCGGCGATGATGGACAAGCTGACTCTCATTCGATCGGTCGATTGCAGAAAGAGCAGCCATCAACCGAATCAGGTCATTCAAACCGGCGACCGGCTGGCCGCACCGCGCTCGAATCCCAAGGGACATCAGTACCCGGCCATCGCGTCGTTGTGCACGAAATTCCGTGGGCCGAACAACCCCGCCATGCCCCCTTACGTTGCCTTCTATAAACACACCTCGCACGTTGCCTGGGGTGGGTATTTGGGAAAATCGTACGATCCATTCAACGGAAACGCGGCCGCCGCGCTGCCGGTTTACGACTTGCTGGGCAAACAGGTCGGCCAGAAAAAGGCTCCCGATATCTTCCGGCTGCCGCAAGGGCTGACGCAAGACCGCATCTACCAGCGGCGTTCGTTGGTGGCCGACTTCGATCGTCTGCGCAGCAATCTCGACCAGAGCGGGGAGATGGACGCCGTCGATACCTACGGACGACGAGCCGTCGATCTGATCGTCGGTGATACGGCCCGCAACGCGTTCGATTTGTCACAGGAACCGGCCGACGTCCGCGACCGCTACGGCGATCACTTGTGGTGTCAGCAAACACTGCTGGCGCGGCGGCTGGTCGAGGCGGGCGTCAACTTCGTCACCATCGATTTGAGTTATCACACGGCCTCGGGAACCTGGGACAACCACGGCATTCCCGGCGGAGTTTACGGCGGCATCTCGCGCGGGCTGAAGCCATTGTTGCCGTTGTTCGATCACCTGCACACCACACTCATCAGCGACCTGGAAGAACGCGGCCTTTTGGACGACACTCTGGTGATTGCGATGGGCGAATTCGGTCGCACGCCGAACATGGGAACTCAAAAGAGTACCGATGGCCGCAACCACTGGCCCGTGGTGATGTCGATGTGTCTGGCCGGCGGTGGAATGCGACACGGACAAGTGATCGGCGCAACCGAACGAGATGGCGGCAAAATCAAAGAACGTCCCGTCACCCCCGCCGACCTCGCCGCGACGATCTATCGGCATATGGGCGTCCCGCTCGATTCGACTTATGTCGATAATCGCGGTCGCCCGAATCCCATCATCCACGAAAGCGGCCAACCGCTGTCGGAACTGGTATGATCCGGAATATCAAAGCCTGAAGCGCAAGCGAATGAGCTTTCTGCAATCATCCTTCGCTTGCGCTTCAGGCTTTTATTATTCTTGAGTTTGGCACATCCCCCCCCCCGCGCTCACGGACGCAAAGCGGCCACTCTGTGTCGATACCTAGTCCGCCACCGCAAAATCGCTCACGATGACGCAATTCGGCATGTCGCAACGGAATTGCTCGATGCCTTCTTGAGTGCAGTTAGTGCCGTGCAACTCAAGGGATTCAAGCTGAGAAAGTCTTTTCAGACCTTTAAGGCTGCGATCACTGATCGGCTGGTCCCACAGCTGCAGTCGCCTGAGACCAGACAACGATTCAAGATGCGGCAGCAGCGATGCAAGAGCTTCGTCGGAGACATGCCCACCATCGAAGAATTCGACCGAACACACACCCGCGCGTCCAGCGAGATGCGCCTTGTCCCCAACGGGAAAAACGAACCCGCCAAGCGAGTGAATTGGCTTGCATGTTTCACGGTATTCCTGCGAAGGTGCGACCAGCCCGATCCGGACTATCGCTGCCGCCCCAGCGAAGAGGCACGTAGTGGCAAGGACAGCGTACCGGCGTTCGAACTGTCTCTGAGACATGAAGACGGTTACCTCAACAGAAAGGCACGGCCATCACCGCCCGTGCTGAAAGAGTACGGTATCATCGATGAACGATTATGCCAACCCCCGTACAACCAGAACACCTTTGTCTCTTGTCTCTCAGCACGCAACTCTTGACTCAACGTCGAAAATACTCACCGATGCGTTGTCGCGGTCTTGGAAGTCCCCCTCACTCGCCCCCAGACACCCTGCTGTGACTTTTGTTTTGTTGGATGTTGTCATCATCAAGCGACGCCCGTGCGGCGTCACTCATCGCATTTCCCCGGTGAAGTTGAGAGGTGTTTGCGTTTTAGTTTTCACAGCACGAAAACGGACCCGCTCTTACCGAGACAGCGGGAACTCCCTGAACCGGGCGAACCCATGCGTTGATTCATGAGCTATTTTGATGCTGAGATACGAATGCGAAGGGGTGAAAAAGCAGGGCAATCGCACGTTGGAATTGTGATTTGGCCCGATGATTGCATTTCGTGTTGATAGTCAATCCGTCGATTCCCGACGGTGATGTTTCAGCACGGAGAGGCTTCGATGAC
>CAUZOL010000170.1:0-13966 GCA_963581435.1 Planctomycetota bacterium
GGAAAGTTCAGAGACATTCGGCAAACATTCGACCATCTGGTAAACTCCTTACCAGACGCTCCTACCGAAATCACCAAATCCAGTCCATACCAATCGCCGGTGAGTAGTAACGTTCTTCCCAGTGTTGCAGCGGAGATTCCGGATCTGCTGCCCGATCCGGACGGTCAGTCGGCCGATTAGAGGAAGCCTGTCAAGGTGTTCATTCTGCTGGGGCAATCGAACATGTTGGGCTTCGGCCGAGTCGCCCCGGCGGACAAGCAAGGCACGCTCGAATACATGATCAAGGAGAAGGGCAGTTATCAGCATTTGGTGGATGACGAAGGCCAATGGACCGAGCGGAAGGACGTGCGCTACGTCCATGTGATGGATAGAAGAGGCGTCGACTACCGCGACATGGAGAACTTCGCCGACATGAAAAACCAATGGCTGAGGGTGAAGGGCAACTTCGGTCCGGAACTTCAGTTCGGCCACATTATGGGCCACGCGTTCGATGAACCGGTCCTCATCCTCAAGGCGTGCATTGGTAATCGCAGCCTGGGCTGGGATTTGCTTCCTCCGGGCAGCAAGCGGTTCCAGTTCGACGGCAAGACGTATGCAGGCTACAAGGACAATCCGCTCTCATGGGTTGAAGGCGAGCCGAAGAAGGAAGTCAAATGGTATGCCGGCCGGCAGTACGATGCCGACACCAGCCACGCCAAGGCGGTCTTGAAGAACCTGACCAAGTACTACCCGGGCTACAAAGGCCAGGGTTACGAAGTCGCCGGCTTCGTCTGGTGGCAGGGGCATAAAGATCAAAACGCAGCACATGCCAGTCGCTACGAACAAAACCTGGCGTACCTCATCAAAGTCTTGCGCAAAGAGTTCGACGCGCCCAAGGCCCCGTTCGTTCTGTCGACCATCGCCTTCGAAGGCGACAACCTCAGCGGCCACGGCCTGACGGTCGCAAAGGCTCAACTTGCGGTCAGCGGAGAGACGGGCAAGTACCCCGAGTTCAAGGGCAACGTGAAAACCATCGACGCGCGACCGTTCTGGCGGGAAAAAGAAGTCTCCCCAAGCGGCGCTGGATATCATTACAACCACAACGCCGAAACGTACATGGAAGTCGGCAACGCCCTCGGCCGGGCAATGGCAGAGCTGCTCAGCAACAAGAAAGAGTGACCGGACCGACGCGGGACGAAAACTCAACGGTTACGGACACCGGGCCGACGTGCATGCGGCCTTGGGAACTCCCATTGCCAGCGGACAGGACGCCGAGCACGTCTACGAAGATTTCTGCTTCCGCGGCAAAGTCCACGATCTCGGATCGGCCCAGGGAGCGAGAATGGTTAGTACCCTTACGCTCGGCCTCTCCGAATTCATCGTCGTCCCCATCATGCTTGCCGATCTCCCCCGGCAACTTTGCGAAACCCACGACCTGCGGTACTACTACGACGAATCCTGGCAAGTCGGGCGGCATGAAGAACGCGAAGAGTAGGGTCAATTTGGACGGAATTGCAGAAATCGGTCTGGACAGGAATGCCGGGATCCCTACAATCCCGTCGCTTCCTTGAAAGGCGTTTCCGAAAAAGTTTGAAACATCCCGTGGAATCGCCTCGAAAACCAACCCCGCCGGTTTGCTGAGCCAGTCACTTGGATTGCTCAGTTGAGGAAGGACGTTCACTTCTCAGTTGATCCCGTCCCGAACGTCATTTTTTTGACAAACCGAGAGACCGTGAACAGCGGATTTCGCCCAAATGGCGAATCTGCCTGCGTCTCCCGACCCAGACATTGACCCGACTCAGACATTGAAACGAGGACCCGTCGTATGTACTCGAGACAGTGGGCATTTTGTATCGTTTGCGGTTTGACAGTGATGACCGCCATCGGTTGCTACTCCCATTATCCGTCATCCGTCTACGGCCCAGGCGGTTATCCGGGCACGTACGCGGCGCCACCCGGTGCAGGTTACCCGCAAGGCGGGACGTATACGCTGCCTCAGAATGCGCCGCTACAAGGATCGGGAGCATCGCTGACTCCAAACGGTTCGTTCCAATCACAATCACCGTCGGCCAACGGATCGACGAATCGCTGGCAATCGAGCGGTTCGGGCGGAGACGCCCCCGCGTATGATTCGGCGAAGAACCCAGCACCAGCAGCCGGCAACAATAACCCTGTGCCGAATTACAATGATCCAAACGGTGGAAACGGAGCGCCAGACGAACCGTTCGGTCGCACCGACAACTTCGGCGACACCGAACCTTTCGACAGCGATCCACCGGCGAGCAAAGCGCCAGCCGGGACGCAAGAGCCGACGAGCCCCTTCGGATCGGACGATGATAAAGCGTCGCCGTTTGATGATGACGGAGCCGCCTCGAATTTCAATGAGCCAGTCCCCTTCGACGAGAATGCGCCGTTCGTAACGCCGAAGACTCCACTCACGCCGGTTGCTTCAATTCGCAACGTTTCCGATTCGTCGGAAGTTGTGACCGCTGCTTCCAGCCCGTACAAGTACGATCGCGAGAAATTCCAGTGGCTCCGCGGCGTTGTCGATTACGACAGCGAAGCGCGCAGTTGGAACATCATTTATAACGTCGAGCCCGATCAACAGGACCAATTCGGCGGCAGCATTGTTCTGGCGGGGGCCGACGAATTCGAGACGCTACAGAATGACGACGTGATTCTGGTCGAGGGCGGAATCGACGCAAAACAGCTCGACGCACTCGGCAAGCCGATGTTTCGAGTCGATCGTCTCGTGCGACTGGAGCCAGTCAATTAACAAACCCGGCGATTCGTCGATCGATCCCAATTGAAATTGTCTCATCAAGCAGCACCGTCACTCGGCGGTGCTGCTTTCTTTCGTAATGCCCACGACCAGTTGATGACCATCTGCAAGCGACGCTTGACAGCGTTTGCCGGAATACCATAAATCGAGGTAACAGAGTATTGGTGGGTCGCCTGCGGAAAACCGCAGAGAGTCTATTTTTCCGAGATCATCATCGAGGTCGTCGCGTGTTGCATAAGGTGTTGTTTACATTGGCGTGCCTTGTGCTCCCGGTAATTTGGGGCGTGCTGGTCAATTGGCTGTTCAATTTGTGGCGGGGACGAACTGTCCACAATGAGAACGATGAGCCGATTTTTCCCGACTACCAAATCTGAGGGGCTGTCGGCATGACCGCAGACCTCGCGGAAATATTTCAATCGGCAATGACGCTGCTGCCGGCCCTGTTTGCAGGGGCGGGCGTCGGATTTCTGTCCGGGATGTTCGGCGTCGGTGGCGGCTTTCTCATCGTCCCCGTGCTGAACCTCGTGCTGCGCGTCGATATGGAATTGGCTGTCGGCACGGGGGCGTGTCAGGTTCTCGGACCGGCAACAACCTCGCTGCTTGCCCGGCGTGTCGATCTGCGGAACACCCGGTTGCCGCTGACAATTACCGGCGGGTTGCTGGTCGGCGTCTTCAGCGGCGCGCATGTGCTGGAACTGGCCAAACTCAAAGGCACGGTTGTTCTCTCTGGAAGAGAGGTCGATGCCGTCGAGTTGATGGTGCTGGCAATCTATTTTGCGCTGCTGTTGGGCATTGGCTGTTTTGCCTTTTGGGAAAGCCGCAGAGAGCAATCGGACGGTCCGCGCATGCTGGGCCGAATTGCCAACTGGCGGATTCCTCCCTACGGCGAATTTGCAGAATTTGAACGGCGAACGGTGTCAATTGTTGTCCTCGCCTGGTTTGGACTGGCGGTTGGGTTTGTCTCCGGGTTGTTGGGAATGAGCGGCGGGCTGATCCTGATGCCCGGGCTGATTTATCTGCTGGGAATGAAGACGCAGAACGCTGTCGCCAGTTCGCTGGTAATTGTGTGGATCGTTTCCTTTCAAGGAACCATCGCCCACGCCTGGCACGGAAACATCAACTTGCCGCTGGTGGTTGCCCTGTTAATTGGTGGAACCATCGGGGCACGCATTGGCTCAGAAGCGGGCCTCAAACTGCGCGGCCGAAATCTGCGTCGCCGATTCAGTTTGATGCTGCTGATTACCGCCGCGCTGATCGGCGCGAGTCTGTTGCGACTGCTCGCAGCTTGAAATCCACCCTGTGTGCGAAAAAGCCCACGGGCCGCCGCTCGTAGGATCTCAAATGGGCGCAACTCTCCAACCACCTCAATTGCGTGGACCGGCGTGCGAGTTGCGAGGCGATCCGGTATGCTGAAAAAACAAGCTTTGAATTGCCCCCCCAAAGCCGCCGGGCCGCGTCCCGGCGGAACCTCCTACCGCGAAAGACAATCCCATGTGTTGTTCCAACAGTTGGTTAACAATCGGTGCCCTCATGGGCGCGTTGGGTGTCAGCATGGGCGCATTCGGCGCGCACGGTGTCGATTCGTATTTCGCGAAGAAGTACGAAGGCCGAACCCACCAGATCCTGGGCAAAGACGTACCCACGGCCGAGAAATTTCTGGGCGACTACAAAACCGCCGCCGACTATCAGATGTATCACGCGCTGGCACTCGTCGCGGTCGGACTGCTGTCACAGGCGAAACCGAAGCGATCACTGCAAGTGGCCGGCTTCTGTTTCGTGGGCGGAATCGTGCTGTTCTCCGGCGGCCTGTATGTTTACACGCTGGCCGATCTGAAATTCTTCGGCATGATCCCCGCACCGATTGGGGGTACGCTGTTCATTGTCGGTTGGATCGCGCTGGCAATTGCCGCCTGTCCGTGTGGAACAAGTGGGACGGAATCTGCCGATTCGTAATCGCATAGCGCGTCGCGCTCCCCGTTGGGTCGCGGCTAAACAACCTTTTTGATGAATTGGAAGAGCACGAAATGCAGAAGCCCGCTTTGATTTTTGATGCACATCTCGACATGTCCTGGAACGCGCTGGAGTTCAACCGCGATTTGATGCTGCCGGTTGCGGAAATTCGCGAGTTTGAGAAGCAGTTCACCGAGATCAATCCCGGCGATGCGACTTGCTCCTGGGTGGAACTGCAGCGCGGGCGCGTCGGCATGACGATCTCGACGCTGCTGCCGCGACTGCATCGCAAGGACGCGCAGTTGTCGCATTATCAATCGCGCGAGGCGGCTTATGGCATCTGTCACGGGCAGTTGGCCTATTACCGTGCGATGGTCGAACGCGGCGTGCTGCGGGAGATTGCCGATAAGGACACGCTCGAAAGTCACGTCGCCGCCTGGGAAGCCGACACCACCGGCGAATTGCCCATCGGTTACATCCTCAGCATGGAAGGCAGCCCGCCGATTCTTTCGCCGTCGCAGATTCCCGAATGGTACGAAGCCGGCCTGCGAATTCTCGGCCCCGCGCATTATGGTCCCGGGCCATATTGCATGGGGACCGGCAGCGAAGGCGGACTGACGGCAGAGGGGCCGGCGTTGCTGAAGGAAATGGACAAGGTCGGCATGTTGCTCGACGTGACGCATCTGGCCGACGAATCGTTTTGGCAAGCGCTCGATGTCTACCAGGGTCCGGTGTTGGCCAGCCATCACAACAGCCGCACGCTCGTGCCGGGCGATCGGCAACTGGACGACAACCAAATCAAAGCACTCATCGAACGCGGCGCGGTCATCGGGGCATCGTTCGACTGCTGGATGATCAAACCGGGCTGGGTCATCGGAGTGACCGATCCGAGAACGGTGTCGTTGGAGGACCTGGTCAATCACACCGATCACATCTGCCAAATCGCAGGCAACGCCAAACATTGCGGCATCGGCAGCGATCTCGATGGCGGCTTCGGCAAAGAGCAAACACCGCACGATCTGGAAACAATTGCCGACCTCTACAAGATCGCCGAGATCCTCGATTCACGCGGTTATAGCCAGGAAGACATCGACGGGATCATGGCGAAGAACTTCGTGGACTTCTTCCGTCGCGCGTGGTCGTAAGTCCCCGGAGTGGAATTAAACTTCCCACCCATAGAAGCCTGAAGCGCAAGCGAAGGAACATGCTCCTTCGCTTGCGCTTCAGGCTTCTATTTCCACGAACCGATGTTCTTACGTGGGAAAGCGGCGAAACTCCCGCCGTCGGAGCGGCGGGCTACCTGCGCTTCAACCGAACAACTGCAACACCGGTTTGCCGCCATCGACGATTGGAGCCGGGCGGTCTTCGACATTTCTAACGCGGGTTTCGGCATCGATTCCGAGCGCGTGATAAATCGTTGCGGCGAGGTCTTCCGGGCTGGTTGGGTTTTCGGTGGCGTATTCGGCGTTGCGGTCGCTGCTGCCGTAGAGGGTGCCGCCGCGAATGCCGGCACCGGCCAATACTGCGGGAAACAGTGTACTCCAGTGGCCGCGTCCCCAACTGCCGTTGGCTTTGGGTGTCCGGCCCATTTCCCCCATCGCCACAACCAGCGTTTCGTCCAGCAAGCCGCGATCATCCAAATCGGTCAGCAAGGCGGATAGGGCCTGGTCGAGTCCGGGGATGAGGTGTTTCTGCAGATCGTTGCTGCTGCGGTGCGAGTCCCAACTGTAGCCGTTAACGCAATCGTAATGCACCGTGGTGAAACGGACGCCCGCTTCGATGAGACGGCGGGCCATCAGCGTCGATTGACCGAACAGGTTACGACCATATGCGTCGCGCAGCTTGGCGGGCTCACGGCGAATGTCGAGTGCGTTGCGAGTTTTTTCCGATGTCACCAGCGATAGCGCCCGTTGTTGAAAACGATCGTAGGCGTCGATGGCGTTGCCCGCATCGAGTGCGCGACGACTGCCGTCGAATTCTTCCAATAGCGACTTCCGGCGGCTGAGCCGGTTGGTGGTTAACTCTTTGTGCTTCACGAGTCCCTGAATGCGGAAGTCGAGTTCGTCGTCGGTGCAGTCGCGGAAGTAGGGATTGTCCTTTCCATCGCGTTTGTCGATCATCGTGGTGACAGGATCGTAACCGCGACCAAGCCAGCCGGCGTATTCGCCCGGCCGTCGCAACTGCACTTTGTATTCTTGCAATCGGCCGAGGAAATTCGGCAGCACAACGTAGTTCGGCAGGTCGCGCTGCAGACGCACCGGCAGACGCTGCGACAGGTAATCGACCACCGTGCCCATCGACGGCCAATCCTTCGGGGTGGCATTGAAGCCCTGCCCGATGCGGATATGCCATTCTTTGCCCGTCTGAATGTAATGGCCGGCGCCGCTGTGGTCGTTGAAGCCATGCGACATATTTCGCACGACGCAGAACTTGTCGGAAACCTGTGCGCTGCGCGAAAGGTGTTCGCTGATCCGTAACCCCGGCGTGCGAGAGGCAACCGGTTTGAACGGGCCGCGAATTTTCGGCGGCGCGTCGGGTTTCATGTCGAACGTTTCGAGTTGGCTCGGTCCGCCGAACAGAAACAGAAAGATGACCGACTTCGCGCGGCCGTTGGTCAGCGGTTGAGATTCCTGCGCGGCGAGCAACTTCGGCAAGCTCATGCCAAGTAGACCAGCACCACCGGCCTGCAGCAGATGCCGTCGGCTCACGCCTTCACAGGTGGCATTCGGTCGGGGAAACAGATCAAGCATGGAGTGGGACTCCGCAAGTCGGGCAATTAACGCGACGCTAACCGTAACGGTAAACAACAGAGTGGCTTGTAGCAAGCGGAGTTGAGGTGATGACTCTGTAGGGATCGGGCTCTGCCCCGATCCGCCGTCGATGGTGCGATCCGGAACGCCGCGGAGGGCGTTCCCTACGCGATGGGACACTTCTCTGGTATCGGCCGCCCTCACGCTGCTTCAGCAGCCTTCGGCTTTGAAGCTGTCCGTCTCCCCCACCCGGGAGTTCGAAGAGAAAAAACCGGGTTTCTGGCGTGAACGATAAATATGTTCATGCGTTCCCTGTTGCAGTGGCGAGAAAACGAATTTCCCAAAAACCTTTGCAATTCTTTCAATATCCCCCTGTGTGCGGCGAATAGCTGGTTGTGACGGGTGGCCAATGTTGGCCGCGGTCAAAACGGGAAACCTTGCGTTCGTGTCCACATTTGGTAGGAGAAACAGCCATGTTGAAGAAAACATTGATTGGGACAGCCATTGCAGCCACATTGGCAGTGTTTGTGTTCGGAAAAGACGTATTCAGCTACGCGACGACGTCGGCGTCGTCGATGCGGGAAGCAGTGAAATCGGAAGTGCCACTCGAATTCGAGATCGAACGGGCACGCAATCTCGTTGGAAACCTCATGCCCGACATTCGTCACTGCATGCACGTGACAGCCGAGCAACAGGTTGACATCGAACACCTGACGGCCGACATCGCCCGCAAGGATGCCGAGATTGGCCGGCAAAAGGGTCAAATTCTGGCACTGCGAAACGATCTGGCCGGTGGCGGCGAAACGTTCGTCTACGCCAGTAGGACGTACTCATCGGAAGACGTGAAACGCGATCTGGCGACTCGATTCGAGCGGTTCAAGTCGGCACAGGACGTCCTGGGTCGCGACAAGCAGATTCTGGTTGCCCGCCAAAAGGCGTTGCAGGCGAATCAGAAGAAGCTGGACGACATGTTTGTCGCCAAGCAGGACCTGGAAGTTAAACTGGAGCAGCTTGACGCCAAGTTGAAGACAATCCAGGCAGCCGAAACCGTCAGCGAACTGGAAATCGACGACTCGCAACTCTCGCAGGCGAAACAGTTGATCAAGGCGCTGAATCGTGAGTTGGACGTTCGCCAGACGACGTTGGACAACGAAGGCAAATTCACCGGCCTGATTCCGGTCGATGCCGCCGACGTCGTTCCGACCAACATTGGTGAGCAGATCGACGACTACTTCGGCCCGACCAAGACCGAAGAAGAGCCGGATGTCATTCGGATCGAAGCGGCCGCGCTGTAAACCAGCCGGCCCGCCCGTCGGGACAAGGACGCAAACCCGGCAGTGGGAGTCTGGATCAACAGACCCTGCTGCCGGTTTCCCTTGTTCACCGGATGCACGAGACGATGAAAAAACGAGCGAAAAACAACCTTTACGATGAACCACACACGGCAATAATTCGTTAATCTTGGGGAGTGAGACGAGCAGCGGAACCGCGAAACCGCAGGAACGCAGCCGTCGAAACTCGAACTATTATGAACGTTGCAACCATGACACACGAAGCCGAGCAGAGTGCGGGAAACATTGAAAGCCCGCGGCAGATGCTGTGGATCGACAGCGTCGGCTCGTTCCTGTTGTGCCAGGGTGAGCAGACGACGATTGGCGGACCGCAGGGGAGCAGCGAGTCGGCTGATTTGTCGCTGCTGGCGAACCTTTCGCGACGGCATGCAACACTAATCCGCAGCGGCGACGGTTACCTGTTGGAAGCACATGCGGCCGTGCAGGTGAATGGTCGCAACGTCAACGGAAGAATCAACTTGAGCAGCGGTTGCGAGATTCTGCTGGGCGAAAACGTGCGGCTGCGATTTCAGCTGCCCTCAGCACTCAGCGCAACGGCAACCATCGATTTTCTAAGCGATCATCGGCCCGACCGAAGCGTCGACGGCGTAATTCTGATGGACGAGACCTGTCTGTTGGGACCGGGGCGGGAAAATCACGTGCGGTGTCCCGGATGGCTCGAATCGGTCTTGTTGTTTCGTCGGGGCGGATCGCTGTGGTGTAAGTCGCGAGCGGAAATCTGCATCGACAACGAGCCGGCCGTACAGCCGCGCGAGTTACATGCGGGCAGCGTTGTCGCCGGTGTTGATATGCGGTTTCGGATTGAACCGGTTGAGGAATAGTGAGAGTGATTGCCCGTTGGGGCAACATTTGTCGTGACACCATTCAGCAGCGTAGGAGAGCAACTGTGGCAATTGCCGGCATCGCAATCTTGTTGATCTGGCTGATTACGGCGGTGTTGGGCATCGCGTCATTCGGATTCTGGATCTGGATGCTGATCGACTGCATTACGAAGGAACCCAGTGAAGGCAACGATAAACTGATCTGGATACTGGTCATCGTTTTCACAAACTTCGTCGGCGCTCCCCTTTATTATTTTGTGCGGCGTCCTGAACGAATTCAAAATTTTTGTCAATAGATTGTCGCCATGAATGTACAATTACCAGATACGATCGCGTACGAGGATCGGCGACCGAAAGCAGGCCAAGGGAACATGAAATTCACCTTTCCCCCAGAATCGACGCCCCTGGATAGGTATACGATCAAGCGCGCGATTCATCGCGGCGGATTCGGCGAGGTGTACTACGCGCTGAGCGACGCAGGCAAAGAGGTGGCGCTGAAGCTACTTCGCAACAACCTGCAGGTCGAACTCCGCGGCGTCAAACAATGCATGAACCTGAAGCACGCGAATCTGGTCACGATCTTCAACGTACAGACTGACGGCGATGGCGATCACTGGATTGTGATGGAATACGTCTCCGGCAAAACTCTGGCGACCGTCATCGACGATGCCGCCGGTCCGCTTTCACCGGAAGTGACGCAGAATTGGCTGACCGGAATGTGCAGCGGCCTGAGTTATCTGCACGACCGGGGCATCGTTCACCGTGATCTGAAGCCGGCCAATGTGTTTGAAGAAGCGGGTACGGTGAAGATTGGCGACATCGGGCTGGCGAAGTTCATCACCGAAAGCCGCCGCAGCGCACAGACCGAAAGCGTCGGCACCGTTTACTACATGGCGCCGGAAGTGGCACACGGCCGGTACGGGAAGGAAGTGGACATCTACAGCCTGGGCATCGTGCTTTACGAGATGCTGACGGGCCGCGTTCCCTTCGACGGGGAATCGACCGCAGAAATCCTGATGAAGCACTTGACCGAAAAACCCGATCTCTCGCCGTTGCCCTCACGACTGCGGCCGGTGTTGGCGCACGCGCTGGAAAAGGACCCGCTCAAACGGACTCCGACCGCCGCCGGGCTTCTCACCGAATTCAACAATGCGCTGCAGGGAATTGAAGTGGCGACGGAGATTCCAGAGGAGTCGTTCGCCGGCGCCAACGTTTCACCCATTTCGAGGGAAGAGACGGCCAGAAAGCATCGCAAGAATGCTAGAAATTTGCGTCGAGAGGCGCGCAAGGCAGCAGAAGCAGCCGCCAAGGCGGCCCGTTATGAACACAAGGCAGATCGCAAACGAAGGCGAGCACAAAAGCATGCGAATCGCGCTGCCGGTTTGGAATCGAATGACCACGAACGACAGCGAACTCGACACGATCCCAGCTCGACGCGAAATGACAATAGCAGCCACGACTCGCCGTTGGCCCTTGCAGTAAAATTGACTGCCGTGCTGATGGTGCTGGTGGCGTTGTTCGCACCAGGGCGGGCATTTGTGTCGGTACGCTTGCTGTTTGTCGGCGGCATTGTTGCTGCGTTTGCTTATGGGGCGATTCGCCTGTTCGGTTTGCTGACCGTTCCGCTCAAGGGTGGCGACACATCGCCAACCGCGGTGGAAAACGGAACGCCGGGACAAGCGATTCCGCTGCAACCGGTGGTCGCACGGCATGTGCGTCAGTTGACTCCGGAAACCCTGCGTTCGATTCCATTGCGACATCGGGTGGCCGATCTCACCGGCACGATGACATACGCCGTCCCGGTGACGGCGATTGTCACCGTCGGTTTGTGGGCGATGATGCCGGGAATGTTTGGCTACGGCGATGTGGGCCACTTCGCCCTGTTCGCCATCACAACCTTGCTGGGAGCATGGGCCGTGTTGGTGCCATCAAAATTGTGGGAAGGCACATCGGTGCAGTCGCATGTTCGCCGTTTGACATTAATCGGCGCGGGTGCACTGGTTGGAGCGGCTGGTTTTTGTCTGCATCAGAGTTTGATGGCCGACGTTTCCTTCGGCTTCTCGGCTCACAACGATGTTGCTGCATTGTTTAGAAATGCAGGTTCGCGGAGTCTTTTGAGCGGTGGATTTCAGCCGACGTTGGTTGGCTACATGGTGTTTTTCGGTGCGTTGTTTGGTGTGCGTCGCTGGTGGCGACATAGCGACTCGTTCCGCAAGAAGCGAATTCGCGTTGGTTCGCTGTTGTTAACGGGACTGGCCGGATTCGTGCTGCCGCTCATTTTCGCTTTCCCACAAGCGTGGGGGTTGATGTGGGCCATCGCTATCTCGTTGGTTGTGCAGCTTTCATCAGCCTGTGCGACGCCGGAAGATCGTCAGCGACTGATGGAGGCACGTGTCGATGTATCGTAAAACATCTGGAAACTGGTTGGATGCAATCTGGAGCAATGCCGAGTTGAAGTACGGCATGAATGAGGACGCAACCATGTTGATTCTAATGCTGGCTGCCGGTCTGGTTGTTGTCGCGGTTGGCATCGGCGTTCACACGTTCTTGAAAGAGCGCGGCAAGAAAGTCTCAGTCGGTGGTGCGGCTTCGCATTTGCTGGCGTTACTCTGGCTGATTCCGATTGCCGCCGTTTGTGTCGTGATTGCATTGCCCGTGCTATTGTATTTCAGTTCCAACCAACCCAGGCCAAGAGCCGACGACGGAACGTATCAGATCGGCCACGATGAATCGTATCAGATCGCGACAACGATTGCGGATAAGTCACCGTTGCCAGTATTAGCTGAGGGAGAGGATGAGTCATCGCCGCCAGACTCCGCTGAGGGTGAGGATGAGTCACCGCATCCGGAGTCCGTCACCGACGAGGTTGCGGCAACGCCCGCACGTCCCACCTGGGTCGACGCCGGCGAAGTCGTCGATGGGTCGCGTCGTCTGGTTGTTGTTCAGAGTCAACAATTCCCCCAGGAGCAGCGTGCCCGGGTGGACGCCTTGCAAGAAGCCATACAGGTTGTCCGCGCCGATTTCCAACAAACGCGCAACGCGCAAGGCCGTTGGATACTGTATCGCTCGCTGGTGAAAAGGGAAGCAGTGAAGAAGACATTCGTCGAACCGATCCAACGAAGCACGGATCTCAATAAATTCACCGTCATTCGCGTTTACCATCAGGTGGAATTATCGGACGACGTGAGAGACGCAATCTTACCGAGCTGGCGAGGCCAGATCGTCGAAGGCCGGTTGTGGATTCTGGGCGGGTTGCTGGGCTTTGTCACCTTGTTGCTGGGAACCGCGGCAACTTACCTGCGGCTCGATATGCTGACCAGCGGCAACTACCGGCGGCGGTTGAAACTGGCATCGGTCTCGCTGGTCGTCGCCAGTGGACTGGTCCTGGCCAATTTCCTGCCACTCATTTAGGCATTGACGATTGAGTATTGACGACTGATTATTCAAACTACAGTGGTCACCCAACGACATTCAATCGTCATTACTCAATCATCAATAGTCAATGCCTATGCCCGCCGATGAAGCCGATCGCCTGTTGGTTGCCCGCATTCGGCAAGGAGAATCCGAAGCGTGGCAGGATTGCATCGAGCGGTATGAGGGGCGGTTGCTGGCATTCGTCGAAAGTCGGCTGAGAAACCGCGCCACCAGCGAAGACGTTGTGCAGGAAACCTTCATGGGGTTTCTGGTCAGCCTGCCAAATTACGACGAGAACACGCCATTGGAATCGTATCTGTTCTCGATTGCCGCTCACAAACTGATCGACGTTTTAAGACGTGAGGGTCGGCGACCGGCAATATCGTTGTTCCTGCCCGATTCGAAGGGCAAAGCGATCGATCCGGTCGGCACGGCCCGTCGCGCTTCGAGCCTGATGCGCAGCGGCGAAGGACGGACGGCCGAACGGCAGGTGATTGCAGACTGCCTGCGCGAGTTAATTGCACGCTGGAACGATCGGCGTGAATTCGAGCGGCTGATGTGCATCGAAATGCTGTTTTCGCTGGGCATGCCCAACAAAGACGCAGCGCGGCGGCTGGACATCACCGAGCAGGCAGTCGCCAACCACAAGCATTTCGTCGTCAACAAACTCCGCGAAGCAGGCGAGCGAGCCCGACTGCGCGACTTCGACCCGGCAGAATTCGGGATCGTGATCGATTGACGCGCAAAGCCCACGGGCTGCGCCCCGTGGGACCGAACGGAGCGTTCTTCCTCTTGCCCTGATCGTTCAATTTGTCCTATGGTCAACGGCATGGAACGCTTGTGGGCGACAAGGCGGCAAACGGAGCGAATGCACGTGCCGTGCCGGATCTCGGCTGAGAGATCGGGTGCCACTGGCGT
>CAUZOL010000171.1:0-13958 GCA_963581435.1 Planctomycetota bacterium
TTGTAACTCAAACGTTGAGCCGTTCAGCTACTCTTCGCCAATACAGAATAGATGCCGCTCTCCCCGAACGAGCAGCCGGCTGTCAACCGGAACGGGGGAAGCGATGAGGCGTTCACCCATGTTATTCTCCGACAGGAACTTGAAGCCATCGGAGACGTCTGCCACCATCAGTACTCCGTCTTCTCGCGGAGCGTACAGTTTGCCGTTGGCAATGGTCGGCGAGGCGTAGTATTTCGCGCGATTCTTGGGGAATGCACCCTTCCAGACTGTCTTGCCATCGGCTGCATTCACGCATTCCACTTCGCCTTTGTCGCGGACGACGAAAACCCGCCCGCCGGCAGCGGCCGGTGTCGGTACGAACGAACCACTTTCTTCGCGCGTCCAGCGGCGATGGGTTGCGGTTACGTCGCCGCGTCCACCAATACTCACCCCAGCCAAGCGGCTGCCACGGCCATATGGAATCACGGCGACGCCATCAACAAGCACGAATGACGCGACGGCCACCCAGTTGCCTCTTTGATCGGGATTGAATCCGCCACACGCCCACAATTCACGACCGTCGGTCGCGGTGTGGGCGGTCACATGTTCGGCACCCCACACAAGAATGATCTCGCGACCGTCCCGCTGAAAGACAATGGGCGTCGCGTAACTATGATCGCCTTCGACCGGTGTCTTGTAGTTCCGGGACGTCTTCCAGTGCAATTCTCCGGTGAGTTTGTCGAACGCCAGCAAGAACGATTCGCCCTTGTGCATGATTGCGACGACGACGTCCTTCTTGGTGAGCACGGGCGACGTACCCAGATCCCAGTACAAACTGTCTTTGCCGAATCGTTCCTGCAAGTTTGTTTTCCAGATCAGTTTTCCGTCGATATCGAGTCCCGCCAGATTGCCACTCTTGAAGTAGGCGAACACGTTGGAGCCATCGGTTGCGGCCGACGGATTGCTGCCGGACCCGTTGCGATGTTTGCCCTTTCGCTCCTTGCCAATCGTCGTCATCCAACGTTTCTTGCCGGACCAGTCAAATGCGAGAAGCGCGTCCTGTCCATCGACGGCACATGTCAGCATAATCTGGCCGTTCCAGACAATCGGCGTCGAGCAACCCAACCCGGGTAGTTCCGCCTTCCAGACAACATTGTTTGTGCTGCTGAAGTTTGCCGGATATTTTCCGACGGTCGTGCTGCCATTGTCGGCGGGACCGCGCCAGCGAGGCCAGTTTCGCTGCTGCGCCGGTTCTCCTGCGATCGCGGTGGCGGTAAGGGACAGGCCAATCAACACCGCTATCATTCGATTCAGCATGGAAACGCTCGCTCGTTAATTAGGGGGGACACTGGAACGACGACACTTCGATCATTGTGGCAATCGCGGCCGACTGTGTCAAAAGATGAATGCTGTCGAATTGCAATTGCGATTCGGTTGCGGCAGACTGGCGGATACTGAGAGACAAATCTCGTGTCTGAAACAATGCCTGCTTTGATTCGGAACAATCGTATGCAACGCGCCGACCGCTTTCGCACCTTGCTCGTTTTTACCGTCCTGTTTTTCGGAGGTTCACGGATGTCGGAAGAGTTTACGCCGATCGATCTCGACGCGCACGTCTATGGCGGCGAGTACGACCGTCCGGCCCGCAATCTGCATCAGAGTCGGTCGGCGGTCATCTCAAGGAACGGCATGGTCGCCACCAGTCAACCGCTGGCCGCGCAGGCCGGGTTGGATGTTCTGCAGGCGGGCGGAAATGCCGTCGATGCGGCGATCACCGTCAACGCAATGCTCGGGCTGGTCGAGCCGATGAGCTGCGGGATCGGCGGCGATCTGTTCGTCATCTATTGGGATGCGAAAAGCGAGAAACTGTACGGCCTGAATGCCAGCGGCCGCAGCCCGTATACGATCAATCTGGATGTCTTTCGCGAAAAGAAACTGAAGCAGATTCCGATCGACGGCCCGCTTGGTTGGTCGGTTCCCGGTTGTGTCGATGGTTGGTTTGAGTTGCACGAACGTTTCGGCAAGATGCCGATGGAGAAAATTCTCGATGCCCCCATTCGCTACAGCGAAGAAGGGTTTCCGGTCAGCGAGATTATCGCCAACTCGTGGGGCGGTGCGACAAAGACATTGAAGAAATGGCCCGATTCGGCCGACACCTACCTTCCCGGCGGAAATGCACCGTCAGTTGGCGAAGTCTTCAAGAATCCACGGCTCGCGGCCAGCTATCGCGCGATTGCCAGCGAAGGTCGCGATGTCTTCTACAAAGGAGACATCGCGAAACGAATTGTCGCGTTCAGCGAAGCGAACGGCGGCTACTTTGGACTGAAGGATTTTGCCGATCACACGTCCGACTGGGTGGAGCCTGTTTCGACAAATTACCGAGGCTACGACGTGTGGGAACTGCCACCGAACGGGCAGGGGATTGCCGCACTGGAGATGTTGAACATTCTGGAAGGCTACGACGTCAAAGCGATGGGGCAGGGGAGTGCGGAGTATCTGCATTTGTTTGTTGAGGCGAAAAAACTTGCCTTCGCCGACCGCGCCACGTTTTATGCCGACCCGGACTTCAACCAATTGCCGGTGGCCGAGTTGATCTCTAAGAAATACGCCGATCGACAGCGGAAGCGGATCGACGTCGATCAGGCAGCGACCGACGTCCCGCCGGGCGATCCGAAACTGGTGAACGGCGACACGGTTTACATCACGGTGGTCGATAAAGATCGCAATTGTTGCTCGTTCATTCAAAGCAACTACCACGGTTTCGGCTCGAAGGTCACGCCGGGCGATGTTGGCTTTGTGTTACAGAACCGTGGGGCGCTGTTCGCGCTCGATGAGGTTCACCTCAACCGGCTCGAACCGCACAAGCGACCGTTTCACACAATTATCCCGGCGATGGTGACGAAAGAGAACAAGCCGTGGTTCTGCTTCGGCGTGATGGGCGGCGACATGCAACCGCAAGGACACGTGCAGGTACTGGTGAACCTCATTGACTTCGGCATGGACGTGCAAGCAGCCGGCGATGCAGCCCGCGTACGACATGCCGGCTCGCAAACACCGACGGGAATTCCAATGGCAAAAGGCGGTGGCGTCGTGGCCGTTGAATCGGGACTGTCTATCGAAGCGGTGCGCGGCCTGCAGGATCGCGGACACAAGCTCGTCATCGGCAGCGGCGGTTCATTCGGTGGCTACCAGGGAATTCTCATCGACTGGAAAAACGGCGTGCTACACGGTGGTTCGGAGCCGCGAAAAGACGGGGCCGCCGTTGGCTACTAAATGTAGCCCGCCGCTCCGACGGCGGGAACGCAGTGGAAGAATCCCCGTCGCATCAATCTTCGACAACCCGATCATCCATCAACCAAGCGGCGGCGCGACCGTGTAACGGTACATGTTATGGACCGCCGAGTCACACAAACCGACACGGTTGTACGGTTCGATTGCCTTCGCCACGATGGCTTCAAATTGCGCAACGACGTCGGGCGACGACGTATGGCCTGTGGGAATGTGTTTCGTTACTTCGCGAACAATGTCGCGAAACTGCGCGTCATCCGCGCACAGGAAACCCCGGTGTGTCCCTGTTCGGCTTTCGGCCCGGCGATGCTCGTATGTTGTTGCCGCCGCGAAATACAGCATTGAAAATGCCGCGAACGAACGAAATTTCCCCAGCGTTCGGTAGCAGCCGGCGACCAGTTGATCGACCAGTTTCAATTCGCCGCGAAGTTGAGCGTCGTAGTCTTGCAGTGCAGCGCAAAGCGCGGGCGAGACGTCAAGTCGTCGTTGCTGTGAATGCGACCTGATGATGTCCGCCAGTCGTTCAATTGCCGAGAGCGTATGCGCGATTCCCGTACTGTGTAGCGGATCAATGAAACCTGCCGTGTGTGGTAAGAAAGCCCAGTTTCGAACGGCGGCTTGAGCCGATTGTCGCTGCAATTGTCCTGTGCGAATGAGTCGGCCGGGCAGGGCGGCCATGGGGGCATCGCACAACTGTGCTGCGAGTTCCGGATAACGCGCCATCCACGCCGACCATTCCTCTTCAACGGGGATGGACTCGTCTAACGGATATCGCTGTTCATCGAGAACCAATCCGACACTCGTGATGCCGTTGTCGAATCGCAGCACCCACATCCAGGCCCCATCGAGCAAATGATGCACAGCCGCCGTATCGCAATCGAACGGGTGATCACTCACATTGCCGCCGGCTGCTTGCAGGCGATCACCAAAGCGAGGGACGTTGTGAAAATGACAGTAGATCGCCCGCGAGCGTGTCTCGAACTGCGAGGTCTCATCGGGTAATTGAAGATGATGCCGCAACGATCCTCCCGCACCGGTTGCATCGACAATGAACGCGGCCCGAATGCGCACCAGTTCGCCGTGTCGCTCCCCCTCCAGCAGCCAACGCCCGTCGTCTGTTTCAACGACGCTCGTCAGCCGGGTCGCGTCGAGAAACGGGATGCCAGCGGCTGTGACCTCGTCGGCGAAGAACGCATCGACGTCGGGGCGATACCAGTGTGTGTCGCCGACGTCGTCACTGGCACTGGCGGCTACCAGCATTTCGCCGACATGATCGGCCGTCGGCTGAAACGGTTGATGCTCATCATGCTGGAAGTAGCTGAATCCGCGTTTCAAGCCGCAGGCAACATCGGGATATGACCGCTTCCAACTTCCGTAACTCGACAACGGCGCCAGTCGCGGCAAGTTATACTCCTTCGCGAGGTCGCGCAGCAGCATGTCGGCGATGGGGGTTGAAGATTCACCAATCGCAAAACGGGGGTGCGTAGCGTGATCGACTAACGCCACAGGCAAACCGATGCGATCGAGAATCATTGATGTCAAACTGCCGCCGAATCCGGCCCCGACGACAACGACATCCACCGCATGCTCAATCATTGTCATTTCTCGCAATGACAAGCGAGTGCAGGCGGAACCTGTTGGGTGAGATTCATTTCGTGTATCCGTTGGATTCGCTCTGATCCGCAATCGGAGCAGGCAATGAGTTTCTCGATGTCCCACAGGTCGGCGAACACGCGGCCGGCGTTCATTCGCAGGCCGGTTTCCGTTACATGCTCCAGCGAGCGCAGCGACGGCGGCGTGAACATCGAATCGGCTTCAAGTTGCTGCATAATGCCGTTGCCGGCGCGGGTGGGAATGACTGCGCAGCAACCGACGCCGAGCGCGAACGCGAATTCGAGCGAACGCAGCGCCCAGTCGATTCCTTCCGGTTCGCTGAGGTACGGCGGACGCAACAGAATGAACGCGCGAACTTGGATGTCATTGCCGCGCAGAAACTGTACGGCTCGCTCGAAGTCGCCCAAAGTCATCTGCTTGTTCAGTCGCTGCAGCACCTGTGGATGGACCGTCTCCAAACCGATGGCGATCTCCAGTTGCCCATCGATTTGTGTGGAAAAATCAACGCAGACGTCGGTGCAGAATCGCGGATGGTTTTCAACAATCACTGTGCGGAACGGCTGCAGACGCTGGGAAATCGCCGCGTGATCCGCTGGTGGAATCGCCCGTTTGTCGAAGAAGTTGCCGCTGTTGTAGAGTTTGATGTGACTGGCCGCTGGCAGACGCTCGAGCGCAAAGTCAATCTGCCTTGGGATCGCACCGACGGGAACAGTTTCGGTCGTAGTGTTCTGCCACAGATCGCACATCAAACAGCGAAACGGGCATTCGCGATTGGTGAGGAAGATCGTTGCGACTTCTTCGAGTTGTCCGGCTGTTGTGTATTCCGGCTCGACGAGAAATGCATAAGGAACGTTGGGATCGACCACGTTCCGCGCAGGGCGGGCGGCAAGAATCTCGGCCGTGGAAATAACGGGCGGCTCATTCATGAATGGCCAAAAATGCGGAGCGGTATTCGGCCGGATCTTCGGGGAAAAGCGAATCGAAGGTCGATCGATCAACGACGCCCTGTTGGAACCGCCGCTTGGGGAACACTGGCATCGTCCGGCCGGTCACCGCTTCGACGCCGCGTCGCACGATTTCCCCTTTCAGGTCGTACAGTTTATCGTGTTGCCAGTCGGTCAGTTCGATAAACGGGATGCCCTCGGCCACCTCGATCACATTCGGCAGCGCATAGGGGCTGAATCCGCTGAACCCCAGTTGACGCGCCGGCGCAAACGTGCGGACGTGTCCGCGACTCTGTCCGCCGGAGTATACGAGCGAATGCTTAATCGCTTCGACTCCCCAACCTTCCTGATAGAGCATGGTGTTGTTGAGCACGCTGCGGATGGTCAGTTCCGGATTCTCTTCGATGGGATAATCTTTGAGGTTTTCATCGCCGCCGTCGCCGTCGGCCAGATATGTCCAGTCGGGATATCGCTCGCGAATTCCCCGGCAAAGGGCAAGGGCCATCAATCCCGATTGCACATCGAGCGGCTTGTAATCTTCAATCGCGCGGACGGCGTCGCGGTAATCGAGTTGATCGCGGTCAACGTCGATGTGCTCCAGGAACAGCCCGAGGTCGAGATCGTCGAGAAAGCGGGCGGCCTGTTCGGCGTCGGCTCCGTTGCCATCGATGCGCAACGTGAACGCCTTGAGTCGCGTGGGCGATTCACCGCGTTCAAGCAGCAGATGGTGAAGAACCATGAACAACGAGCCACTGTCGATGCCGCCGGAGAAGAGGACACCAATTGGCTCGCTGCTGTCGATGCCATCGAGCCACTTGCGGCATTCTTCGGTCACCGCGCCGATGTATGCTTGCCCGATCGCATCGACATCAGCCGGCAGTTGATTGCGCTCGGGGGCGAAGAACCGGCGGCAGATTGGATTCGGATCGGGACACCCGACCAAGGCGATTTCGATGAGATGATGCGCGGGCACCATCCGCGTGTAGGACGGATGAAACTGGTCGAACAGCCCTTCGCGCTTTAGGCAATCGGCGATTTCGTCAATTCGTTCGGCAACGATCAGGCAGGGGCCGGCGGTTTGTTTGGCGAGAAAATATCGCATCGGCCGCCCGATGGATCGCGCCATGCGGACAATCTTTCCACATTGCTGGATAATGGCAAACTGCCCGTCGATCGATCGCACACGCTCCGGATCACCCGAGGCCACCGCTTCGGCCGCCTCGTCGTTCGAGAGGTTGAGCAGCGTATTGCCAGCCGGATCGATCAAATCGACGACACGCGCGACGGGTTGGTAGTTGCTCATCGGGTGATACTCTGGTTCTGAGGCAAAGTGACTGGATTCGTTAGTTCTTCCTACGAATGAGATCGGAAAAACTGTGGATGATTCTGAATCGTTCTCGACAGATCACCCGGAAACTCCCGCCGCGGAGCGTCGGGCTACCTAAACAGCGCGGCGGCGTTTTCGGCCGCCGACGAAGCTATCGATGACCATGTTACCCAAGTCCTGGGCATTGCAGTAGGCAGCGATGCCGCCGGAAACATGGGCCATTTGCTCGACGAAATTGACCAACCCGAGGTAGAAATAGTCTTCGACGAGGGCGAAGCTGGAGAGGTGAATGCCAAGGTCGGCGCAGCGTTTGACTTCGGTGAGCGTGATGCGGGCCGACTTTTCGGCCGGCGGATAAATCAGCACAATGTCGCGACCCTCGATGTGCGCGGTCGGCTCGCCGTCGGTGATGGTGATGATCTGTTTGTTCGCGGCCGGTTGCTTCGATAACACGCGCCGCGCGAACTGCAGGCCGGCATGAATGTTGGTGAAGTGTTCCGGCACAAAGTCGGGCGGATTATCGAGGTTGATCCGCAAATGCACACGCGGGTCAAAAATACTGACCGGCTTCGGCGCAGAATACAACAGTTCGCGTTGCGAGAGCGGGGTGGCGTAAGTGTAAAACCCAACCAGCTGCAGGAAGTCGCCCTGATACTTCCCGCGGACCAGCGCCTGCAGCGCCAACGCGACCTTTTTCGCCTGCCCGAACTTGCCGTAGCGTGCCATGCTGCCCGACATGTCGAGCAGCACGACTGTTGCGCACGACGTTTGGTATTCGGTTTCATGAACGACGAGATCGTCTTCCTCGATCCGAATCGGCGAGCCACCGCCTTGGCGGTAAAGTGCGTTCTTCAGCGTCTCGTGCATGTTGAGGTTCGAGACGGGGTCGCCGTATTCGTAGGGCTTCGACTCCTCGTGGATTGTTTGTCCCGCGCCGCGAAACTGGGTCTCGTGTCGGCCGAGTTTGTCCTTACGGGTGATGTCGAACAGCTCTTCCAGCGCTTTGCTTTCGACGCGACGGACGCCCTTGGGTGTCACGCTGAAGCGGCCTTCACGGTCCTGCTCGATGTAGCCGCGTTTGATGAGCATATCGACCACATCGGGATGCTCATCCTGCAGATCTTCGAGCTGCTCGAGCATGTTCTCGCCGTATTCGAGCAGATACTGGCTGATCTCATCGAACAGTTTGTCGGCCGACTGCGGCGTGAATTGCTGCGATCCGTCCCAGCGAGAATATTCGAATGCGGGCATGGTTAGCTTTCAGCTATCGGCGGTCAGCTATCGGCTTTGAGGAATCAGCGCGGCGGCAGAATGTGAAGTTCTGTCAAAACCCTCTGTTGGCTCACAACACCCCTTGTTTTTAAGTGCAGAGTTCGCCCACAACCGGGTTTTGACGGAGCGTCGCGTCACTCCTCGTCAGCTTCCGCTAGAATCTCGAAAATGGCGTTGGTGAGTTCGGGGAGGCCTTGGCCGCTCACGGCACTGATTTGCATCACCGGGCGGTCGATCTGTTCGGCCAGAAGTTCGGCAACTGTGGCGGCATCGGGCAACTCGCTTTTGGTGACGACGACAATTTCCGGCCGTTCGGCCAGCGCGGTGTCGTACTGCCGCAACTCGTCGCGAATGTTCAGAAAGTTCTCAATTGGATCAGTTTGGTCCATCGGTTGCGGCTCGACGAGATGCACCAGCACCCGCGTGCGCTCGACATGCCGGAGAAACTCGTGACCCAAACCGACACCGGCGTGCGCGCCTTCGATCAAACCGGGAATGTCGGCCAAAACGAATTGACGATCAAACCCGGTTCGCACCAGTCCGAGATTGGGGAACTTTGTGGTGAAGGGGTAGTCGGCAATTTCGGGATGTGCGCGCGACATCCGGCTGAGCAGCGTCGACTTGCCTGCGTTCGGTTTGCCAATCAACCCGACGTCGGCGATGAGTTTCAGTTCCAACACCACATCGCGTTTTCCGCCTGACTCGCCTTTTTCAAACTCACGCGGCGCACGGTTTGTTGAAGTCGCGAAGTGCTTGTTGCCACGACCACCGTAACCGCCTTTAGCAACGGTGACTTGATCGCCATCTTCGGCCAGATCGCGCAACAGATGTCCGCGTTCGGCATCGCGGACCAACGTGCCAGGCGGCACGAGGACGATCATGTCATCGCCGTTTCGTCCCTGCTTGAGCTTTCCTTGCCCGTGCGCTCCTCCCTCGGCATTCCAGTGCTTGTGACCGACGATGTTCGCCAGACTGCCAAGCTGTGCGTCGGCTCGAATGATAACGCTGCCGCCGTCGCCGCCGTCGCCACCGTCCGGACCGCCACGCGGAACGTGCGATTCCCGACGAAAACTCATGCAGCCGTGCCCGCCTTCGCCAGCTTTACAGAAAATTGTGAATGTATCGACAAACATTAGGACTCAAGTCAAAAGGAAAAAGTCAAAAGGAAAAAGTAACAGGAGGCTCCGTCAATAACCGGTTGTGGGCGAACTCTGCACTTAAAAACAAGGGGTGTTGTGAGCCAACAGAGGGTTTTGACAGAACTTCAGAGCAAAGCGTGTTTTACGTTTGGCTATTTACTTGTTACTTGGAATCACCGGCCGACGATCGGCCCACGGTTGCAGTTGTTCTAACGCGCGGGCCGCTCGCAAAACCGTGCTGTCATCGAAGCGGCGGCCGATGATTTGCAGGCCGATCGGAAGTTGTGAATCGGACCATCCACACGGAACGGAACACGCAGGCTGTCCCGTTAGGTTAAACGGATACGTGAACGCTGACCAGCGTAGGTGCCGTGCATCGGGTTCGCCCGGCGGGTCGGCGTTGTTCTGTCCCACTGGAAACGGTTTGACCGCCAGGGCAGGGGTGATCAACAGATCATACTCGTTGAACAAGGGCCAAACCCGTTGCCAGAACGCGCTGCGGACCATTGTGGCTTTGACAAGATCGACGGCCGTGAGGTTCGCGGCAACATCGACAAGCTTTCGCAAACCAGGATCGAGCAATTCCAGTTCCTCGGGTGGACGACGGCAGTGAGCCGCCCCGATTCCGCCATAGAAAAAGGACACCCAACAGTCGTAGGGGTCATGCCAGCCTAAATCAACCTGCTCGACAACCGCTCCCGCGTCGCGCAGGCGATTGGCTGACGCTTCACACAGCGTCGCAATTTCCGGATCGACGACGGCGTAACCCAAATCGGGACTGTAAGCGACGCGAACGTCGTCGATGCCCGCATCCAACTCGGTTAAATAGCTGACACCAGAGCAAGGGAGTGAGCACGGGTCGCGTTCATCCGGTCCCGACATAATATCGACCGCCAACGCAGCATCGGCCACTGTTCGTGTGAGCGGGCCGGTGTGTCTTAGTGAATCGACGGGGGTCGCCGGGAAGTTGGCGATACGTCCAAACGATGCTTTCATGCCGACCAAGCCGCAAAAGGCGGCCGGGATGCGAACGGAACCACCACCATCGGTGCCGACACCAATCGGCCCCATACCGGCAGCGACCGCTGCTGCGGCCCCACCACTGGAGCCGCCGGGTGTGAGGTTGGTGTTCCACGGGTTGCGGGTGATACCGAACAGCGGGCTGTCGGTCACCCCCTTCCAACCGAACTCGGGCGTGTTGGTGCGACCGATAAGAATCGCACCCGCCTTTCGCAGCTTGGCGATGGACGGTGCATCGTCGCGGGTGACGTAATCCTTCAACAACTGCGACCCGGAAGTCGTCCGCGAATCCTTGACGGCGACAATATCCTTCACCGAAACGGGAACGCCGTGCAGCGGTCCAAGTTCGTCACCACGCATCACCGCCGCTTCGGCTTCTTTTGCGTCGGCCCGCGCTTCTTCGGCCATCGATGTGCAAAAGCAGTTGAGTGTCGGGTTGAGATGCTCAATCCGCGCAAGCGTTGCCTCGGTGACTTCGACGGGGGAGAGTTCTTTACTCTTGATCGCCGCGGCGAGATCGACGGCGGAGAGGTAGTGAATGTCTTCGTTGGTCATGGATGTTTCGCAGGGAGGGGTGTTCGGTCGGGGCAGCGTTTCTTTTTAACGCAATGGGGCAGAGGTACGCAAAGCAGCGCAAAGGGAATTGTGTGAAAGCGGCGGAGATGTACCCGCATGTTCGGCTGTGGCATCGAAGACTCTGCCACAGGCACCCTTCAGTTGAAGACATCTGAAGTTCTGTCAAAACCCTCGTTGGCTCACAACACCCGTTGTTTTTAAGTGCGGAGTTCGCCCACAACCGGGTTGTGACGGAGCCTCCTGTCATTTACGCAGTTTTAGAAGCCGACGGGCAACGTTGTAGCTCACAACTGCGAACATGGTCCCAATGGCAAGGGCGACGAAAAAGTTCTGAATTGTGGTACTGTGGCCATCGCGGCGACTTGGAAACTAAGGCATCGATAACCATGGACGTGATCATCATGCCCAGGGCTGCGAAGAAAAGTGCGATCATTTCGGCGATGACTCTTTTCATTTTTCTAATTCTTCACAAATGTAGTCGGTGCCTCACACAAGTTTCGGGTGACTGATTTCCCATTTGTCCTAATCCACGCGCCCGACGAGCGACTAACCTTCGGGCGTTGGCTGAGCGGCTAACGCTTTTTCGATCGCGTCGTTCAATTCACCGGACATCTCGTCGTTCCAGACAACTTTGCCGTCCATTCCAATGACCAACACTGTGGGGTAGCCCGAGACTCCCAAGGCGTCGATTGTTGCTCCGGCACCGTAGCCGTTCGGCCAGGCAATGTTATTCGTCTCGATGAATTCTTCGCTCTCCGCTTGCGCGTCAGCTCCTTCAGGGGTCAATCCGACGAATACGACACCTTGTTCTTTGTATTCGTTATAGGTCTGAACCAGACCGGATGCCGCTCCGGCACACGGCCCTCACCAATACGCCCAGACATCGACCACGATCACCTTACCAGCCAGTTCGGATTCGGTAGGAGCTGTGCCGTTCAACCAGCCCTCGGCGAGCAGCTCCGGCGGCGTGTCTCCCGCTCCCAGCAGATTAGAGTTCCCCTGCAATTGAACACCGCAACCGGCGATCACCCCGAAGATGATTAAAAGAAAAGCATTGCGGCGCATAAAATTACATCCTGTTTGACTGACCTGAAATGGCAGGCGGGCTTGGATCGGTCTTTCCTGAAGCGTCCGATTAGTGGCTGAACGACACGCTGTCACAACGAAAGGTAACTCCGCATCGCACAGGCTATTCTGGGAAGAGCGGGGCGGGATGGCAAGAGGAAAAATAGCGTGTTACACATCGGGACGCAATCAAGATCGTCATCCGAACGCGCTCGATCACTCCCCCTTCTTGTGTCCCTTTCCCAAATCCTTGAGCAATTGGGATGTCTGCTCTGGTGTCAGTAATCCTTCAACCTGTTTGCTGATGGCGGTGCGGATTCGTTGGAGCTCGGATCTGGCTTCGGCCATTTGGTCTTTTTGTTCGTCGTCGAGGTCGATGGCTGCCAAGACGGCTTGTTGCAGTTCGCGGCCCTTCTTGTTGGCTCGAATGCCCGCCTTGGTGGCGGCGGCTTTCTTTTTCTTTTGTTCGTCGGTGAGGATGTTGTTCATTTTATTCAGGGCCGCCAGGTTGAGCGGCTCAAGATCCCGAATGTTCTCCTCGGCCAATCGGAAACGGTCGTCCTCGGAGAGATTTGCGTACTGCGATCCGACAGGGGAGTCCGATTTGCCCGCGGTGTCAGTCGGGATGTCGGCATCGGTTTTCGCGGACGAAATAACGGTGGACTCTGGCGGACTGGCTGTTGCGCTGGAATTGGACTCGGGTCCTTCACCATCCGCGTGCAGACCGTAGGTTCCTCCGTCAGCAGAGGGTTCGAAGTGGGCAAACTTGTCGTTGTCATCGAAGGACAACACCTTGTCCTTTTGACTGGGATCCGGCGGAGTGGGAGTGGCCTCGCCATCACCGTTTGTCGGCTCGGTTGCGGTGAGTTGCTCGCGAATTTCCTGCAACTGTAGCATTTCATCGACGATCTGAGATTTCAGCTCAACGTCGCCGAGATTCTCGGCGATCGTCCTCAGATTCTTCGCGGATTTCATCAAACCGGACACGCTGTCTAGCAACGACATGTTTGGCCCCTTTCCGGTCGATGGGCCGCAGTCCTGTCGGCTTGGCAATTTGGCCGACGTCGGCGCGGACACCATCAGTTTGTCACACGATGCTCCATCAAATCGGAATCTCCTGCCAGAAATGGTGACGCCCAAATTCTTGCACGATTAGGAGCAACCATCCACCGCCCATGCTACCAGCGTCCACGCAGGATACAAGCGGATTCCGATTGGCACGCCGTGGAACGCAAACTGAAAGCTGGGATTGCTGTCTCTGTTCTGCGGCCGCGTGTTGATGAGGGGGCAGCTGGGGGGAGTCAAACATCACGCCAACCGGAGCCGACCCAGGGAATGTCGATGTCGGTGTCGAGTCTCAAGCGAAGACTCAATTGAGCCGCGTGGTGATGAATATGGCGGATGTTGTAGACGTGCAGTTGTGCGCGAGAAAAGTCCAGCCAATCGAACGTTGCGGGGGTTTGCAGCGTCTCGGTTAATTCGGCTGCGATAACCTGCGAAGCCTTCTGGCGACAATGTTGAAGATAGGTGTCGATAAAGGATTTGCCGTACGTTGCCTGCTGCAATCCGTCTCCCAGTTCTTCGTAGTCTGCAAAGATGCGAGCATGCTCCCGATGGGTTCTTCACCGATTTTAATGGGTGTTTTCAGCACGGTTTGAGTTTCAGTTTTCCACAGAAGAACAGGATGCGGGTGCGGTAGTTCGCAAAGTTGCGGAAGCCGCGGGCGTTCGACTT
>CAUZOL010000172.1:0-13898 GCA_963581435.1 Planctomycetota bacterium
GCCGCCGCTTAGTGATCCCTCGCATCTCTTTGAGCAGACTCCGTTCATCGGGACGCTGACAAGAGCGGTAGCGCTGAGTGCTCCGCGGCTGGCCCAACACCCGGCAGGCCCGACGCTCGGACATCCGACCGATCGTGACGCGGATCGTCTCGTGTCGCCGTTCTTCATCAACTCGGATCGAGCCAAACGGCAAACGAGAGAATCGGCGCCTTCGCTGCTAGCGCTGCTTCCACAGATCAACCCTATGTTGCGTTCCCGGTAAGTTCAAAAAACTAGCGGGCCAATCCGAAGGACTGCATCGCTAATGATACGACCTGCTCCGCCGAATCGACATAATCCGCACAATCGAAACCCACAAGTTCTTCGCACGTCGGCGCGATGCGGTTACGTCCCATCGGCAACGGCATCCGGCAGTCCCGTTTCTATTGTTGGGAATCTCAACTCGACGCCAAGTTCGTCTCGCAATTTGCGGTTGCTGCAACGTTTTCCCAAGCCGGAAACGCGAAGACCGGAATCCATCGACGGATCAAAAACGGGCGAGTCGGCGCCGACAATGGCAGCCAGTCGACTAAAGTAATCCTGTCGCGAGATCGGGCGATCATCGGAGACGAGGAACGTCGATCCGTGTTCGGCGTCTGTTTCAGATGCGCCAACGGCGGCGACGGCGTCATCGACGTGAATCAGATTGAGCCAAGCACATGGATCGCCGGCAATCGGTGTTTGCGACCGGACGGCTTCGATGCGCCGCAGCAAGCGGTTGGGACCGTAAATCCCCGCCAGACGAAGAACAATCGCCGTTGTGTCAACGCTCTTCGCAGCGGATGGAAAGAAGCCTCGGACAACCTGTTCTGATTCCAGGCAAACCTGACCACTGGGTGTCGAAGGTCGCGTGGGGGAATCCTCGTCGATCCACTCGCCGCTTTGCTGACCATAAACGCTGGTACTGGAAATGTAGATCATCTTTCCAATCCGCGTGCCGACTTCCTGAAGCACATTGCTGAGGCCGTCGACATACACCGTGCGCTGCGAATGTCCCGCAGTTCGATCAAACCCGACTGCGAACAACAATGTGTCGGCCGCCGGCAGACCGGAAAGCGTCGGCGGTTTGGTGACGTCACCAATAATGGGAGTGATTCCGGCAGACTGCAATTCCTCAGCGTGCCGTTCGCTGCGCGTTAGGGCACTCACCTCGTGTCCTTCACTCAGCCATACGGCGGCGACGCGGCGGCCCAGATATCCACATCCGATGATCAACTTTCGCATCCGTCATTTCCCGTCATTGAACCGGCACCACACAAAGGAAACGCGATTCATCGTTTCCCCTTAATCGACGGGGCAAGTGATTCATCGGAATTTGTAATTTGTCCGAGTGCGTCGATCAGCTCAGGAACAATCGGTCGGTCTTCCGGCACCTGTTTGAGGACGACGCTTTCGTTCGATCTAAGTGCGCAGAGAAGTCGCTGAAGCCGGAGTTTCATCGCATTTAGAAACGCATTCAAGTCATCGACACAAAGGTCTCGCCGCAGCAGTTCGGTAACGCCTTCGCTTCGCTGCCGTTGCAGTTGTGCCAAGGTTGTCCCCTGTGTGCGATACAGCAGCCCATCGACGAACGCCCGGCGCAGCCGAGAATCGGCGTCGAATTGATAGACCGGATCGGGACCGAAGAACACCGATAGTGCGCCATTGAAGCGGAAGCCGCAGATCACCGACTCCTTCTCATCCGGGGATTGCAATTCAATTCGGCGCACGAGCGCAACAGCCTCGCGCATGAGGTCTTCGCGATCAGATTCGTGCACTGCCATTTGAGGGGACCGTATGATTCCACTTGCGAACTTTGTCCGAAAACCGGACGTAGCCGGTTGCTTAGTTTTTTCAGAGTAACCGATTTCACCTTAAATTTCCGGTGACGAGTGTGGTATGCTGAAACACACAACAAATCAACCTTGCCGTAACTCGTTCGGATTTTCTTATCTCGGTCGGTTCGGTTGGTCAATAGAATGAGTCTCCGTGATTATCTTGGATTGTCGCTGAGTCATTGCCGCCGAATGGTTGCTGTCTCAATTCCTGCTGGCGAACCGACTTCACTTCCGAATTTCGCACGTGTATGGAGCGACACATGACGATAATGACGTATGGCCCAAGCGAGCCAATGTCGTCGGAAGAAATTCCCGTGGTGAGTGCGAAACGGGCGGCCGATATCGAGCAGAAGCATCGGCTTGTGGCCGAGTTTCTTGAATCGCACCAATACGATGCGTTGCTGCTACAACAGCCCGCCAATTTCTCGTGGTTTACGGCGGGGGGAAACTGCGCCGGTCACACTGGTTCATCCGAAGCGACCGCTGCACTGTTCATCACATCCGATGCGCGTGTTGTTGTCACAACCAACGCGAACTCGCCGCAACTGTTCGACCACGAACTTGCCGGACTTGGCTTTCAACTGAAGGAACGCGATTGGTCGGAACCGCGACACACATTGATTGACGATTTATGCCGTGGCCGTACAGTCGCCAGCGACAGCGGTTGGGGCGGCACTCACGACGTTTCGGTCCAATTGACCGGCATGCAATTGTCCTTCACAACTTTGGAAAAGGAACGGTTACGGGAATTGGGACGCTTGTTGGCGCATGCGATCGAGGCAACCTGCCGGCAGTGTCGATACGGACAGACAGAGGCTGAAATTGCCGGGCATCTGGCGCACCGGTTAGTCAAGCATCAGATCGTGCCGGAACAAATTCAGATTCTGGTAGACGGCCGATCGGCGCGCTATCGCCATTGGTCCTACAATTCTGATCCGGTCGGCCGAGTGGTGACCATCGCCGCCGTTGGACGGCGGTGGGGGCTATGCCTGGGTGCTGCCCGTACCGTGTCGTTCGGGACGGCACCGGCCGACGTTCGTGATGCCTACCAACGAGCCGTGCTGGTACACGCGGCAGGCATGTATTTCTCTCAGCCGGAATGGGAACTGTTTGAAATCTTCAACCGCATTCAGCGAATCTACGAAAAATACGGGCTGATCGATGAGTGGCGTCAGGCTGAGCAGGCCGAGGTGATCGGTTATCGAATCCGTGAAATCCCGATGGTCCCCAAGAGTGAATATCGGCTGGCCACTGGGACGGCAGTGCATTGGCACCCAACGGTTGGGCCGGCGTTCATAGCCGATTCGATTCTCGTTACCGAGAAGAAATTCGAACTGCTGACACCAACCGACAACTGGCCCTGTTTACGGGTCGAGGTGAAAGGCGAACCGGTCGTTTGTCCGGGAATTCTCAGGCGTGCCTATCGCGGCGGCGAGGAAGCGTCCGACTCGACATTCGGCAATGAAGGCGACTCCGTTTTGCTGTGATGACGTGCTTCGACGATTCACACGAATCCGTACCGATTTAGCCACCGGTAAATACACCGGTGGTCGGCGAGCGGCGTCATCCAACATCCCGAACGATATTCGGCGTGGATCGCTTGGGTGCCACTGGCGTATCGCCAGTGCATCGCGGTGGGCACTGGCGATACGCCAGTGGCACGCGATCCCGCAATCGAACTTCAATGCGGTCGCCGATCATTCCGCGGCGCGGCCCAGGGGAATTGTCGCCTCGATACGGTCGTCGGCTAACGGCGGTGTATCAACTCCGCCCAACTCAGCCAGCCGTTTCATCATCAAATTGGTGACATCGTCGAAGCACTCTCGCTGTTTGGGATGATCGTAAAACTGCGACAGGTCAATTGGGTCGCCGTAAACCAACCGCACGCGTGAAGGTGTCATGAAACAGGAGACCATGCTGTCCGCCTGCGGAGACCCATGAATGAATACGGGGTAAACCGGCACGCGTGATTTCAATGCGAGAAATGCCACGCCGGTTCCGCCGGGGGTGAGTAGCCCGTCTCCGGTATTGATTCGTCCCTCGGGAAAAATGCCAATAAGTTCTCCGGCGCGCAATCTCCGAATGGCATCGCGAACCGGGGCTGCCTCTTTCGCCTCGCGATCGACCGGAATACAGCGCAGAGCGCGGTACATCCAGTTCATCGAGGGCAACTCGTAAAACTCGCGTGCCATTAGGAAGTTGATAGAACGGATACGGCGGCGGTTGCCGACATTCACGAGGTGGTGGTTCATCCACAGCAACATCGGATCGGCCGGGCTGCGATGGTTGGCAACAATCAACGCCGGTCCGTCGTCGGGAAATGGACAGCGGCGGCTACCCCGACAGTGAAATATCATTCCACTCATAAGCCGATTGATGACGTACAGCAGCGACACCATTCGCCCGTGCTCGCAACGGCCCGCCAGCCACCAAAGGGTGATGACGGCAGCCGCCGCGTAAGCTGCCAATGTCAATTGTGCGCAAGTCTCTGCATTCATAACCGCTGCACACAATAGCGAATCTCTCGCCTGCTGCCCACACCGAATCGGATCATCGATTTGCCAGACGCATCCAGCGCCCGCCGGAATGCTGTCTCTTTCAACACAAACGGAAAAACCGGCAAACCGGGCGTCGTGTTGAGGGCAACAAAACGTGATTTGGGGAATTTTCGGGAATGTTGCCAAATTGCAACGTATGTTTCGACAACCCCACATCCCCCGCAATTTCTTACCCCTTCGACAGGAGCCGTCCAATGCAGATGAACGTCACAGACTTGATGACCCATCCGCCACTCGTCGTTCGCGAGGACGCCAACATTCGTGACGCAGTCAAACTGCTGTTGAACGACTGTGCTCCACAATTGGATGTTGTCGATGCCCAGGGAAAACTGTTGGGGAGCATTCCGGATTATGAACTGCTGAAGGCTCAGCTGGCCGGTGAAGGTCACCACAGCGTCACCCGGGTGATGAGTGGCTCGGCTTCACGAATTGACGCCGAAGCAACCGCCGATTTTGCGGCTGCACTTTTTCGCGACGCCCGTTATTGCCGGCTTCCTGTGGTGGAAGATGGCCGAGTGATTGGCCAGATTGACCGTCGCGACGTGATGCGGTTGCTCCAGACCGTTTCGTCACTCGATGTCGAAGTACAAACGGAAGCGAAACCAGAACCGACGGAATCAGCAATCCGCGGCCCTCGCTTCGCCAGGAAGCAACGGCGTGGCCACGATGCGATGATGAACCGCTAATCTTTGCCGCTCAGTCGAGCTCGACACCCATGTCGCGCATGATGAATTTCATGTCGTCCCAAACATCCTTCTTTGCCGGCGGATTGCGCAGCAAATACGACGGGTGGTACGTGCAAGCAACTTTTGCGCGGCCGTACTCGTAGAACTTGCCGCGCATTCGCCCGATGGCTTCTTTGCTGTCGAGCAGATTTTTTGCAGCGACGGATCCCCAGCAGATGATGTAATCGGGATCGACAATTTCAATCTGGCCGTCTAAATACTCGCGACAGTTCGCGGCTTCTTCCGGCGACGGATTGCGGTTGCCCGGAGGACGGCAGCGAAGAATATTGCAAATATAGATTTCCTCGCGCTTCAAATTGCAGGCCTCGACGATGCGGTCGAGCAATTGCCCCGCGCGCCCGACGAACGGCTCTCCCGTTCGATCCTCGTCGGCTCCCGGCGCTTCTCCAACGAACATGATTGACGCGTCCGGGTTGCCAACTCCAAAGACGGTTTGCGTCCTGGTTTCGGCGAGTTCTTTGCAGCGCGTGCAAGCTGCAACACAGCCCGAGAGCGCCATCAGCCGATCAGCGGGAGAGGCGTCGCTCGGTTTCGGTCCGTCGGTTTTTGCCACAATGTTCTTTTCTGTTGGAAGCATTAGCGGTTCGGGAATCGCTGTAGGTTGAGGAAGTTCCGTCGGTTGAGGAAGCTCCGTCGGCTGGGGGAGTTCCGTCGCTTGAGGAAGAATCGAGACGCCCGCGCGTTCGAGGCTTTCGAGACGTTGCCTGACAATTCGCTGAACACGATGTCCGCCATGTTGGGTCATAAGGGAACGCCGTCGAAGATGTCTGTCGTGAATTGGCACACCGTATCGGCCAAATCGCTCGCTGTGAAGTCTCGCCGTCGAAGATGCGACGAAATTACGGCGACGCAGTCACGGCGAAGTGACCGGGCTGGCGGTGCCGTTCTTCTTTGCGGTCCACCACAAACGCCAGTTGCGTTCGTTGTAGCCGTAGTTGACGCCGGTCAGCTTCTGCAGCGACGTGAGGACTTCGCCATTCTGGTGGTCGTACTTCACCTTGACGACTTTCGTGCGTTGCAGTTGGTTGATGGATGGGTTGTTGACAATCACTCCGTTAGGATACTGACCACCGCGGAGCAATGCTTCGACATCGGGCGGCAAGGATGTCTGCCCGGAATTGCCGAACGAACCGTCAGAGCCAAAGCTCAACGAGCCGCTGTTGTCGGGGACGCGGAGGCGGTAGCGGTGGGTGGTGGTCAATGCAGCGATCAGGTCGGGTACAACCTTTTCATCTGCCACCCGCCCTAACCCACGGGCCGCGCGCAGCACCACCTGGTTCGATTCATTGCCAAGCCCACGGACGAATATCTTTGTGGCCGCCGGATACTGTTTCGGTTTCAGTGAATTGACTGCTTGATACCGAATTTGGCGATGGGTGTCGAAGAGGGCGCGATTGACCAGCGGATGAACCGGTTTGTCACCTGGAATCTTACTGAGAATGGTGACGTAAAACTGGCGGAGTTGTGCGTTTTCTTCCTCGTCGAAATTCTGCTTCAGCGCCGCGACCGCGTGTGGGTCGTCAATCGCGTTCAGTTTTTTCAACCCCTCTTGTTGCCTCTGCCGATTGCGACCGGCGACCCACGCTTTCCAAAGCCGCACCTGCTTGAACCAGGCCTGCTCGGCTTTCAACTCGGCGTCGGTTTTTTGAATCAGTTCCAACTCCTGCGGCGTGATGTAGCGCCCCTTATACTTTACGTAGCCCTCGGCGCGGCGGGCTTCATCGTAGGTCATCCAGACGCCATTGCGCTTTGTATGTTTCAGCGCCGCGTGCGACTGCTTGTGCTCGGGGTCGAGTTGGATGACTTGACGCAGATGAGTTTCCCGCTCGTGTCTAAGCGAACTGCCTTGCTGCCGACACCATTCGCCCAATTCCCATTGCGCTTCGACCGTATGGGGTGTCTGTCGGGCGCGGGTTTCATACACTTCGACGATTAGCGGTCGGCGAGCGACAAACTCAATGTCACGGCGAGCCACGATAATTCGTGCGCCGCTGAGAGTCACGATTTCCAAGCGGTCGCTGCCTGCCACGTCGCGCTTCTGCGGAATCGTTCCCCGCAGCTCGCCGCCGTTTTGCAGCTTGATGAGATCGCCATCGGCCATCTCTCCAAAGCCAAATATCCCCACGGCGATGGCCAACGAGAAAATCGCCACGGTGTGAGACCGATTCGTCATTTGAGACTCCCTCCCGGTTTTCACGCAACAGCGCGGAAACACCCAATGTCCATCATTGTAGTGGGCGTGCCGTTCACAAATCAAGAACTTAAGAAAGGTGAACGCCGAAACGGCAGGAAGCGACAATTGTAGCGATTGATGCGGTTTGGCGACCAGTTTGGCCAGAGTCTCTGCTTGCGGGGCATATTTGCGTAGATTCAGCCTCTCCGGTACAGGCGGTTCGGCCTGCGCGAATTGCCGCCCAAATCAAGATTCCCCAAGAGAACTCTGGCTTGGGCTTCATCGCATCGGGTAGAATAAAATACAGGATGTTGGTCGTTTCTTCGGGCTGCGCCACTGTCGGTTTTACGGTGCAAGCCTCACTATCGAGCAATTTGAGGTCACGATGTCGCTTCGGACAATCACTACCGCGGCCTGTTTCAGCGTTTTATTTCTTTCGGCTTCGAACGCCGCTCAGGCCCAGAAAACCGGGTTCACGCCACGAATTCCTTCACAGCGGCTTCTCGGCCGCTATGGATTGGAACGAGCGTGGTGGGGACAGGCGACGTTGAATCCAACACGTGACAAGGTCCGTCACATGACGGTGGACGAGGAGAATGTCTACGTCCAGGCAACGTCCGGCGTCGTTACCGCTTTTAACAATGAAACCGGAAAGCGATTGTGGGCGGTGCAATTGGGGCGGCGAGATCTGGCAAGCTATCCATTGGCCACGAACGAGGACTTTGCGTTGGTGGCCGTCGGTATGAATTTGTACGCGCTCGACAAATTCAGCGGCGAACTGCTTTGGGAACTCAAGTTACCGGCGCATCCTTCAACAAGCCCCGCAATGGATGAACGGAACGTTTACATCGGCACGCTTGACGGCAGCGTGTATGCATTCAGTCTGCGAAAGATCCACCAACTGTATGACGAGAACCTGCTGCCACAATGGTCCTATGATTCCTTAATCTGGCGATACAAGACGGCTAAAGAAATTACGACTCCGCCGATTTCAACCGGTCGCGTCGTTGAATTCGCCAGTCGCGACCGCTCGCTGTATTCGGTGTCTGCGGAACGACGCGAGCAGATTTTTCAATTTGAGACCGATGCCCCCATCTCTGCACCGATGGTCCGATCCGACGGCCGTCTTTATATGGCGTCGGAAGATTTCAATTTTTATTGCTTGAATTCGGAAAATGGATCAGTCATCTGGGAATTCGTCTCGGGGCTACCCGTCCGAAAGGCTCCTGTGGTCATTGGGCCACACGTTTTTCTGCTTCCGGATCGCGGTGGTATGTATTGTCTGTCGAAGACATCGGGCAAACAGATCTGGTGGCGGCCCCGTGGAACGGAATTCATTGCAGCGACAACCAAATTGGTCTTTATGTCCGACGCGCTCGGCAATGTCATTCTGGTTGATCGAAAAGATGGCGCTCCGGTTGGCGCCTTGCCTTTACGCGATTTCAAAATGCGACTGTCGAACGACCGCACCGACCGCTTGTTCCTGGCAACGCAGAGTGGCCTGGTAATCTCGATTCGCGACAAGAATCGTGAGTTCCCGCTGTATCACAAGCATCCGGAACGCCGGCCGATTCTGCCGACGTTTGCCGACGTCAGCGCACTGGCGACTCCTGCCAAACCGCCTGCAGCCGGCATCACTCCCTAGCGTTCCGCGCGAAGTCAGCTGTTGGACACAAGCAAACCGGTCTTACACAACATCATCCTCTGCGATCCCGGTCCGTGAGAATTCTCGGTCGGTTCCGCCGAACGGTGCACTGACTCTGGAAGTTGCCGCGTGTTCCGAGTAGCCTGCAAAGGTTAGTGCGGGCCGTGGAACTGCACTGGGACGCCAATTCCGATTGCTCAACCGGAGGATCTGTCGTGTCGCACGCCAACCGACGTACGTTTCTGCAACATTCGGGAGCCGGCGTTGCTGGTGCCGTTGCTTTGAATTGGACAGCCACCTCGCAAGCGGCCAGCGCGAACGAAACGTATCGACTCGCATTGATTGGAGCGGGCGGACGCGGACATGGGGTTTCTCAGGCATTCGCCAAAATACAAGGACGTGGAATTCCTGTATGTTGCCGACGCGGACCTTGGCCGCGCAAAACGAACTGCCGCTGCCATCGATGGAATTCGCGGCAAATCTCCCAAGGCGATCCAGGACTTCCGCATTGCGCTGGATGACAAATCGCTCGATGCCGTGATTGTGGCCACGCCCGATCACTGGCACGGACCGGCGACACTGCTCGCGTTGGAAGCGGGAAAACACGTGTACGTCGAAAAGCCTTGCGCTCATAACATTCGCGAAGGCCCGCTCATGGTCGAAGCCGCACGGCGACACAACCGAGTGGTGCAGGTGGGTACGCAGAGCCGAAGTTCACCGCCCATCATGGAAGCCATGCAGATGCTGCGCGACGGCGCCATAGGTGACGTACTGATTGCCAAAGCGTGGAACAGCCAGCGGCGGGCGAACATCGGTCACGCCAAACCGACCATTCCGCCCGACGGGCTTGATTACGAAAAATGGGTCGGCCCTGCCCCCTTTGTTCCATTCCAACCAAACCGACTGCATTACACGTGGCATTGGTGGTACAACTTTGGCACCGGTGATTTTGGCAACGACGGCGTCCACGATGCCGACATCGCTCGCTGGGGACTCGGCGTCGAGGAGCATCCGCAATCGATCGCGGTCACAGGTGGAAAGTACTTTTTCGACGACGACCAGCAATTTGCCGACAAGATTTATGCCGCTTACGAATATCCGGGTGACGGAAAGGTCGGGCATCGGCGACAGTTGATCTTCGAACAACGCATCTGGACGCCGTATCGCCAAGAGGGGTACGAGAACGGCAACGCGTTTTACGGAACCAACGGCATGCTGTTGCTGGGCAAGAACGATGGCTGGAAGTTGTTCGGCCCGCGAAACAAGCTCATCAAGTCGAGTTCGCCCGGCGGCATGGGCGAGCCTCACTTCCGCAACTTCCTCGACTGCATCAGCAACGGAAAGAAGCCGAACGCCGACATCGAAATTGGCCACCTGTCGGCTACCTTATGTCATCTGGGCAACGTCGCCGTGCGCGTCGGTCGCTCGCTGAAGTTTGACCCTGCAAGCGAGCAGATTCTCGACGACGAAAATGCGGCACCGCTTGTTCGCCGTGAATACCGCAAGGGACATTGGGCCGTGCCAAAAGATCCAACGGGGTAATACTTCGGCGTGCCGACGGGTGCCGCTGGCGGCCCAGCAATGCTCACGGTTCTCGCCGCGTCACGCTGCCCGTCTGCTGACCGTCTCTTCTTCGAGGGTCGCTCGAATCAGGCACCCGCGCGCGGCCGAGTACTCCCAAGCACCCACGATCTGCACCGGGGTGATCCCGAAAGGAAGCGGATTCTTTCGCAACTCATCGAACATGATCTCGCGAAATCCGTGACGACTCGCCGTGCCACCAGCACAGACGACACCGACCGGCTGCAGCGCGTCGAACGCATGCGGGGCATTGGTGAATGCGTCGCGAACTGCTGCGAGTACATCGGCAACCAATTCCCGGTACAACGCCGCCAACTGGGATTCCTCAACCAACGTGGGGGACAGAATCGAACCCACGTTTGATTCCTTCCAGTCTCTTGCCGAACGAACATCGAGGTGACGGTTGCCGGATTGGTCCCAAATGTGAAGAGCCTGCTGTTCGGCCAGTTGCTCGTCGATCCAATTTCCCCCCCGTTCGACGGACGAGCGGGCCAATTCGACACCATGACACATTAACGCGGTTTCACAGTGAGCCGCGCCAAACGTGATTCCGACGCCGGTCAACGCCTGGTCTCCCAACTCGGCCAGAGAGACGGCCGTCGCGCCACCAATTCCCAACGGTTGATAGCCACGCCGCCCGATCGTCTGCGCGACAAGCTGGTTGACCTCATTCCGGCTGCCATCGACATCGCCATCGCCAGAAATACCGCCGACAGTAAAACAGCAGACCTCGTTGGGGTGTCCGGGCGTTGGAAGCAATGCATCTACCAATTCAACAATCACCTGTCGCGCTGCGTCAGATGATTTCACAACCTGATCATTGGAAATCGCTTGAGTGGTTGGAATTCGAAAGAACTCTGCAATTCCATCGGCGCTGTCCTCCGGAACAATCAATTGGCCGTTGATCTCCAGGTGAGTTACGTCGAGCCGATTCAGGATCTCGCGATTCGATTCCCGGTCCGCAAGCTCGGTGAAAAGCGAGTGGCACGATCGCCCAATCAGGCGATATCGCTGACGCCGCAGCGATCGCATGTGCGAACTCCCGATGTCCAGCGCAATACTCATCTCTTCGCTGCCGCCTGTACGCGTGACAGCGCACGGTCGAGCAGCCCCTGCCCTTGCGGTTCGTTCTCCGCAGCATGGTGTGCGACGGTCACCGGCTTCCGCACTGTATCCTGCCCGTGCTTCGCATCGACGCGGAATTTCTTGCGGCTAGAGGTCGTCGCGACCTCTGCTGAGATGCCCTTGTCACTGACGGACTGATTATCTTCCGGCATCACGGTATCTGGAATTGCGGTATCGGGCAGAAAATGCGGCCTCGGGATGCCGTGTGTTTGGTCGTTGCGAGTCTGCTTCTGACTGCCAGTTCGCGAGAAAACGGACAAACCGTCCGATTGCGTCAGCGATTCTTCAACGATCGGGAGCTGATCGTAGATGATCTCATTGAGATCGCTCGGCTGCTCACTTCCGACCTGTCGGCTGGAAGACTCAAACCGTTTCGGCTGTCCCTTCCGTCGCACGAACCGCAGAATCCCCCAACCCGCTCCGGCGCAGATTGAAAGCGTTAAGAAGGAATACATCAAGAAGCTAAACCAACCGCCTGCGTCTGCTTCGGCTTCACTCATGTCCGGCGGTGAAAGTGGATCGTCGATCGTGAGTAACTCTGGCGGCAAGTTCTGCATTCGGATCGGATTAGGTAGTTTCGTGTTTCTCGCGGAAGGCTGCGAGCGGGCAACCGACTCCGACTCCAGTTTGACACCTTCCGCTTGCTTCGGTGAGTCGAAGTCGAGCGGCGTTGGCACTTCGTCGGCTGGTGGATCACTCGCGGTTGCTAATTGCAACTGCTGCTGTTCACCGTCCGCAGTTTTCGATGCTTCGTCGGTATAGATCGTCGCGACTGCTTCGCGCTGTTTGCGTGTGTCGTTGACAATTTCGGTGCGCAATTCCGGCAATCGGTCGCGTCGTATCACCGCGGGATCGAAGACAAGAACTGATTCCGATGCGAGTTGCTGGTCGGCCGAGGTGAAATGCGGCGTCTCAGCGTGTGAAATCACTCGCACGGTTTGCGCAAGATTGGGCGAATGGCCCAGCAGCTCGAGGATTCGTCCCACCGAAGCGTATTCGCGTCGCATCCTCAACACGATTGGACGGTCGGTCAAATTGACGAATGCCAGTTGTACGTGCGTTCTTGACGATTCCGCACCAGCGTTGGCGTCATTCGATATGCCGGAACTCTGGTGGATAGAACGTGGATTGATCGCGAGTTCCGTTTTGCGAACGGCGACGACAACATCTCCCCGCCGCAACTGAAAGTAACGGCCGGTCGCGTATAACGCCTCGACCCCATTAGGCCCGTTACGGATGATCCGCAGGTAGCCATTCGCCTCAACCGAAAAGCCGCCGGCGTTTTGAAGTAAGTCCGTTAGATAGGGTTCGGTGAATGGCGATTGATAAACCCCGGGGCGTGCCACCTGGCCAATGATCGCAAACAGATTCTTCGAGCCGGACTCAGTGACTTCATTCCGCGTTGGATTTGGGCGCGTACCGACTTGCGCCGCAGCGGGTCGAAACGCGGAACACGTGATCGCGATGACAAGTGATGAAAAAAGGATCAACCGGAACCGGCACATCCATTCGCTCCAGAAGTTGTCAAGTGTATACAGAAGAGGTGGCCACGCGACCGCACAGGTCCGTTAGGCTTCATAATCGGCATCTCTCGACGAGCGGCTTCAGCCTAAACCATGCGAAACGCTTGTTATCTCATTCCCACGACAAGACCGTAAACCTCTTAAAATAAACACCTTACGGTCTCCACATCTGATCTGGCTGCCTCATGACGCAGTATCTGCATCGGCCGTGCGGTTTGCCCGCTTGTCTCGATGGGTAACAGAGACGATAGTGGCGTGAAGAACGTCACCGCGTTTTGAATTCAAGCTGGCGAGAGAAACCATGACCGACAGCTACATTTTGGCAGGTGCGCGAACTCCCATCGGAAAATTTCTCGGTGCCTTTGCCGACGTGTCGGCGACCGAACTCGGAGCCATCGTCATTCGGGAAGCCCTGACAAGAGCAGGGATCGAACCGGATCAAGTTGATGAAGTCGTTATGGGGAACGTCCTCTCCGCCGGCATCGGACAGGCACCGGCGCGCCAGGCGGCACTCAAAGCTGGATTGCCCCCAACAGTTCCCGCGTTTGCAGTCAATAAGGTTTGCGGCTCCGGTTTGAAGTCGGTCATGCTTGCATCTCAAGCCATTCGCGCCGGCGATGCCCGCGTGATTGTGGCCGGTGGGATGGAAAACATGACACAGGCCCCCCACCTGGCGCGCGGTTCACGCGGC
>CAUZOL010000173.1:0-13879 GCA_963581435.1 Planctomycetota bacterium
CGCAATGATCTGGTCCACCGTGTGTCGGTTTTGCTTCATCTCAAAAAATCCTTTCCGGGCTTTCAACCCGGTTGAGATTCTCTCACTCGGCGTGGATCAATTAAAGGGGGGAAGGTCAGCTCCATTGTTCTGGTTGTTGCGTATCGAAACTCAGGAATCAGGGGGCTTACGCCCCCCGCTCGCCTGGCTGCGACTTGTTGAGTCGCAGCTGTTAACTACATCCCATTGAATTCCCGCAGTTGTGGCATAGGTAACAGTTGCCGTTTCTTACGGTGATCGCCCCGCAGTTGTCGCAGCCGGGGGCGTCGGCCTGGAAGTTGGCGAACTGCTTGCTGCGGACTTGTGGGGTCTGGCCGTCTTCGGCCAATTGCAATTCGTTACCCGTCAGGGTGTTGGTCGTGCTGCCTTGCCCGTTGTTGACGGCCGATGCGATGGCCGTCAGTTCGCGGACAACGTCGGCAGCCGTGTTGGCGTTAGGCTCCGCCGAGTCGCCCTCGCTGCCTTCTGCGGCTGATTTCGTCGCAGCTGCGCCTTCTCGCTTCGGTGTGTTGGCTTCGCGGTAACCGGGGATGAACTGGATTCCCAGCCAGCGGAAGATGTAATCGACCACGCTTTTGGCGTTGGGAATGTCGGGATTGCCCGTCCATCCGGCCGGCTCGAACCGCATGTGCGCGAACTTGCTTTCCAACGCATCGAGCGGCACACCGTATTGCAGCGACATGGAAGTCAGCGTGCCGATGGTGTCCATCAACCCGCCAATGGTGCTGCCCTCTTTCGCCATGGTGATGAACAACTCACCGGGATGTCCATCTTCAAACAGACCGACGGTGATGTAACCCTCGTGTCCGCCGACGGAGAACTTGTGGGTGAGGGAATGCCGGGTTGCGGGAAGACGGCGTCGCGTGAGTCGGCCTTCGGCCTCGTCGGCAGCCGCCTTCGACTTGTCGCCTTCCTTCGTGGTTCCCAACGGCTGGCTTTGCTTGGAGCCGTCGCGGTAAATCGCGAGTGCTTTCAGGCCCAGTTTCCAGCCTTCGGTGTAGGCCTCTTGAATGTCCTGGACGGTCGAATCCTCAGGCATATTGACCGTTTTGGAGATCGCCCCGGAGAGGAACGGTTGGGCGGCCGCCATCATGGTGATGTGTGCCCGCCACGGAATTGTCCGAGTGCCGTTGGCCGGTTTGAAGGCACAATCGAAGACCGGCAGATCCTCATCTTTGAATCCCGGTGCCCCTTCGATGGTGTCCTGTTTCTCGATGTAATCGAGAATGCCTTCGATTTCGGGTTGGTCATAACCGAGCGTCCCCAAAGCGTACGGCACGGTGCGGTTGACGATTTTCATCATGCCGCCGCCGGCCAGTTGCTTGTACTTCACCAGGGCGATGTCCGGCTCGATGCCGGTGGTGTCGCAGTCCATCATGAAGGCGATGGTGCCGGTCGGCGCGAGCACGGTGGCTTGCGCGTTGCGGTAACCGTGCCTTCTTCCGGATTGCAGACATTCATTCCACACCTGCCGTGCGGCTTCACGCAATTCGGCGGGACACGCACGGTCGATGTGTTCGACCGAATCGCGGTGCATCTGCATCACGTCGAGCATGGGTTGCTCGTTTTCGCGATAACCGGCGAACGGGCCGAGGTGGGCGGCGATTTCGCTCGACGTGAGATACGCCTGCCCGTTGAGCAGCGCGGTGAGTGCCCCACACATGCCGCGGCCGGCATCGCTGTCGTAAGGAATGCCCATCGACATCAGCAGGCTGCCCAGGTTGGCAAAGCCGAGACCGAGCGGCCGGTACATGTGGCTGTTCTCGGCGATGGACGGCGTGGGATAGCTGGCGTGATCGACGAGGATTTCCTGCGCGGTGAGGAAAATGGACGCTGCCCGGCGATAGCGTTCCACGTCGAAGGTGCCGTCTTCTCCCACCATCTTTTTTAAGTTGATGCTGGAGAGATTGCAGGCGGTGTCGTCGAGGAACATGTACTCGCTGCAGGGGTTCGATGCGTTGATCGGTCCGCTGTTGCTGCAGGTGTGCCAGTTGTTAATGATCGTGTCGAATTGCACACCGGGGTCGCCGCAGTACCAGGTTCCTTTGGCGATCTCGTGCATCAGTTCGCGAGCATCGAATTCGGGGCCAGACTGATCGGAATCGGTGACCCAGTGTGTCTGCCATTTGCCGTCGTCGATGACGGCCTGCATGAACTCGTCGCTGAGACGAACCGACAGGTTGGCATTCTGGAACATAATGGACGAATAAGCTTCGCCGTTGAAGTTCGACTCGTACTCGCCGCTGTCGATGAGCGTGCGGGCTTTCTTCTCTTCCTTTGACTTTGCCTGGATGAATTCGAGTACGTCGGGATGCCAGTCTTTGAGCGACTGCATTTTGGCGGCGCGTCGCGTTTTTCCGCCCGATTTGACGACGGCGGCAATCTGGTCGAAGACACGCATGAACGACAACGGCCCCGAAGGAACACCGCCGCCGGAGAGTTTCTCGCGAGCGCTGCGCAACGTGGAGAGATCGGTACCGGTTCCCGAGCCGAATTTGAACAGCATCGCCTCGCTCTTGGCGAGACTCATGATGGCTTCCATGTTGTCATCGACCGACTGAATGAAGCAGGCCGAACCTTGCGGGTATTCGTAGGGCGATTCGGGCCGGTGAATGCTGCGGGTTTTCGGATCGAAGTGATAATTGCCCCGCGAACCCTTCACGCCGTACTGATGATACAGGCCCACGTTGAACCAGACCGGCGAATTGAACGCCCCGTGCTGATGCAGGCAGAGCCAGGCCAACTCGCGATAGAAGTTTTCGCCGTCATCGGCCGAGGCGAAGTAACCGTCGTCGATGCCCCAGTCGGCAATGGTGCGGGCAACGCGGTAGATAACCTGCTGCACGCTGGTTTCGCGTTCGGGCGTGCCCGGCTCACCGTAGAAATATTTGCTGACGACGACATTGGTTGCCAGCGGACTCCAGTCGGCGGGAATCTGGCAATCGGTCTGCTCGAACAGCACGTCGCCGTTTTCTTCTTTAATCTGCGCGGTTCGCGATTCCCATTCGACGGTGTCGAAGGGATCGGCATCGGCCGGGCAGAAGTAAGGTTCAACATTCATGGCAGTTGCCGCCGTTATCTTGTGGCCATTATTTCCGTTGGCCTTAACTGCGAGTCCGTCCGCCGCTCCTGTGGGTTGGTGCATCGTGCACTCCTTACTAATTGCTGAGAGTCGAAAGTTGAGAGTTTAGTAGAGTCAAGAGCTGAGTGTCTGGAGCCAGAAGCCTCTTGCTGTTTTGCAGCCCTTTGCTGGTGGCCAGCGATTTCACCTCAGCGCATGCAGAATCTGCGGGCCTGAAGGGGGGAATCGCCGAAGGCGAGTATGTTTCCGTATACTATTGTCGGCTGGGGTCAGCCGAAATTCAACCACAATCCGTTGGGGAATACGTTTTTTTGAATACTAGATATTGTGATACGCGAGATTCGCCAATATAAATCGGCCAGCTGAAATGTCAAGGTGAGGTTAACCGAAAAATTGATCTTGATTCACCAAAATCGACGTAAGTGGGCTAACCGAACTGGACTTAATTCGTTCAGATTTTTTGACAGAGAAATGAAGATTTGGCGAACCGCCGGGAAACTGGGCGGAATGCAAAAACTGGACGAAAGCTGCGACTCAACGGGTCGCAGGCTGCGATGCGTTGCATCTCAGCTGCGGTACTACAACCACAACTTGACGCGTTCTTTCAGCACGGACGGCAATCGCTGGCCGACGGCGTTTTCGACCTGTCGCTCGTGATAGCGCGTGCTGAAGTGGGCGAGGATGATCAACTCGTTCTGAAAACGGTCGGCCCGCTCGATGATGTCGTCCAGATGCATGTGGCCGAACTTGTGGATCTTTTCTTTGCGGTGCTCAGGGCGGAAGAAGGTCATTTCGGTGATGAGAATGCGGGACTCGTACACCGGCGGGTAGCCATCCAGACCGGCCGGAGCGGTGTCGCCCGTGTAGCAGACGATCGGTACACGGATTTCCTGGGTGACTTCTTCGCCGCCCATCCGTCGGTCGCGAATTTCGTCCTGTGAAAGTCCTTCCAATTCCGGCTTGAGCTTTTTCCGGCAGTCCCAAACCACGTATCCCACGGAGGGTACTGTGTGTTTGGTCTCGAAGACGGTGACGACGTGTTCGCGGCTGAGGGTGATTTCATCGCCCGGCTTCACGCCAATCAGGTCGCACATCATCCGCCCGCGATCCAGATTCTGCCAACTGCGGAGCATCCGCTCGACGTTGTCGCGGGCGGCCTCGGGAACGTAGATGGTGGGCGGGTCCATCTTCATCATTCGCCGCCGTGCGACGTACACCGGCAGTGCGGCCATGTGGTCGAGATGGGCGTGCGTAATGAAGAACGTCTGTGTTCCCATGAACGACCAGGGGCTGCCACCCAGGTCGAACCCGAGTTTCAGTTCGGGAATTCGCCAGTACGACTGCACGGCCGCCCGGGAATAACCTTCAATGGTTAGCCCTTTGTATTCAAGCGTGCTGAGGGGCAGGTTTTCGATGTTCACGATAAAAGAGTTCTCACAAGTGTAGCTGCGATGCAACGCATCGCAGCGCGTGAAGCACGTCACGTTTCAGAAGGGCATCGCACGCTGCGACTCATTGAGTCGCAGCTGTTGTTAACTAACCAACCTTGACGAGGCGTCCCGTCGTGATGCTTTTGGCCTCGGCGGCGCACAGTTGCAGGGCGTCACGGGCTAGAGTGCCGGAAAGAATCAAAGGTTCGCGGTTTTGCTTCACACCATCGGCTGCCGTCTGAAGTTCCGTCGTGAATGCCGAATACCATTCGGTTCCGCCCTTCAGCTTGGGCTGCGTCACTTTGCCGCGGTTGTTGATTAACGTCAACGGCCGATCGACGACCCACTCGCCACCGATGGTGCCGGCGTTGTAAAGCACAGTGGCTTTCTCGAAATACAGCTCGAACCCGTGTGCAAACTGCAATCCGCCGGCGGCAATCCCGCCACTGACACAGGTTACCGCCAATTCGGGGTCGTCGTAAACGTATTGTGTGTGAACGTGGTTCACCATTCCGTCATCGACAATGCCGCGCGAAAAGACCTTGCTCGGCACCCCGCACGCCAGGCCAATGAAATGATTGTCGTGAATATGCAGGTCGATTCCCCAGCCGCCCAGCTTGCGATAGTCGGCCATGTCCTTCGACCAATCGGGGGGTGAAATGACGCGGCGAAAATGTGCCGCTTTCAGTTTGCCGTATTTGCCACTCTGTACACGTTCGGTGACGAATCGAAATTCCGGGAAGAAGGGCAGCACGTGGGCCACCATCAGCAGCCGCTTGGCATTCTGGGCCGCCTTCACCATGTGGTTGGCCGCTTTGACATCGATTGCGATCGGTTTTTCAACCAGCGTATGCTTGCCGGCCTTCAGCGATTCCAGCACGACCGATTCGTGCTTGTCGGTTGGCAGGCAAATATCGACCAGATCGATGTCCGGATCGGCCAGAAGATCGTGGTAATCCGAATACTTCTTGACCTTCGACAGATCGACCTTCCCGCCGCGCGGCCCGAAATTCCCCTGGATGCTGATCCAGTCGCCCGCCAGTTTCTTCTGGTTGCGAGTCGCGATGGCGGTCACTTTGGCACCGCGGAGCTTCCGCGCTCCCGAGAAATGGGTGTAACCCATGAAGCCGACGCCGATGATTCCGATGCGTACCATTTGTTTTTCCTTTTTCCTTGGGCTCAACGGTTCACCAGCATTGTTGTCTTTCTGTGTTGAGTCAAGCGGATCGACTTTAAGTTTTCAGCGGGTGAGAAGAAACAGTCGCTCCCTATGCGGCCGACCCCCCCCCCCCCACAGGGTTGCACGTCTTCCTGGCACACCTGCCTGAATATTGGGCTGCCTGATTCCTGGGCAGCCCGACGGGCGGTGCAGGTGTCGTTTTGCCGGGCTGGGTCGCTCACGATTGGGTTTGTGTTTTCAATTCGTTTCACCGTAAGGGGTTATGGGTCGTGTTTTTTGGCCGCGAGCTGCTGGCGTCCCGTCTGGCGCGATTGTCTGGGCTGTGCATTATTCTCCGAATCCCCGTGTAAACTCTCCGGATAGGGCTAGATTTCCTGATCGCAGAACCGTTATCTTAATGACAACGTATTCGCTTTGACGACAGTTGGGGTGGCGGGAAGGTTGCCGAGACGAGCTAGGGCAGTCGCAGGATGTGAAGCCCATTCGCGCCACCATGGAAGTTACCGAAATGACCTATGGAAGGAGTCAATTGCTATGCTGGTGCTGTCGAGAAAGCCGGGTGAGCGAATTCTGATTGGCGACAACGTCACGGTGACGATTGTCCGCATTGGGCCGAACAACGTTCGGCTGGGAATCGACGCTCCCCGTGACATGAACATCGTCCGCGAAGAACTGCTCACTGATCCGCGGACCGCCCAGGCCGCTGCGCAAAATCCACAAGCCTCCGTCGAGTCGGCCTGAGCACGCAAAGCCTACGGGCTGCGTCCCGTGGGATCGAGCGCTCATTCAGTCCCCGTTTCTTGTGACGGCATCCATCGGCGAGTACAATCGCAGTCAGGCGTGATTGTGCAATCTGATCGAAGCCGCGCGGCTGAAACGGGGGCGAATAGCGATGCTCAACTTTACCGGACAAGGGTCCGCACACACCTGCGACGGCGTCAATCGTCGCGACTTCATCCAAGCGGGAACCCTCGGAGCCGCCGGCCTCACGCTGGCCGATCTTGCGCAGCTCGAAGCGCAGGGCGCCGTCGATAAGAAGCACGACAAGCGTTCGGCGATCATGATCTTCAACCTCGGTGCGCCGAGCCAGATCGATACATGGGACATGAAACCCGATGCGGCGGCGGAAGTCCGTGGCCCGTTTCAGCCCATCGCCACTAAAGCACCCGGCGTTTCGGTCTCCGAGATCTTCCCCGAACACGCTCGGCACGGAGATAAGATTTCCTACGTTCGCAGTTGCTATCACACAGCCGCGGCCGTTCACGACACCGGCCACCAAATGATGCAAACCGGCCGGCTGTTTACCGGAGGCATCAACACGCCACACGCCGGCTGTGTGACGAGCTACCTGCGCGGCCGACGCACCGATTTGCCGGCACACGTTGTCATGCCCGAGCCAATGGGCAGCACCGGCGGCAATTTGCCGCATGGCCAGGATGGCGGATTTCTCGGCAAGGCCCACGATCCGTTCAAGCTGATGGCCGATCCGTCGAAGCCGAACTTTCAGGTACCCGACTTGCTGCCGCCAAAACAGATTGGCGAGGTGCGTCTCGACCGCCGCCGTCGTCTGCGGAACATCGTCGATTCAACCGTCAAGAGCTTCGAACAGAACCAGAACGCCAAACTGCTCGACAGCAGTTTTCAAGCGGCCTTTCGCATGATCACCAGCAGCGAAGCACGGGCCGCATTCGATCTGTCAAAGGAACCGAAGAAGGTCCGCGAGCGATACGGCAAGACGCGTTTCGGACAATGCTGCCTATTGGCCCGACGGCTGATTGAAGCGGGCGTGCGATTCGTCACCATCAATACATTTCTGACGGTCTTCAATGAAATCACCTGGGACATTCACGGCACAAAACCGTTTACGTCCATCGAAGGCATGAAGAACATCGTCGCGCCGCTGTACGACAAAGCGTACGGTGCTTTGCTGGACGATTTGACCGACCGCGGTTTGCTCGACGACACGCTGGTTTGCAACCTCGCCGAATTCGGCCGCACGCCGCGCGTGAATCCGGCCGGTGGTCGCGATCACTGGCCGCAGTGCTGGACGGTCTATTTTGCCGGCGGTGGGGTCAAAGGCGGCCAGGTCGTCGGCCGCAGCGATCCCGTCGGTGGATATCCAGCCGAGCGACCGGTCGCACCCAACGAAGTCATCGCCACGGTTTTCCACAGCCTTGGTTTCGACCTGGAAACAGAATTGCCCGGTCCCTCCGGACGACCGTTCCCGCTCGTCGATTCCGGCACACGACCGGTCCTGGAATTGTTCTAAAACAATCAGGCTCCGCGCCCATTCGACCAAATCTCGAAACACAACGCTTGCGGTTTTCGCGAACCAATCAATTCACCCGCAAAACATCGCACGCGACGGGAAAAAAACTCCGATGTTCAATATTTTGACTCAATCAAGCGGCGCAAAGACTGTCCCGCTGGTGTTCGCGATCGCAATTTCCTGTCTGACGGCCTCCGCAACCGCCGACGACGCGCTCGTCATTCTCCCGCCGCAATTCACGCTCACCGGCAGTGAATCGCGGCAGACGTTGTTGGTCGAAGCCGTCATCGACGGCCATCACGCGGGGCAACTCACGGAGAACGTTAAGCTGATCAGCAGCAACCAGCTGGTGGTTCGCATTGAAAACGGCGTTGCCGTGCCGGTGGGTGACGGCAAGGCAACAATCACTGCAACAGTTAGAGATCGGCAGGCAACCACCGCCGTCACTGTCGATCAACAACAGGCCCCGCATCGCTGGAACTTCCGCATTCATGTCGAATCGGTGTTGTCGAAAACCGGTTGCAATTCCGGGGCATGTCACGGAGCGCTGGCCGGCAAGAACGGTTTCAAGCTGTCGCTGCGTGGTTACGATCCGGAGTACGATTTTCAGGCGATCACGCGGCAGGCGCGGGGCCGAAGAATTGTCCCGAGCGATCCGGGGCGCAGCCTCTTTCTGACCAAACCCAGCGGTGCCGTTCCGCACAAAGGCGGGTTGCGATTCGACGTCGATTCCAAAGAATACCGCGTGCTGTCGCAATGGATCGCAACCGGCCAGACTCCGCCGCAAACAGACGACCCAAAACTCGAACGACTTGAGATTCTCCCTGCGAGTGTTGTGCTGCTAGCAGACGCGACACAGCAACTAGTCGTTCGCGCCCATTTCGATGACGGTCACAGCGAAGACGTCACGCGCTGGGTGAAATTCACCGCCACCAACGAATCCGTCGCGCAGGTTGACGAAACCGGAAGCGTGTCCGTCACAGGACACGGCGAGGGAAATGTCGTCGGCTGGTATCTGGGCTCAAACACTGTCGCAACAATCGCTGTTCCTTTCGAGTCGAAGGTTGCGGCAGAAGTCTTCACTGCGGCCGAACGCCGAAACCTGATCGACAATCACGTCCTCGACAAATTGCAAAGCCTCAACATTCCGCCGTCACGGCAATGCACCGACGAAGTCTTCATTCGCCGTGCGTTTCTCGACACGATCGGTATGCTGCCGGACGCCGAGGAGACGCGAACATTTCTCGCCGACAAGTCGCCCGATAAACGCAACCGACTGATCGATGGTCTGCTCGCGCGGCCCGAATTCGTCGATTTCTGGGCCTACAAGTGGTCCGACTTGCTGCTGGTGACGGGTGCGCGGCTGCGTCCGAAAGCCGTCGAAATTTATTACAGCTGGATCCGAAAACAGGTGGCCGAGAATGCTGCGTGGGACGATTTCGCCCGCGGCGTGCTGTTGGCCAAAGGGAGTACGTTCGATAACGGTGCAGCCAATTTCTATTCGCTGCACCAGGACCCGCAGGACATGGCCGAAACGGTTTCGATGGCCTTTCTGGGCATGTCGATTGGGTGCGCCCGCTGTCACGATCACCCATTGGAAAAATGGACCAACAACGATTATTACAGCATGGCCAATTTGTTCTCGCGGGTGCGAGGAAAGGGTTGGGGTGGCGATTTTCGCAGCGGTGACGGCAACCGTGTCATTTTTGTCGCCGCCGAAGGAGAGCTGATCCAGCCGCGCACCGGAAAGCCGCAGCCTCCGAAACCACTCGACGGCGAGGCGGTTCCTTTTGGTGAATCCGCCGATCGTCGCGGACACCTCGCCGGCTGGTTGACGTCGCCCGAGAATCCCTACTTCAGTCGCGCCATTGTGAATCGCGTGTGGGCGAACTTTTTGGGCGTTGGCATCGTCGAACGCGTCGATGATTTGCGACTGACGAACCCGCCCAGCAACGAGCCGCTGATGGCCGGCCTCGCCGATTTTTTGGCAAAGAACAAGTACGATCTCAAGAATCTAATGCGGTTGATTCTCACGTCGGCCACCTACCAGCGTTCCAGCGAAGCGCTGCCGGGAAACAAGAGTGACCGGCGGTTTTATTCGCGTTATTACCCACGAAGAATGCAGGCCGAAGTGCTGCTCGACGCGCTGTCGCAAGCAACCGATAAGCCGACGAAGTTCAAGGACAAACCGGACGGCACCCGCGCTTTGCAATTGCCCGATGCCAGCGTCGATTCCTACTTTTTGAAGACGTTCGGCCGGCCGGAGCGGATCATCACCTGCGAATGCGAACGCTCGGCCGAACCGAGCATGGTGCAGGTGCTGCACATTATGAACGGAGGCACGCTGAACAACAAACTTTCCGCCGCCGACAACCGTTTGAGTCAACTGCTGGCGGCAAAAACTCCCAGCGACAAACTTGTGGAAGAGGCGTATCTCACCGCGCTGTCGCGTTACCCCACCGCGGTCGAAAAGAAGTCGATATTGGCCGTGTTGGCTGATGCCGACGTAAAAGACAGTCAACTCGCCACACGGTTGGAGCAGACCTTCCGCGAAACCCTCTCGCGCGAGCCAACCGACGAGGAACGAAAGCGGTTGTTAGGGGCCACCGCCGGCGTCGAAAAACGACAAGCTGTCGAAGACCTCTTCTGGAGCATCCTCAGCAGCAAAGAATTCCTGTTTCACCGGTAAATCATCGCGGCAAAGCCGCCGGGCCGCGTCCCGGCGGACCTGTTTGATCGAAAAGAAAACACCAACCCACGCAAGAGCCAAATCATGCTCCGCAACGCATTCACAATATTCGCAGCGTCGGCCGCCATGTGCACAGTCGGCTCGGTTGCTATCGCCGCCGATGCGCCGGTTGTCGATTTCAGAAAACAGGTCGTGCCGATCTTTACGAAGTATTGCACCGGCTGTCACAGCGCGAAGGAGACGAACGGCGAACTCAATCTCGCCAGCCACACATCGTTGATGCGCGGCGGTGAAAACGGCGCGGTCATCGTGCCGGGGAAACCCGAAAAGAGCCGACTGATTCTTTCACTGGAAAAGAAGATCGAGCCGTTCATGCCGCCGGAAGATGAGAAGGCGCCAACCGCTGCAGAGATTGCGATTTTAAAGGCGTGGATCAAAGCGGGCGCGAAAGCTCCCGTCGGATCGGACGGCTTGCCTTTGCCGCTCGACGTGCCGAAAGTCAAAGTGGTCGGCCAACCACGAAAACCAATTCATGCCCTCGCATATTCGCCCAATGCCAAACAAGTTGCCGTCGCACGGTATGGGAATGTGGAATTGCTTTCGGCAGGCGATCGCAAGTCGATGTCAATGTTGGCCGGTCTGACCGGGCAAGTGAACAGTGTCGGCTTTTCGCATGATGGCCGGCTGATGTTTACCGCCGCCGGCGAACCGGGTTTGTTTGGTGAAGCGACCTTGTGGGACGCCGCCAGTGGCAAGCGTCTGCACACATTGCGCGGACATACCGATTGCCTGTACGCAGCCGACTTGAACAAGGCCGGCACGATTCTTGTGACCGGCGGTTACGATCAGGCGATCAAACTCTGGGATGCGAAAACCGGCACCGAGCTGCGGACGATGAACGGTCACAACGGCGCGATCTTCGGCCTTGCCTTCCATCCGTCGGGAAAGTTTCTGGCCAGCGCGAGCGGCGACTTCACGGTCAAACTTTGGGACGTCGCAACTGGCAAGCGGCTCGACACACGTAACGAGCCAACCAAAGGACAGAACACCGTCGCCTTCAGCCCCGATGGCAAATGGCTTGCCGCCGGAGGCATCGACAACCGCATTCGCGTTTGGAGAATGACCGAACGTGGGACGGCGGAGATCACGTATTCGCGGTTCGCACACGATGCACCGATTCTGAAACTCGTCTTTTCGCCCGACGGTCGACAACTGATCTCCTCGGCGGAAGACCGCACCATTAAGATTTGGGAAACCGGCGAGTTCACGCAAGTTGCCGTCCTGGAAAAACAACCCGATTGGGTCGCCGCCCTGGCTGTAGCACGCGACAACAAGAACCTGCTCGTCGGCCGCATGGATGGTACGCTGGCAACATATCCGCTGGGTCTCAAAGCGGGCGGCGATGAATCTCCCAAGCCGATTTCAGACGCTGTGGCATCTACTGCGCCTGCTGGCGAACCGGTCAAAATGGCCGAGGTCAAGGAAGCCGAACCCAACGATGAAGCGAATCAGGCAACGCCGCTTTCCATTCCTGCGATTGCCGACGGCGTGTTGATGTCGGCCGACCCGAAACGGGCGGATGTCGATTTGTATCGATTCGATGCGAAACAGGGACAAGTGTGGATTGCCGAAACTCGCGCAGCCCGCGACAAATCGCCCGTCGATACCAAGATCGAAATCCTGCACGCCGATGGCCGTCCGGTCGAACGATTGCGGCTGCGAGCCGTGCGAGATTCCTACATTGAATTTCGTCCGATTAACTCGGCACAGTTGAACATCCGCGTGAAGAACTGGGAAGAGATGGAGTTGAACCAGTACATGTACATCAGCGGCGAAATCAGCAAACTGTTTCGCATGCCCCGTGGGCCGGATTCCGGATTTCAGTTGTACGACGTTGGCGGCAAGCGGCATTGCTACTTCGACACCAGCGCGACCAGCCACGCCAGGGACGAACCGGCGTACATCGTCGAACCGTTTCTGCCTGGGACGAAATTGGCCGACAACGGCCTCCCGATTTTTCCGTTATATTTTGCCAACGACGACGATGGCGAACGCAAGTTAGGAAATGATTCAAAACTGACTTTCACCGCACCGGCCGACGGAACGTTTCTGGTGCGGGTGACCGATGTCCGTGGCGTCGGCGGAAAAGATTTCAAGTACCGCCTTACCGTTCGACAGCCCGCGCCCGATTTCGATGTAACCATCGGCGGCCAAAATGCGAGCGTCGGCGTTGGCAGCGGTCAACGACTGACGTTCAAACTCAACCGCAAAGACAACTTCAACGGCCCGGTACGAATTGACGTGACCGGGTTGCCTGAGGGCTTCTCGTGTCCATCGCCGCTCGTCATTGAACCGGGCCATCTTGAAGCCCGTGGTGTAATCAACGCATCGGCGGAACTGGTTGCACCGCCAAAAGAAAATAAGAAGAAAGACGAAAAGAAGAAAGACGGCAAACAGCCCCCGCAGCCCGACTTCTCAAAAGTTCGCATCACCGCGACGGCGATGATAGGTGATCGCGAAGTCACGAAAGAGGTTGGCAATCTGGGGACGATCAAACTCACCGCCCGGCCGAAAGTGATCGTGCATTTGAATCCGGACAATCCCGACGTGTCGCCATCGGCTGGCGAACTGGTGATTGCACCGGGAACGACAATTACCGCCATGCTCAGCATCGACCGGCACGGATTTGACGGTGACCTGAAGTTCGACGTCGACAATCTGCCGCACGGCGTGATTGTCGATGACATCGGCCTGAGCGGAATTCTGGTCCGCGCCGGCGAAACCCACCGCCAGATTTTCCTCACGGCATCCGATTGGGTGCCGGAGACCACGCGCACGTTTCATGCGGTCTCGCAGGGGCAGGGCAACCTGGCATCGGGAACATTGACGTTGCACGTCCGCCGCCCCGGAACCGTTGCCGCAAACTCCAAGTAGACCCCAAAGCCGACGGGTCGCGTCCCGTCGGAATCCCCATGTTGCAATCCGCCGAGACAGACAGACGCAGAATTATCTACACCGGCAACGTCCAGGGTGTTGGGTTCCGCTACACGACCGTCAGAATCGCGCGTCGGTTCCCCGTCACCGGGACCGTGCGAAACTTAGCCGATGGCACGGTCGAGTTGGTGGTCGAAGCCTCAGCGGCAGTGGTCGATGAGTTCCTTGCGGATGTCGCGGCCCATTTCGCGAATCA
>CAUZOL010000174.1:0-13813 GCA_963581435.1 Planctomycetota bacterium
GTTTTTCAGATCGAAGATCAGCTGGGAAAGGTCTTCAATCGAATAGATGTCGTGATGCGGTGGCGGACTGATGAGACCGACACCCGGCGTGGAATGCCGTGTGTCAGCAATGATCTTATCGACCTTGTGACCGGGCAATTCGCCCCCTTCGCCCGGCTTGGCACCCTGCGAGATTTTGATCTGCAATTCGTCGGCGTTGGTCAGGTAATAACTGGTAACGCCGAAACGTCCCGAGGCCACCTGCTTGATGGCCGAACGTTTCGAGTCGCCATCGGGCATCGGCTTGAATCGTTCGTATCGTTCTCCCCCTTCGCCGGTGTTGCTTTTTCCGCCAAGACGGTTCATGGCAATGGCGAGCGATTCGTGTGCTTCGGCCGAGATCGAGCCGAAACTCATTGCACCGGTGCAGAACCGCTTGACGATTTCACTGGCCGGCTCAACTTCGTCGAGCGGGGTGGAATTGCTCTTTCGAAATCGCAACAACCCACGGAGATGACATTCGCGGCTCGTCTGTTCGTTCACAAGGTCGGAGAATTGTTTGTACGCTTTTTTGTCATTCGAAAATGCAGCAGCCTGCAGGTTGCCGATGGTGTGCGGGTTCCAGGCGTGCTTCTCGCCGCTCTTCCGCCATTGGAATAGGCCGGGGTTGGGCAAGGCGGTCGCTGGGTCTTGTTCGCGTGGAGGATAGCCGAGCTCGTGTCGGCGGGCCGCCTCTTCGGCGACGACATCGAAACCAATCCCCTTAATGCGGCTGGCGGTGCCGGTAAAGCACTCATCGATAATCTCGCCGTTGAATCCGACCGCCTCGAAAATCTGCGCGCCCTTGTAACTCTGCAGAGTGGAGATGCCCATTTTGGCCATCACCTTCAGCATGCCTTTGGCGACACCCTTACGGTAGGATGCGACGATTTTTTGGTCGGTCCACTCCTGGCCGATCATCCCGTCGCGACGAGCCTGGGCGAGTGCCTCGAAGGCCACGTAGGGATTGATCGCATCGGCCCCGTAACCGGTGAGCAGGCAATGGTGATGCACCTCGCGCGCTTCACCCGATTCGATCACGATGCCAATCCGCGTTCGCTCTTCGTTGCGAACCAAATGATGGTGAACCGCTCCGCAGGCCAGCAACGTACTAATCGGCACGCGATTCGGTCCAAGCTTGCGGTCGGAAAGGACGACGAGGCTGTAGCCGTCGGCAATGGCCTGCGACGCTTCGCGACAGATGCGTTTCAACGCCTTTCGCAACGCGTCGCCCTCACGGTGAACGGCAACCTCGGAATCGCTGTCACCGTTTGAGCCGTTCTCTGCCTGAGCGTCCGGGAGCGCGTAGGTAATGTCGATCGTCTTCGTTTTCCAGCCACGATGGTCAAGCTGCTTGATGGCGGCCAGTTCGTCGTTGGTCAGAATGGGATGCGGCACTAACAGCCGATGGCATTGTTCTTCGGTCGTGTCCAGCAGGTTGCCTTCCGGACCGGTGTAACACTCCAACGACATGATGACTTCTTCGCGGATCGAATCGATCGCCGGGTTGGTCACCTGCGCAAAGAGCTGCTGGAAGTAGTCGTACGGCATGCGGGGCTGATCGCTGAGAACGGCCAGCGCCGCATCGTTGCCCATCGAGCCGATGGGGTCCTTTTCCACATTGATCAGCGGAATCAACATGAACGCCAGCGTTTCAACCGAGTAGCCAAACGCCTGCATCTTGCGGAGCAGTTCATCCGACTCCATGTGCGGCAGAGAGGCGGCTTTGGGAAGTTTGTCGATGCGCAGTCGCTGATTCTCCAGCCACTGATTGTAGTCGCGGCGACTGGCGACATCTCGCTTCACTTCTTCGTCGTCGATAATGCGGCCCTGCTCGAAATCGACGAGGAACATTTTTCCGGGCTGCAACCGCCCTTTGATTTTGACGTTGGCCGGATCGATGTCGAGGACGCCGACTTCGCTCGCCATGACGACTTTGTCGTCGTGTGTGACGTAATAACGGCTGGGTCGCAGACCGTTTCGGTCGAGAACCGCACCAATGCATTGCCCGTCGGTAAAGGAGATCGACGCTGGGCCGTCCCACGGCTCTTCGAGGGCCGAGTGATATTCGTAAAAGGCGAGTTTGTCTTCCGACATGGAGTGATGATTCTGCCACGCCTCGGGGATCATCATCATCACCACTTCGGGCAGGCTGCGACCGGCGTGGTACAGCAGTTCCATCGCGTTGTCGAAGTTGCCCGAGTCGGAACATTCCGGCTCGATGATCGGGAACAGTTTTTCCAGATCCTCGCCGAACAGGTCACTTTGCATCACGCCTTGGCGGGCGAACATCCAGTTGGTGTTGCCCCGCATGGTGTTGATTTCGCCGTTGTGGCTCATAAAGCGGTTGGGCTGGGCGCGGTCCCAACTGGGAAAGGTGTTGGTTGAAAACCGCGAATGCACCATCGCCAGATGGCTGGTGTAATCGGGATCCTGCAGGTCGGGGAAGTAGGGAGTGACCTGATGCGGCGTGAGCATTCCCTTATAAATAATGACCTTCGTCGATAGCGAGCAGATGTAAAACCGCAGCGACTGCTTCAGTTTCTTGCCGACGTCGCCCGTGCGAATGCGATGACTGGCCTGCTTGCGAATGACGAACAGCTGACGTTCCAGCGCGTCCTGATCAAGGCCGCTACCGGCAGAGACGAAAAGTTGTTCCATCACCGGCTCGGCCGCGCGGGCCGAAGGGCCGATGTCGGCTGCATCAGCGTCTGTTGGAAGCGGTCTCCAGCCAAGCAGCGTTTGACCCTGTTCGGCGATGATCTCGGCAACGGTTTGCTTGCAGACGGCCCGCTCGTCTTTATCGTTCGGCAGGAACACAACACCGACACCGTAACCGCCCGGTTCGGGCAGCGTTACATCCAGATCCTGCTGCGCAACTTTCGCCAGAAATTCGTGCGGGAGCGCCGTTAACATGCCGGCACCATCGCCGGTGTTTTCTTCGCAGCCACACGCCCCACGATGCACCATATGTCTTAGAATACGGTCGGCATCGTCGATAATTTGCCGGCTGCGCTCACCTTTAATATGCGCGACAAATCCGACGCCGCAGCTATCGTGCTCGTTCGCCGGGTCGTACAAGCCGTGAGCCTTCGGCAGTTCATCGTAACGAAGAACATCGGTTGCCGGTGTTGTTGTCTGTTGGCCCTGTGATTTCTGTTGCATCGTATGCGTGTCCGTTTGATGACTTTGATGCGACTTCATGAGTCGCGTCTCTTCTTTTGCTCTCGTCTCTAGACTCTCGACTTTTTCCGCTTCGATCGCTTGTGGCCGTTGGTCGATTCCGGCCGTGCGCCGTTTTTCGGAAATGTCGCCGGGTCTTCGTGCAGCAGTTCGACAAACTTGTTGGCCGCCGTCGAAAGTGTCTTGTGTCGTCGGTGGATAATTCCCAACGGTCGACGCCAATCGACGTCCTTGACACGAACGCTATCGAGCAAGCCCAACGCGACTTCGCGTTTGACCGCCGGTTCGGGGAGGATGGCGACGGCCGAGCCGACTTCCACCGCCCGTTTGATGTTCTCGATGTTGTCGAATTCGTGGACGACGTTGACCGGCGCATGGGCCTGTTTCAGCCAGCGATCGATCTGTTTCCGCACGGTGAGTTCCGACGTGAACGCCACAAAATCTTCACCAGCAATATCGGCAGATGAAACCGATTTCCGTCCCGCCAACCGATGACCGGCAGGCACCACCAGCACCATCTTCTGTTCCTGCCAACTGATGGAGCTGAATTCGCCGCCGTCGCGCGGAAACGAAACCAACCCCAATGTCGCCTCGTCCGACAGAACGCGTTCGTAGACTTCATCGGGATGCACGTATTCGACGCGGAGATCAACTTCGGGATACAACTCCTCGGCGCGGCGGACGTAGGCATCCATCTTCAGCAGTCCGACGGAATAGATGGCAGCCACCCGCACGCGGCCGGCCACTTTGTTGTTCTCAACCTGCCGCACCCGGTCTTCCAGTCGGCGGTAGGTGTCGAGCAGCTTGCGGCAGCCGTCGTAATACAATTCCCCCGCCGCTGTAAGTTCCAGCGGTCGTTTGGAGCGGTCGATGAGCAGCGTACCCAGATGCTCTTCGAGCGTGTGCACGATCTGACTGGTCATCGACTGCGAGACGTTGTGCGCCTTGGCGGCTTTGGAGAAGCTTCGCCGGGACGCAACGTCGCAGAAAATCTCGACGTTTCGCAATTGCATTGTTGGGTGAGCGCCCGAAAACTGTGTTAAGAACGGTATTAAGAATTGTGATGCAGAGTCCAGATTTGCATTACTCTGGTGAATGGACAGTCTACGGCTTTCCAGCCCAAAACGTCAAGTCGCTCGGATCGTCCCTTCGTAAGAAATGCCCTAACTTGCTGCTCTTACGGACGTTTGGGCAAGTTGAAATTCATCACGGTCGTTAAGATAAAGGGGTCCGGCGGATCGTACCGCCCAGTTTCACGGGGACCCGAAGCGCGTTCCCAGTTATTGGAGCCACAATGAATTGATGTCACGCCCCAAAGCCCTCGTGCTGCGGCCCGAGGGATCAAAACGTTGACCCTCAATGATTATCTGCCTGGTAAAGAAGCGAGGCATGGATGACGAGTGACAAGGAAACGGAATCTGCCTGCATCAGCAAGTGTTGCAGCCGTTGCGGTGAATCGTTTACGTGTGGCCTGGCGGCGGGCGAAAAGTCCTGCTGGTGTGCCGAACTGCCACACATTATGCCGGTCGATGGTGCTGTCGGCGACTGTCTCTGCCCGCAATGTCTGCGTGGAGAAATCGACGCGTGCCTCGCAGCCGAAACGCCCCACGAACGATCAAACGCATCAGCCGGACTTGATTTCAGTCCAAGTGGCGAGGAAACTGAATAGAGTGGCAGTCCGCCACTATCTTAAAGTGTCCGGTCAGGAACTGCGTTTGTTGGGCAGTGCGCAGTGACCGCGATGTCGCAATGTGAGGAGACGATGATAATGCCGCAACCGATGCCCGCCCCCGATGTTCTCGATCGCGAATTCCTGGAGATTCGTGCCAAGTTGCTGGAAGTCGCCGCATCGTTCGACCGGATCGACCGTGGCGACGGTTCGGTCGAGGGCGATCCGCGAATGGCGCTGTACCGCGAGGCGTTAGAAGAGTTGCTTTCCGATCATCCCAATCGTGCCGAACAGATTCAGCAAATATTCTCCCGACAATACGAGGACACCTGGCGCACCAAATTCGGCGTGTAACCCTCAAATTCAATTTGGCGGTGTCACATCGTCAAAGCCCATAGGCCGCGCCCCGTGGGATCAAACGATAAGAACATCGGCTCGACAAAAGAAATTGTTCACAGATAGGCGTTCACAAACATGTATTACTTCGATCCTCACATCCATATGGTCTCGCGGACCACAGACGATTACGAAACGCTGGCGAAAATGGGCTGCGTCGGCATGAGCGAACCGGCATTCTGGGCCGGCTTCGATCGGGGTAGCGTCGAGAGTTTTCGCGATTACTTCTGCCAGCTGACCGAATTTGAGCAGAAGCGCGCCGGCATGTACGGGCTGAAACACTTCACCTGGATGTGCATCAACGCCAAAGAAGCCGAGAACGTTCAGCTCTCGCGGGAAGTGATCAAGATCATCCCCGATTTTCTCGACTGCCCGAACGTGTTGGGCATCGGCGAAATTGGTCTGAATAAAAACACGAAAAACGAAGCGACGATCTTTCTGGAACACGTTGATCTTGCGGTCGAGTACAGCCAGCAGATTTTGATTCACACGCCGCACCTGGAAGACAAATTCCAGGGAACACGGATGATTCTCGATATGCTCAACGGCGACAGCCGGCTGGAGCGCAACCGTGTACTGGTCGATCACGTGGAAGAGCACACGGTGCGCCACGTGCTGGATGACGGCTACTGGGCCGGCATGACGTTGTACCCAGTAAGCAAGTGCACGCCGGCCCGCGCGGTCGATCTTATCGAGATGTACGGCCCGGAACGACTGCTGGTCAATTCGGCCGGCGACTGGGGACCGTCGAAGCCGACGGCCGTTCCCGATTTCATCCTCGAAATGCGTCGCCGCGGGCATCCCGAGAGCTTGGTCCGCAAGATTGTTTACGAAAATCCAATCGAGTTCTTCAGCCAGAGCAGCAACTTTTCCTTCACTCCACCCAACGTGCCCGAAGCGGCAATCCGATAGCACGAGTGCTATATCAAATCAGATTTCACGCGTGTCGCACGGGTGCTACTGGCGTGTCTCCAGTGCCGCGCGGCGGGCATTGATAGTAACCCCAAGCGTAAGCGAGGGGCGTAGCGTGTTTTAGCGACACCTCGCTTACGCTTCGGGTTACGATATCGTGCACACAGCGCATGACTTCACGCAAATACCGTCCGCCAACAAACGGAGCGATTTACGATGACCCAGCCGCGTAGCGCTTTGCTCTCTCAAATATCGTTGTCGCTGCTGGTTGTGGTGACGGCAGTGTCTGCCGGTTCGGCACAGGATCGCAAAACGCGGGTTGCGGTTTCTGCGGTCGTAGAGCGTGAAGTGACCACCGGCCAACGTGCCGTGGGAACGCTGAACCCGGTCAAGGTGAGCGTCATCGGCAGTGCAGTCGATGGCCGTGTGATTGAGTTCCTCGTCAACCGGGGGCAATTCGTTAAACAGGGTGCGCCCCTGGCAGAGCTTCGCACGGACACTCTCAAGATTGAACGGGCCGCCGCGAGAGCGGAACTCGACTTGCGCACGCAGGAACTGCAGGAAATGAAAGCGGGTTCGCTTCCCCAAGAAAAACTGCAGGCTGAGTCACGCATGAAAGCGGCCGCAGCATCGAGCGATTTCCAGAAGTCGAAGTACGAGCGAACGCTTGCATTGCATAAGCGAGGTCAGGCGGCCACCAAGGCCGATCTGGATCAGGCACTTGCGCTCTCAATTCAGGCCGAACAAGCGTTGGTTGAAGTAACCGCAACATACGATTTGGTGAAAGCCGGTCCGCGTATCGAAAAGATCAAACAGGCGGAAGCACGCGTCAATCTGCAGAATCAGAAGATTCGGTTAATCGAGGAACGCATCGCCAGACACACTATTAGGGCACCGTTCGACGGTTTCGTGACAGCCGAGCATACGGAGGTTGGAGCATGGGTCAGCCGGGCCGACCCCGTCGCTGAAGTGGTGCGGCTCGACAAAGTCGAAGTCGAGGTCAACGTTGTCGGAGAATTGGCCGCTCGGTTAAAGACGGGACTCAGCATTCGCCTGGATGTGCCCGCATTACCAGAAGAGTTGTTCCCCCCCGGAAAAATCACACAAATTGTTCCCAAAGCCGACATTCGCTCACGAACTTTTCCCGTCATCATTAGTTTCGATAATCGAATCGAAAACGGAATCCCCGTCCTCAAGGCGGGAATGCTGGCACGGGTTGTACTGCCCACCGGCACGCGGCGGAAGATGCCGTTGGTCCCGAAAGATGCGCTCGTGCTTGGCGGTACCAAGCCGGTGGTGTTTGTGGTCGATGTCGATTCCAAGTCAGAGTCACAGGGGGTTGTCCGCGAAGTGCCCGTCAGTTTGGGAGTGGCTGATGGCGGCTTGATTCAAGTCGATGGCCCGCTCAAACAGGGGCAGTACGTCGTCGTGCGAGGGAATGAAAGACTGCGATCCGGGCAGAGGGTCACGTTGGCGGCGGTTATTCCCACGGAAAAAAGTAAGACGGCAAAGAGTAGCAATCAGACGTCTGAAGTCAGAGGTCAGGAAACAAAACGCAAATAATTATGGCGGCGTCCTTTGGGGCTTCTGATCATTGACCTCTGACATCTGCTTTCACTGACTCCAACCTCACACATGCCAAATCGTAACGGGCAAACAAGCAACGACAGAACCAGCGGCACAACGGAGCGGGCATGCAATTAATCGATGCGTTCATTCGCAATCCGGTGAAGATGTCCGTCGGCGTGTTGTTGGTCGCGCTGTTCGGCGGCATCAGCCTCGTCAACATGCCCAAGCAGCTCACGCCGGAAGTGCAGAATTCGGTTCTTCGCATCGACACCCGCTGGCCCGGCGCCAGCCCGCATGAAGTCGAACGCGAAATCATTCAGGAGCAGGAATCGCAACTGCAGAGCATTCCGGGCGTCACCAAAATGTCGTCCGAGTGTTCCGATTCGGTGGGACGCATCACGCTGGAGTTTGCCGCCGGAACCGACATCGACGTTGCCATGCTCAAAGTGAATGCCCGGTTGGGGCAGGTTGAGGAGTACCCGATCGATGCACAGCAGCCGGTCATCAGCACTTCAAACATTTCCGATCGGGCGATTGCCCGCTTTGTACTGACCGCCAAACCGCCGTCGCTCGAAAAGATCGCCGAATTCCAGCAAGCGCACCCCGATTTGGACGAGGCGCTGGAACCGACACGGCGGGCGATGAACCCCGGGTTGATGGTCTACCGTTTGCAGACGCTTTACGGCGAAATGGGTGAGGCGCATCCGGAGTTGACGGAGTTGATGCCGCCTGATATCGATCTGCAGAAACTGCGGAAATTTGTGGAAGACGTTATCGAAACGCGGCTCGAGCGTGTGTCGGGCGTCTCCGATGCTGAAGTGTACGGCGGACGGCGTGAAGAGTTGCAGGTGATTGTCGATCCGGAATTGCTGGCGGCACGGCAGATCACCGTGACCGATGTTCGCGATGCTCTGCGCCGGCAGAACAAGGACACCTCGGGAGGCGATCTCTGGGAGGGCAAACGCCGCTGGGTCATTCGAACGCTCGGGCAGTTTCGCAGCCCCGAGCAGGTCGCCCGACAACTGTTGGCCACGCGCGACGGCAAACCGGTGTACGTCGATGACGTCGCGGATGTCCGCGTCGGCTACAAAAAGGAAGAGAGCATTTCGAGACGGTATGGCGTTTCCAGCAACGGTCTCAGCATCAGGCGGGAATCGGGCGCGAACGTGCTCGATGTCGTGCGGGGACTGCGCGCCGCCTCCGAAGAACTCAACGACGGCATCCTCAAGCAGCGCGGGCTGGAACTCTATCTGTACTACGACGAGACCGATTACATCTATTCCGCCATCGGACTCGTGCAGCAGAACATCTTCATCGGCGGCGCGCTGACGATGATCATGCTGTTGCTGTTTCTGCATCGTGGCTGGCGAACGCTGCTGGTGACGCCGCCGATTGCCGCCACCGCCGTTGCCGCCGCTTACATTTCACCCTGGTTCTTTGCCGTCACCCTGCTGTTGATTATCGGCGCCGGATTCTGGTTCGGCCGGGCGGCGTTGGTGGTCGGACTGGCGATTCCCACCAGCATTGTCGGCACGTTTCTGCTGCTGGGCCTGATGGGACGGTCGTTGAATGTTATCAGCCTGGCCGGTCTGGCGTTCGCCGTCGGCATGCTGGTCGATAATGCGGTCGTGGTGCTGGAAAACATTTACCGTCGCAGCCAGTCGGGAGAACCCCCATTCACGGCCGCCGTGCGCGGCACGCAAGAGGTGTGGGGCGCGGTACTCGCTTCAACGCTGACCACAATCGCCGTCTTTCTGCCGGTTATTTTTGTGCAGGAAATGGCGGGGCAGCTCTTCCGCGATATTGCGCTGGCCATCAGTTGTGCCGTCGGGCTGTCGCTCATCGTTTCGTTCACGGTGATTCCAACTGCGGCAGCGCGGCTGTTTCGACACAACGGTAGCAGCCCGGCTGCGAATCGTAGTTCGCGCAAGAACGGGAACGGGCACTCAACGTCCGCACCGAATTCGGCCGTTGGCAGCGCAGAGCAACACAGGCCAGACAGTCGCGGTTGGCTGCTCGATGCCCTCGACTGGGTGGGCGCATCGTCGGTCGGACTGATTGTCGGTCTGAACCGTTGGGTTCAACGTGGGCGCGTGCGATCGCTGGCGCTCGTGCTGCTGTTGGTTGGCCTCTCGGTTGGATTGAGCTATGCGTTCTGGCCGAAGGTGGAGTACCTGCCGGCCGGCAATCGCAATTTCGTCATGGCATTTCTCTCGCCGCCGCCCGGGTACAACATGCAGGAAATGATGGCAATGGGCAAGCTGGCCGAATCGAAGCTCAAGCCATACTGGGATGCCGATCCGGGCAGCGCTGAGGCAAAGAAGCTAAAAGGGCCGCTTATCAGCTATTACTTTTTCGTGGCCAGTCCACGGCGTGTGATGATCGGAGCACAATCGAACGATCCCGCCCGCGCTCGCGAACTCATTCCAATTTTGCGCGACGCGTGCAAAGAGTTTCCCGGAACGATCGCCGTCGCCAAACAATCGAGCCTGTTCGAAAGCGGAAGCACGGGCGGCCGCACGATCGACATTGAAATCACCGGGCCCGACCTGGACGAGTTGGTGAAGCTGGGCGCGGACGTGATGGCCATGGTCAAGCAGAAACTCCCCCCCGAAACGCAAGCACTGCCACGACCCAGCCTCGATTTGTCCAGCCCCGAAATCCATATTGTACCCAAGCTGCTCCAATCGGCCGAAATGCAAGTGGCAGCCGACGAGTTGGGATACACGGTTGATGCGCTGATCGACGGAGCATACGCCGGCGATTATTTTGCCGGCGGCGAAAAAATCGATTTGACAATTGTCGGTCGCGAGACCTTTACCAAGCGCACGCAAGACATCGAGTTGCTGTCGATCGCCACCCGCGACGGACAGCTTGTGCCATTGATGGCATTGGCCGATGTGCGGTTGGGCAGCGGCCCGCAGAGTATTTACCGTCGTGAGCGACAGCGCGCGATTACCATTCAAGTCACGCCGCCGGCCACCATGCCGCTCGAAGAGGCAATGCAGATTATCGACAAGGACATCGTCGCTTCCCTGCATACCGCGGGCCGACTCGAAGGCGGCTACTTCATCAATCTGGCCGGAACCGCCGACAAACTTCGCGAAACGTGGAACGCGCTGCAGTGGAATATTCTGCTGGCGCTCGGCATCACCTATTTATTGATGGCCGCGTTGTTTGAGTCGTGGCTGTATCCTTTCGTCATTATCTTCAGCGTCCCGTTAGGCGCGGTGGGCGGAATTTTGGGACTGCGACTTTTGAACGTCTTCATTTTTCAGCCGCTCGACATGCTGACCATGCTTGGCTTTGTCATTCTGATTGGAATCGTGGTGAACAACGCCATTCTGATCGTGCACCAGTCGTTGAACCACATTCGCGACGAAGGCATGTCGCCGCGCGAAGCAATTCCCGCAAGCGTCAGCACCCGCATCCGTCCAATCTTCATCACCACAATGACAACCGTGTTCGGACTATTGCCACTCGTCCTGTTCCCCGGTGCCGGCAGCGAACTGTATCGCGGCGTGGGCAGCGTGGTACTGGGTGGCCTGCTGTGTTCGACCCTCTTCACGCTGGTGCTCGTGCCAACGGTGTTCACGCTGACTATGGACGCCAAATCGATTCTGGTCCGCCTGCTGTTCGGCAAACAAATGGTCGCCGCAGCAACCGAACCGTCCCTCCCGAGTCCGACGCGAACTGACTCATCACCGGTAACCCCTTCGATTCCGGAAGCTGAACCGGTCGAAACAGGAGCTGGCCACGAAATCCCACGTTAATCGGCTGTAAGAATGCGACTGGACGGGTGGGTTGAGACATTGCAGAATGCAGATTGCAAATCTGAAGCGGACAGTAGAATACGGCACAGTCGATTACAGGTCATTGCAACTTGTTCCCAAGCTCCAGCTTGGGAACACACAAACGCGAAGCTCCGCTTTGCACGCACTTGGGCAACCGACGGAAGCAGAGCTTCCGGGAAGTGCATTCCCAAGCAGGAGCTTGGGAACGAGGGTTAAGAAACCACCCAGTCACGTAACAGGCACCCATTAGATGACTGCTTCCCAACGTCCAGATTCTCCCGGCCAGTTTCCTTCAACGCGTCTCCGCCGTGTGCGGCGGCATGATTGGTCGCGGCGGTTGGTGGCTGAAAATCAACTGTCGGTCGATGATTTGATCTGGCCGGTGTTTGTGCATGAAGGCGACAACCTGCGAACGGCGGTCCCCTCGATGCCGGGGGTCGAGCGGTTGTCGGTTGATCTGCTCGTCGAAGCCGTGGCGGGAGCTGCGGAACTTGGCATACCGGCGATCGCAATTTTTCCGATGACCGATCCGGCGAAGAAAACCCCCGAAGCCGACGAAGCATTCAACCCCGACAATCTCGTCTGCCGCAGTGTCCGCGCCATCAAGGATGCGAAAATCGATATCGGCATCGTCTGCGATGTGGCCCTCGATCCCTACACCAGCCACGGGCAGGACGGACTCGTCCGCGACGGTTACGTGGTTAACGACGAATCGCTCGAAGCACTCTGCAAGCAATCGCTGGTGCAGGCTGAAGCAGGCTGCGACGTGATTGCCCCGTCGGACATGATGGACGGCCGCATCGGCGCCATTCGCGGCGCATTAGACAACGCGGGGTTCGACGACGTGCTGATTCTCTCCTATGCGGCGAAATACGCCTCGGCGTTTTACGGCCCGTTTCGCGATGCGGTCGGTTCCGGTTCCAACCTGGGAACCGGCGATAAGCGGACCTACCAGATGAACCCGGCCAATGGCGATGAAGCCATCCGCGAGGTTGCGCTCGATGTGGCCGAAGGCGCCGACATGGTGATGGTCAAGCCGGGCATGCCGTACCTCGACATCGTCCACCGCGTGAAAGAGACCTTCGGCCTGCCAACCTACGCTTACCAGGTGAGCGGCGAGTACGCCATGCTCTGCGGCGCAGCCGAACGCGGCTGGCTCGACCGTGAACGCGTGATGTTCGAAAGTCTGCTCGGCTTCAAACGCGCCGGCGCCGACGGCGTACTGACATATTTCGCCGTCGATGTTGCCCGTGCGTTGAAGAACGGTTGAAGGTTCGTAGTGATCGCATTCATGCGGTTTGAGTGCTTCGACGAGTGATGAAATGGGTGCCACTGGCGTGTCGCCAGTGCGTTGCGTGAGGACACTGGCGACACGCCAGTGGCACCCATCAACGGTGGAATCACAAGTCACTGCCGTTCGACAACAAGTTGTCGGTTTGGGTTTTCGTTACTCGAATGGAATACCCGTCTCGCGCGAGATGTGTCGCAGGTCTTCGACCACCGGCATGATGAGCGGGATGCCGGCGGTGCGGCGGATTTCTTCGGCTTCGCGTTCGGGATCGCCGGGGATCAACGGGCCATCGGTGCCGGGAGCGGGTCGGGCGGCGCGGAATGTTTGAATCCACAAATCGACGCTGCGTTTCAATTCATCGGGATCGATAAATGCCTCGATTTTCATCGCGCCAAAAAAATGTCCCAACCCCTTACCGACCCATCGGTCCGGGTTGCTGTGCCCCAATGTGAAAGCCGGCGTAAACGGCCCCCAATTCGCGCCCGATAGCGGTCCGCACAACAGATCGATCATCGCCGACAGGCAATACCCTTTGTGCCCCCCGCGCTCGCGTTCTGAACCCAACGGCAACATCGCCCCGCCGTCGGCCATCGCCTTGGGATCAGTCGTCGGCCGTCCTTCCTTGTCGATCGCCCAGCCGTCCGGTATTGGTTCGTCTTTGCGCAGGGCCATTTCAATCTTGCCGTAGGCAACCGCCGTCGTCGCCATGTCGATGACGATTGGCGGCTCGTCTTTACCGGGAAACGCCATCGCAATCGGATTGGTGCCCAGCATCCGTTCGGCTCCCCACAGCGGGGCGGCGATGCGGGTGGTGTTGGTCATCGCCATGCCAATCTGCTCGCGCTTCAAGGCTTCCAACACGTAGTAGCCGGCAATGCCGTAATGGTTGGAGTTTCGCACGGCGACCCAGCCGCTGCCGACGGCATCGGCCTTGTCCATCGCGATGTCGTTCGCCCTTGGGCCGACGACAAGTCCTAACCC
>CAUZOL010000175.1:0-13812 GCA_963581435.1 Planctomycetota bacterium
ACTGGCTACGCAGCCGCAAGGTTGATAATCTCGCCGCAGCCTTACGCGAAAACGGCTGGAATCCCCAACCACTCTTCGCCATGCTCGGCAAACAGAACCAATGAGCCGCCCTGGGATTGACCGCAGTTTCCAGTGATCCTCGCGAGGTGACGCGTTATGCTATGATGTGTGAATCACACAAGTGAAAGGAGCCGTGTCGTGACTCGACTCAAATGGAACTTCGGTGTTCCGTCTGCAGTTGCCGGTCGGTAGCAGTGCGGTGGCGAGTGGACGAAAACACAAGGAATCAGGGATGAGGCGGCACCAAAGAACCGCATGCCGAGGAGTCAACGTGAAGTGGTCGTTGAGTTGGGTGTTGCCGGTCGCGCTGCTTTTCATCAGCGGCAGCCAGTTTGCATGCGCGGAAGATGCGGATCGCAAGTCGCTCGCTTTCTTTGAAAACGACATTCGCCCGCTGTTGGTCAAACGTTGCATCAAGTGTCACGGGCCGAAAAAGTCGGAATCGGGACTGCGGCTCGATACGCTGGCAACCGCGCTGAAAGGTGGAGAAAGCGGGCCGGCTGTGATTGCGGGTCGGCCCAAAGAGAGCCTCATCATCAAGGCGGTGCGACACGAGAACGGTTTCGAAATGCCGCCCGACGAGAAGCTCGACGATCGCGAAATCGCGGCCCTCGTGCGTTGGGTACAAAATGGCGCTGTCTGGCCGAAGGGTTTGGCCCTTGCAGGCAGTGGCATCCAAGTGCGCGGTGGACCCATCACGCCGGAAGAGCGTGCTTTTTGGTCGTTCCAACGTATCGCCGATCCGAAACCGCCGACGATCAACGGCGAGCAAATTGCCAACGACATCGACCGATTCGTGATGGAGCGGCTGCGCAAAGCCAAGCTGAAACCAATGCGTCGCGCAAGCAATCGCGCGCTCATCCGCCGGACAACGTTCGATTTGACGGGACTACCACCGACACCGAAAGAGATTCAGGCGTTCGTTGACGACGAATCCCCAGAAGCTTTCGCCAAACTCGTCGATCGCTTGTTGCAATCGAAAACCTATGGCGAGCGGTGGGGCCGGCATTGGCTCGATGTGGTGCGTTACTCCGACACGGCCGGTGAAACGGCCGACTACCCGACGCCGCTGTCGTACAAGTATCGCAATTGGGTCATCAACGCGTTCAACTCCGACAAGCCTTACGATCAATTTGTGCGAGAACAAATTGCCGGCGATATTCTGGCGAAGAGCAATCTCAACGTTTCAAACGCACAATACAAGGAGATGCTGACCGCAACCGGCTTCATCGCCATTTCGCGGCGTTTCGGATTCGACGTCGAAAACTATCACCACTTAACCATTCAAGACACAATCGACACGGTCGGCCAGGCGTTTCTGGGGTTATCGCTCGGCTGCGCGCGCTGTCACGATCACAAATTCGATCCGGTGAACATGGCGGATTACTATGCCTGGTACGGCATCTTCGAGAGTACGCGTTATTCCTTTCCCGGCTCGGAACAGAAGAAAAAACCCTACGATTTGTTCCCCATCCTGCCACCGGCCGAAGCCGATCGCGTAAAGGCCAACTTCACCGCGACGCTCGCAAAGCTCGAAGCCGACATCAAGCAATTGGAGTCAGAAAAGAAACCCTTGGCAGGCGGATGGCGGACCTACCTCGATCAGCGTCGCCTGAAAACTTCGGCGAAAGATCCAGATGGACATCAGGGGCTTCAAGTCTGGCGTTCGGGTGATTTGCCGTTGGTCGCTGTCAATATATCGAATGAAGTTTTGAAGATTCCGGGCACGGTCCCGCCCAAAACTTTCGTCGTGCATCCACAACAAAAGGACGGCGTCGGCATCGCCTGGCGAAGCCCGTTTACGGGGCGGGTACGTCTGTCGGGAAATGCCAAGGACGCGCACGATTGCGGCGACAGTATTAACTGGTTCATCGACCACCTGGGGAGCGGCGGGCTGAAAAACATTGCCCGTGGCGCGGTGGCGAAAAACGGCAGTCAGGCGTTCAAACCGTCGGAACTTGACGTCAAAACTGGTGACTTCATTCAACTCGCGATTCTGCCGAAGTCAAACCACGGCTGCGATCTGACGCAGCTCGAATTGACCATCGAGGAAGTCGGCGGCAAGCGTGGCTGGAGCCTCGTCGACGACGTCATCGGCGATTTCCTGAAGAGCAATTCTCGGCCCGATCGATACAAAAACCCCGGCGTGTGGTCCTTCTTCCAGGTCGATCAAAATCGCGGAGAACCGTTCAAGCCAACGTCGCCAGCCGAGCTGGAAAATTCCAACGCAGCCGAGTTGCAGCAGAAGTTCGAGCGAATCGAAAAGCGGTTGGCGGAGTTGCGCTCGCAGCGCGATGCGATGAAGACTTCCGGCCCCTACGAATTTACTTACGCGGCAATCGATCAGGACAAACCGAAGAATTCGCAGATCCAACTTCGCGGTAACCAACGAACGCCGGGCAAGGAAGTGCCTCGCAAGAATCTGGACATCCTGGGCAACGATCCGCTGCCTGCTGATGCGGGAAGTGGACGTCTGCAAATGGCCGATTGGTTGACGCGAAAAGATAATCCACTGATGGCCCGTGTGATGGTCAATCGCATTTGGCAGCATCATTTCGGGCAAGGTTTGGTTGGCAGTGCGAACGACTTTGGCACCCGTGGCGAACGGCCCACGCATCCGGAGCTACTCGACTGGTTAGCGAGCCGTTTCAAAGAAGGCGGCTACTCGACCAAAGCGATGCATCGGTTGATCATGGCGTCGGCAGCGTACCAACGTTCGAGTGATTTCGACGCGGGTGCTTTCGAAGTCGATCCGGACGCCAAACTGCTGTGGCGATTTAACCGCCGCCGTCTGAGCGCCGAAGAAGTCCGCGATGCGATGCTGTTCGTCAGTGGCGACCTCGATCCAACAATGGGCGGCGAACATCCCTTCCCGCCGGTCGAGACGTGGGGCTTTACGCAGCACAATCCCTATTACGGCGTCTACCCGACGAAGCGCCGCAGCGTCTATTTGATGCAACAGCGACTGAAGCGGCATCCGTTTCTGGCGTTGTTCGACGGAGCCGACACCAACGTGAGCACGGCGCGCCGCGAATTGACAACCGTACCCACACAGGCCCTGTTCTTGATGAACAACGAGTTCGTGCACGAGCGCGCCGCAAATCTGGCGAAGCGCGCGATGGCCGGAGCCAACGATGAAACGGGTCGCATACAACGCGCCTACCAGATCGCCTTCGGACGCCCACCGCGCCGCGACGAACTTGTCGACGCGGCGGAGTTTTTGACGCGATATACCGCAGCTCTCGCCGGTAACGAAATGACGGACGCAACGCGCCGGTTAGCCGCCTGGAGTGGACTGGCACGGACGATGTTAACACGGAATGAATTCTTGTTTGTCGATTGAATGGTGAAGTGACGGCGACAGCAATATCAGGTATCAACGATGAATCTCCCCAACCGACGTGACGTATTGCAGCGGGCAGCCGGTGGCTTTGGTGCGATTGCGCTGCACGGAATGCTGGCCGACGAAATGTTCGCCCAGGAAGCGCAATCACCCGCCGATCCGCTCGCGCCGAAGAAACCGCATCGCGAGCCGAAAGCCAAACGCGTCATTTTTCTGTACATGACCGGTGGCGTCTCGCACGTCGATTCGTTCGACCCCAAACCGGAACTGGTGGCCAATCACGGCAAGAAGATCACCGTCGATAATTGGCAGGGCAAACTCGGCGAGTTCGCGCGGTACCTCAAGCAGCCCAATTGGAAATTCCAACCGGGCGGAAACAGCGGCATCGAAGTCAGCGATCTCTTCCCGCATGTCCGAAACATCGTTGATGACCTGTGCGTGATTCGCTCGCTGGAATCGGATCATACCAACCACTACGAGAGTACGTTGGGAATGCACTGCGGTTCGTGGACGTTTGCCCGGCCAAGCATCGGTGCCTGGGTCAGCTATGGCCTCGGCACCGTCAATCAGAACCTACCCTCTTTCATGGTGATCGCTCCCAAGGCACCCTATGCGGGCGCACAAACCTGGGGCAGCGACTTCCTGCCGGGCTGTCATCAAGGCACGCAAATCATCCCCGGTAACGACCCCATCCCCAACATCCGCCGCCGCGCCTCTTCGTCCAAGCTGCAGGAGCTTGAGTTGGAACTGCTGGCCAAAGCCAACAAACAGCACTTGGAACAACGAAGCGCCGATCGCGCACTGGAAGCCCGCATTCGCTCTTTCCAAACCGCTTTCGGCATGCAGCGCGAAGCGCCCGAAGCGATCGATCTGTCGGGTGAAACAAAAGCGACGCTCGACTTGTACGGCATCAAGCCGGGCCAAACGACCGGCTTTGGATGGCAGTGCCTGGTCGCCCGCCGACTCGCTGAACGCGGCGTGCGTTTTATCGAGTTGATTGACGTTGGCTCGTCGAACAACTGGGACGCTCACGGCAACATGGCGACGCATGCCCCGCTCGCGAAAAATGTCGATCAGGCGATTGCCGGTTTGATCACCGACCTGAAGCAACGCGACATGCTCGACGAAACGCTTGTTGTGTGGACCACCGAATTCGGCCGCACCCCTTACCACGAAAAGGCCGATCACCCCGGCCGCGAACATCACCACCAGGTATTTTCATCGTGGCTGGCCGGTGGCGGTGTGAAAAGCGGCATCGTCCACGGCTCTTCCGACGAACACGGCATCGCGGTGGCCGAAGACCGGGTCCACGTTCACGACTTCCACGCCACCATACTTCACCTGCTCGGCCTCGATCACCAGCGGTTGACGTTCCGACACGCCGGCCGAGACTACCGTCTCACGGATGTTCATGGGGAGGTTGTCACGGACATCCTCGCATGAAACGTTAGTACTTGTTCGGCGGAATTGGCTCGATGTCCGCTGGAATCGGCTTTGGCTTATAGAGTTGCTTAGCCGCTTGTCGTAGGAGTACCACCAGTGTGAGTCCGCTGAGTACCGTTCCCATTGGGGCGTTGGTCAGGTTGAACAGGGAGATGACGAAGGTGGTTTTGTAATTGCGGCGGCGGGCCAACCAGCGGCCGACTCCGGCCAGCAAGAGGCCGTGCATGAACATCAATGCGATGGTCGGGATGAGCGTCATGACGAGCGTCAGTCCCAAGAGTTGGTCGTCGTATTCGGGCCGATCCATACCGGGTATGAAACGAATCCAACGCAAGAGTCGCGTCGCGCTGTCGGACAACGCCGGTTGTCCTACCCAGTGCGCGACTTCCCAGGCACTGATCGCATACGGAATCAGCGGCAGCGCCGACACTGCAGTTAGCGCCCCAACTGCGTAGTGACAAAGAGCCAGCTGATCGAGGTGTTTTTCTGCCTCGGCCAGCGCAGTGGGCGTGATGGCCGCCGCCGCGTCGTTTCCCACATCAGGTGCGTTTACTGCATCTGGGGCCATCGGGTGAATTCCTCGGATCACGACAAACAGGTTTCGGCAGAGGTCGCGAGACGACAGAAAGCATATGGTACGCTCGGAGTGGGCAACGGTGGAAGTGAAACTCGGCATCGCGACAACAAAGGCAATGCGTTTGGTGTTGAGAACTCACGCCGAAAATTCCAGAATGTCGTCACGGTCGGCTTACGATCGGATCGTCCGGCGATCGTGAATCCCGGCAGACACATCGGCCGGTCAACTCATTCAACGATTCTTGCTCCATTATTGTCTTTCCCCATTCTTGATCGATTTTAACAACGGAACAACTGATGGCCGATCGGCTCAAAACATTTCGATTCGATGGACGCACTGCCGGAAAACACCTGCTGATTACGGGAGGCGTGCACGGCGATGAATTCGAGCCGATTGCCGCCATCCGCCGATTGATTGAGGAATTGAGCAACAACGATTCGTTGTTGGCGCAAATGCAGGGACGAGTGACTCTCGTACCGATTGTGAACGAATCCGCGTTTCTGCGAGGGCACCGATGTGGAGATGATGGACTCGATTTGGCAAGAACGTGTCCCGGTGCCGATCAAGGCAGCGTCACGCAACAAACGGCCTTCGCGGTGAGCGAGTTGATTCGAGAATGCGATTACTACATCGATCTGCATACCGGGGGGACGGAAATCAAGGTGTATCCGCTGGCCGGGTACGTGCTGCATCGAAACTCTGAAGTTCTCGACGTCCAACGTCGAATGGCTCGGGCATTCAATCTCCCCCTGGTATGGGGAACGGCCGGCGATCTTGACGGAAGAACGCTTTCCGTCGCAAGAGATGCGAACGTTCCCGCAATCTACTGCGAATTCTCCGGAGCTGCCGTCTGCGATCCCGCCGGTGTCGACGCCTATGTCGAAGGCTGCTGGAATGTGTTGGATGAACTCGGCATGCTCACACGAGATCGTCCGCCCAATCGTGTTGAGACCGTGTGTGAAGATCCCAAGCCAGGTTCCGGACACATGCAGGTGTGTAATCCCGCCCCAGTTACGGGCTTCTTTGAACCGAGCCAGTCACTTGGCACTCGAATTGAAGCTGGAGCCGAATTGGGAACGGTGTACGACATCGATCGCGGCCAACCCCATGTTGTGACCACGAATGTCGCAGGAATCATCGCCGTGCTGCGAACATTTCCGCGCGTCCACAAGGGCGATGCCCTGGCGGTCGTGATCGAAGCGCAATCATAGGCGGCCGCCTCGCTTTTGCATTCCAAATTCCAGGCTGACCGCGCGCCGGCGTACTCGCAACTGGCGAGATACCAGCTCAGTTGAATCGTGTGGCAGTGGGTGCTGTGGAATGGATCATTGCGCACTGCCATCGCAGCTTCTGAAGAGACTTGGTGTGGATTGGAAAACCGACGAGATTGAAGCGACGAACATGACCGACAATGTCGTCGAACTCGTGATCCAGAGAATCGCCGATCTGCCGATGGCCACGCAGGGGTCGCCAGGAGAGTTGCGGACAGCGATTCGATTCACCGGCGGCGAAACGCTTGTTGGTGTGTGCCGTGGATCCGATGCCGCTTGGGTGCGATTGACAGCAGTTGCTGCCGATTGCACAATTGACCTCACACCGTCGGGGAGTGTACGCGGATCTGGTGACCGTCCTGGGCTTCAAACCCAGTGTGGCCTCTGAAAAGGAGCCAGGTGGGTTCGATTCCCATCCACTCCCGTTTTTAGCCGGGAAAACCTGTTTTGTGCGGGTTTTCTCGGCTTTCTTGCTATCCGACACACGCCCGCTTTTGGTCAAATCAGGTTGGTTGCTCGCTGCACTGAGTTGCACAAAAGGGCGTTGTTGCGCGCCCTTTTCCGGTAAGCCAGACGGTAAGACACTTGCCGGTAGACTGTCGGCAGCGTCGGTTCCCGTTGCCTGCAATTCACGGGCTGTCTCGTCGTTCGTCGAACCCGTCGGTAACGGAGGTAGCCCGTCCACTGCCGATGCAAGGTCATACAGGTTGGCGTGTGTATACTTCCCCAGCGTCAATTCAACCGTCGTGTGGCGTGCGAGACGTTGCATCGCTTTCGGTGATGCGCCCGAACGACCAAGACGTGACAGGTAAGTGTGACGCAGTGCGTGGAAGTCGGCTTGTCCCTCGTCCGTCTTGTATGGGACATCGGCAACTTGCAAGTCATGCTGCATGAGTTTGGAGCCATTGTGGCTCTTGGCCCATGTTCCCGGCCACAGACGCTCTTCTGAGGGCATGTGAGCCAGAAAACGGCTAAGCATTCGGACAAGGTCTGACGGAAGTGGCAGTACGTCACCACGGCGAGATTTCTCATCGGCGGCGTGAATCGCGACTGTCGGTGGCTCGGCAGACAAATCGAAGTGAGCCACAGTCAGGCTTGCCAGTTCCGACGCTCGAAGTCCCGTTCCCAGCGCGGTCGAGTACAAGGTGAATCTCTGGAGTCCAGTCAGGCCGCAGACTACTTTTCCGTTGCGGGCAGCTTCCAGAAGTCCACCAATTTCAGCGTCATTCAATTCTCGCCGCTCTCGCCGGACGTCTAGACTGGCGTTCCCGCCCTTCAGATACGTCAGCCGGTTTTCTGAAGTGCGTCGGTCAGCAACGAGCCACTTCGTGAACTGCTTCATTGCAGCTAAGTAGTGATTGACGGTCCTCTGGCCGAGGCCGCAGACTTTGAGTTCGGCCATGTACGATCCAGCGGCGGCCGAACGCTCATTAGGCCCGATTCTGTCCGCGAAACTCGTCGAATCGCGGACACACGGTAATACCACCCTTTTAGCAGACTCCCTACCTGCACGCGAAACTCATGCCTTTTAGCGGAATCGGGCTCGACCGGATGACTCCGACAGGAACGGCCTCCAGCCTGCACGTTTTAACCAACGTTTTCGCAAATTGGTGGTGGGGTTTGCCGTCGGTGTTCCTGCAGGGTTGAAAGCCAGACAGCACCCGGAATCGTCTCAAGTTCCCGCTGCGGGTCTGCAGTATTCAGACGTCATTCGTATCGCCTTGAAACCGTCCTGTGTGTATTGGAAAACCCCTGTCACTGATTGGAGCGAACTGGATAGTACGGCTGAAAACGCAATTCCAATTGAAAATATCGTCTATTTCGCGGAACATCCCCCGCGATGCGGGGTTTCAGACTGTGACTCCGCTCTGGATGGTGGCTCGTTCATCGCTCTCTTTGAGAGTCCGAACTGGCAACGCGACGAAACCGGATCACGACAAGGAAGAATAGAAGATGAAACTGCCCCTCATGATCACTCTCGCCAGCCTGGTCTTGTCCGCGCCGGTCTTTGCCCAAGGCCCGCGGCCGAATGATCTCGGCGCCAGCCCGCAGGCGGTCGGCGAGGCTGGTGTTGCCTGGTACACGACCTGGGACACCGCCCTTGCAGAAGCAAAGCGTTCGAACCGTCCGATATTCTTTATGGCGGCGGCGGCGACCTGCGGTGGTATTTCAGGCGTGTTCTGACCGGGGTACACCCATACGCAGAACGGTCTGTTCTCGCAAAAAGATTTCATCAAAGCCTCCCGCAAGTTTGTCTGTGTCCGCCTCGAGTCGTACGAGAGCGTGGAGCACCAGCAGATGGTGCGCTCGTTCCTCAATGGCCGATTTGAAAACACCGCTTTCTGCCTGCTCTCGCCCGATGGCAACCAACGCCTGTCGCGCAGTGGACGAGCCCCATGGATGGCGTTCAGTACAAGAAGAGGTCCTCGCGGCCGTGCGGGAGGCTCTGAGAAGGTCACCGTCGCGGCGATGGAGAAGGTCGCGACAAAGTACAAACCGAAGGGCGATGCGAACACACCAGTTGTGCAGGATTTCCACAGCTTCCGCCAAGCACTCAACGTCGCCTCCGGCGACCAGCGGCTGCTGCTGTTCGTGTCAGCACCAGAGGGTGACCAGGAACAGATTCGCAAAACGCTCAGTCCGGTGATGGGTGACACGAGAATCGTCGGACGGTTTCACACGGACTTTATGGGCAAGAAAGGAGACGAAAACTGGCATGAGGCAATCAGTGGTGTTAGATCAACATCTAAGTCAGCGCTCTTCGTGATTCGGTCCGACAAATTCGGGCAGAAGGGAACGGTCCAAAAGCAACTGCCGATCGACGCGAGCGCGAAGGAGATCAAAACCGCGCTGCTCAATGCGAACGGGTCTTTCGCCAGGAAGGAAAAGCGTAAAGTTTACAGCGATCATGTGGCCGAAGGACGGCGAAAGAGGATCTACTTCAAGGGTGGCGTCGAGTATGGCGAAGACCGTGACGGCGACGGCAAGATCGATTTTCGCGGAGGCGGCCGCAAACCCGGTGGCCAAGGCGGCCGTTAACGTGGCGTGCAAAAGCACATGAAATAAAGAGTTGCTCGCAATGCAATTGGCAGCCAGCGCCGGGGCGATTCTCTGACCTCGTTCGCGTCATCGGTCGAGGCATTGGCTAACAGCGATTTGTCACCAATCAATTCATTGCCCATACTGCAATCCTGCTAAAGGGAGATAGGAAAATGTTGAATCGACGCCAGATGATCCAGCACACTGCGTTTACTGCGGCAGCCATGACAACGCCGGGGCTGTTTGCCGAAGAACTGACTCAAACGGCACGCCAGACGGAAGGTCCTTTCTATCCCAACAAGTTGCCGCTCGACACAGACAACGACTTGTTGATCATCAACAACTCGATCACCCCAGCTGTTGGCAATGTGACACACCTCACGGGGCGAATTCTCAGCGTCTCAGGAGAACCGATTCGCAACGCGATCGTCGAGATCTGGCAAGTTGACAACAACGGCATCTACATTCACACGGAGGCCCCCAATCGTGGGAAACTGGACGGAAACTTCCAGGGCTTCGGCCGGTTCCTGACGAACAGTAAGGGAGAGTATTACTTCCGTACCATCAAGCCGGTTCAGTATGGCCCGCGGACCTCGCACATCCATCTGGCGGTGAAACAGGGTTCGAAGCGAATGTTGACGACCCAGATCTATACCAAAGGGGACGCGAGGAACAAACGCGATAGAATTCTGAACTCAATTTCTGACGCCAAGTTTCGCGAGATGTTGATCGTCGAATACAAACCTTTAGCCGGATCACGCACGGGTGAGTTGGCTGCGAATTTCGATGTTGTTATCGGAGCGACACCCGAAGATCAGAAGCAAGACGAAGGCCGAAACGGGCCTCGGCGCCGTAGGCCAGCTCGACGGCGATGATCTCGAATCCGATTCAATGCGTTTTACCAGCACGCCAGCGGAGAAATATCCATGAAGTGGAATCCAAAACATCGTCGTTTGATTGCATTGTCGGCAGCAATGGTCATCTCTGCCGTAATCTCCAGATCGGCTAACGCACAGCTGGCTCCTCCAATGGGAGCAACTTACGGGGGCAGTGTGCCGAGTAGCAAGAAAGTTGTTTCCGGTATTGCATGGTACGGCGTGTTACAGGATGGCTTAGACGAAGCAAAGCGAACGGGGAAACCGATCCTCTTCATTACTGCGGCTGCGCAATGCGGTGGCGTTCCCGGAATGTGGTGACCAGGCAAGCAAAATATGGACAGGAGTTTCCTGTCTGACGAACAGACGATCAAAGCCTCACGCAACTTTGTCTGCATCCGAACAGCGACTTATGAGGACACGAACGAAGCCCTGTTTTTGAAATCGACTTTCCTCGGACGAGCTGGTGGTGAACTGCGGAATTTCGGTTATTGCATCTTGTCACCCGACGGAAAAAGGAAACTCAGACGAAGTGATCGAGGTCCCAATTTCGTCTACGCGAATTCCAAGGCAATGGCAGCAGACCTGCGTCAGATCGCGAGACAGTATTCAAAAAATGCGACAGCAAAGGAATCGAATCCAACTGTTCCACAAATGAAGAGTGTTCGTTTAGGGATTAACGTCGCGAGTTGTGACGGGCTTCCCAGCGTCGTTGTTGTCGGCAAGAATCAAAAAGAAGTCGATCGGCTGAACAAGAAGCTGAGCGACGTCATTTGGAACGAGGAATTGGCTGGCAAGTTCATCTACGCTTCGACGACACATCTCGACGACCTGAAAATCATCTCCGGAGCGAAATCAAAAACAGGGATTCTGCTGATCGAACCAGACGCATACGGCATGAAAGGACGACTGATCAAGGCGATTGACGCGAATGTTTCCAGCGACGATCTCAAGAAAACGTTGTCGAATGCAGCAGATACGTTCAAACGAAATCTCAAGAGTCATGGAAGCCACGTTCGCTACGGTCGCCAAAACGGCGAAATCTGGAAGACCGAAGTCCCAGTCCCCAATCGCCGTCGCTCGAGGAACCGCCGTCCGGCGGGGTAAGTGGGGGGAAGAAGAGAGCAAAGGTAACGCTCGCAAGCGGAGCGCGGCGCTTGCATTCAGCAGCTGCGCGACTGGCAGACTCTGAAATCAACACCACTGCCGTTCACCCGATAACGTGCGACGTTACGGGCGCAGCGATTGACGTCCAGCCGACGAACGGTTGGCGCGTCATTTTTCCGTGTGTCTCCCTGGACTGTCAGCAAACGACCGTTAAAGCGAAATGGTGTCGGATTTCGCAACGACTGCCTCCAGGACCGCTTGGAACGAATTGGGGGGCCTGGCGAACCACAAATCCCAACTCCGAAACCCAAGGAAGTCTTGCCGTAATCATCCGGCGAATTCAACAAATTCCAGACACACAAGTTAACGGTCGGTCCCCGGCGAGATCGACGTGGGGGTCTGGTTCGTGCTGTGGAAATCGAATGGGTCCCATATACGGTCCGCTCGGATTTTTGCATGCTGTGAGTCGAACTCAAGCGACGAATGCCGCCGCAGTCGCTGCGTCACCCCAAGAGTTGTGTGATTTCCGCGTTGTGATTTGAGATAATCGCGACGCCATGCACATCCGCCGCCGGAATTCGTCGCGTTCCGCTGGAAGTCCAAGGGCCGTAACTCGACAATCGGCTTTCGGCAATAGTGGTACTCTCAAACAAGAGGTAGGAATGCCACAGGATTTGACAAAACAATTCGAGGCACTCTGGGAGTCCGGCAACTGGCTCCACTTCGTGTGCTTTGCCTTTTCGTGGTTTAGCACCTCCAGGTGCTGAGCAAATCTTCTGCTCAAGGCATGCTACGATACCGTCTCGAAATTCAGACACGCAACAGGCGTCCTCTTTTGCTTTTCTTAAATAGTCAATTGTTCATGAAAGAAATCATGGTCGAAGCAGACGAGCCCAAACGGAACACTTTCTATGTTGAAGTGTCGGGATCCGGCCTTCCCGAAGTTGATGGACTGTTCGTTCCTTCCACGGCACCTCCCGCGAAATCTGAATCCGGAACCGCATCAAGCATCGGCTACTGGAATGGCAAGATGGCTTGGGACCGTGCTGATGGTAAATCTGCGAGAAGTCCTGCTCTCTCCTACTCCAACAGCTACAAGTCCTGGCGAATCTGCCGCCTCGATGGTCATCTTGCGTACGATGCAACATGCGAAGATGAGATGCCACCGACCGATAGAGAATGGCATGTCTACAAAAAGGGAGTCGCACCGGCTCCAAAGGTCGTGCTCCATTACTACGATCCAAGACAGCCTTGTCCCGCGCCCAACGTCGTCTTCGTTCTCGGAGGACCCGGCGCTGGAAAGGGAACCATGTGTAAGCTAGCCGAGTTTCAACTCGGCTGGACTCACCTATCCACTGGAGATTTGCTCCGCGACGAGCGCCAGACGGAAGGGCCGACCGCCGCCACAATCGAAGAGTGTATTACTGCTGGAAAGCTGGCGCCGAACGAGATCATTGTGAATCTGCTCAAGAACGCGATGGAGAACGTTACCAGAATGACCGGAAAGAAGAACTTCCTTCTTGATGGCTTCCCTCGATCCCTCTCCAACTTGGAAGGATGGTACGAAATCTTCGGCCGAGAAGCTGAACTCCCTAAGATGCTGTACTTTGAGTGCCCCTACGCTGTTCTCGAAAAACGTATCTTGGGCCGCGCCAAATACACGGGCAGAAGTGACGACAATGTGGAAAGCATCAAGCTCAGATTCGACACCTTCAAGGCCGAGACACTGCCCACGGTTGATCTCTTCAAGAGCACTGGCAAGTGTGTTGAAATCGACACCAGTCAAGACCGCCAGGCCGTCTATGCCCTCGTTCGAGGCCACCTCGCTAAGTACACCGATAAAAAATTTGCCACCCAACGGCTCACCGAGACAGCTGAGATGCTTCTCGGTTTGAGACCTTACTCCTAGCGCGGATTTTTCACGCGTTTGTGGGAATGGCATTTTGAGGTTGGGTTTCGAGTTTTGATGGTGGAAGCGGGGCTGGATCTGTGGTGAAGGTGGGACGTGCTTCGGGTTGTAGGCTGCGTCGAACGTGATGCGATATCGCGTGGCGAATTGTTCTTGCAAGTTCACGCAGTCCATTCCGATGCTCCCGT
>CAUZOL010000176.1:0-13760 GCA_963581435.1 Planctomycetota bacterium
AGCCGAATCCGCGGTTACGTCTCGACGCTCCGCAAAAACGACCTGAAAATCCTGGACGGCATCCAATCCGCCTTCCACCAGTCCCCCAACCTGCCAGCGCACATCTTCGTCACTGGGTAGTTACGAAGCGAGAACGGCACCTTCGAACGCGAAGCTTCAGCCGGTTGGCTGAGTTGTCTCAATTTCTCGTGGAAATCGGTAGGAAACTGTCCGGCAACCAGGAGTGACGCCCATGTGGAATCAGCGGTGGATCGTTAGCGTCGTCTGTGTTTCGGTTCTGTGTCTGAGCCTGAAACCATTGTCGGCGGAGGAAGTTCCCTCCGGCACAAAACCGCAAGCCACGGCGAAGCCGGCCGATCCCCTTCTGGCCGAAGTCGACAAAGCGATTTCCGTCAGTACGCGACGCTATCTCACCGCCAACGTGCATACGCCGTGGCAAATTATGCACGGACTGCTGGCGTTGCGTCAGGACTACGAAGTCAAGCAAGGTGGCGAGAAGGTTAACGCGTTGACGTGGATGTCGAAGGGCGTGACGTTCAAGGGCGACCAATGGTTCGAGCGAACCCGTTACGGCGGTCGAGCGCATCCCTACAGCAGGGCCTATGCATTCGAGGGACACCCGAACCAGTTTCTGGCAATTCTGGCAATGGCCGACGTTCCCGCCGATCACGAAATTGTGACGCGCGGGGCCGATACCATCAGGGTCTCCGATCTGGTCAAACACGCGCAAATGGAGATCAAGTCGTCGGTCGAGATCACCTGGACGCTGTGGGCGCTCAGCCATTATCTTGGTGCCGATGCCACATGGATCAGCAAGAACGGCGAGGCGTGGAGCATCGAACGGCTGGTGAGAATGCAAACTCGCGAACCGGTGCGAACGGCCGCGTGCGGTGGCAGCCACGGACTGTTCGCTCTCACCTATGCCCGCAATGAATATCTCAAGAAGGGAGCTCCGCTGCGTGGGGTTTGGTTTGAAGCCGACCAGAAGATACAGCGCTACATTCGCGAAGCCCGCGCGAACCAGAACAGCGACTGGACCTTTTCCCCGAATTACTTTTCCGGTCGTCAGCACAGCAACAGCTTCGAGACGCGGCTGAACACGTCGGGACATACGCTGGAGTTTCTGGTGTTGGCCTTGCCCAAAGAACGTCTCCGCGAACAATGGATTCGCAACGGTGTCTTTGCAGTGACGAGAGATTTGCTGACCAATCAGCAGAGTCCCGCCGAATGCGGCTCGCTGTACCACGCGCTCGACGCGCTGGTGATCTACCGCGACCGCACCAAACCAAAACCGGCCCCGGAAGTCGCCGCGACTGAAAACACGCCGGCAGCGGAGATAGACGATTCTGTCGTTGCGCCGGAATAGTGCACGTGAGAAACCCGGTTTTTTCAAAAAACCGGGTTTCTGGGATCGCACGCAAGCGGTTACCAATCGTGGCGGAGCGAAGACCCAGCTGCGAGCCAACGGCTCGCTGTCTGCGGTGCGTTGCACCGCAGCTACGGATCTCAGAGTCAACTCTGCCCGCGAAATACCTGCTTCGCAACCACCATGCGATCGCTGATTGAATAACGCACCAGTGCGGCCAGTTCACCGTCAGGGGTTAGCAGCACGATGGTGTCGCCGTCGTTCACTGTTGATTGCTCCGAGGAGGTGGCTGGGGTTGACCGTAGGGAACCCCCAGTCGAGCGCGAGTTTTGGGGGCTGCGCTCCGAAGACTCCGCTTCGACCCCAGCCACGCCAATGTCGAATGTGCCGAGAGGCAACTGAAAAGTTCGGCCGCAGGTGATGTCTTCCAACTGAGGCGGCGTACAGTGGTATTGTGGCACGTGGGCAATGGCCGTCGTCGGTGACAGCAGCGAACTCGACAGCGTGTCGGATGTGACGTCATCCGGATCGACGGCATCGTCAATCACAAACGGCCCAACGGCCGTGCGGACCAGTTTACTCATGACGGCACCGCAGCCGAGCAATTCTCCCAAATCGCGGCCGATTGATCGCACATACGTTCCCGAGCCACAGTGAATATCGATGACCACGGTGGGACTATTGAACTCAACCAGGCAGATGTCGTAGACCTCCACCGGCCGGGGAGCCAGTTCGACGGCCTTGCCGCGACGTGCCAGTTTGTAGGCGCGCTTCCCCGCGATGTGGACGGCAGAGAAATCGGGGGGGACCTGTTCGATGCGGCCGCTGAATTGCGGCAGCAGCGCGGAAATGTCGGCGGCGGCGATATCGGGTGTTTCATCGACAAGGGTCACTTCGCCGGTGACGTCGTCGGTGTTACTGCGTCGGCCCAAGAGGAATGTCGCCCGATAGCGTTTCGACCGGCTCTGAACCTGTTCGATCAAACGAGTCGCGCGCCCGATGCAGACAACCAGCACGCCGGTTGCCAGCGGGTCGAGCGTGCCGGCGTGACCGACCTTGGCCGGTTTCACAATTCGCTGAATCACATTGACGGCCCGTCGAGACGTCATGCCGGCCGGCTTATTGAGATTCAAAATGCCAAACGGTTTCTGCTGCATGGTCGATCTAGAGGGTTCGTAGTGACCGCATTCATGCGGTTCGATTGTTGCTGGGCGTGCTGAGGACCGGATGAATCGGGTCACTACGAACCTAACCCGGCCCCGAACCGTAAATGTGTTGAATTGGCGTCTTGTGGCCCCAACTAATTGCATCCTTCGTGACGCCCACAGCCGCGGCGACCTTGTCGCGTTCGGCGGGGCTGGGAGTCCATCGTCCCAGCATAATGGCCATGATGCGCGCCTGCTCCAGACCGGTTTTTTCGACCAGTTGCTCGACGGTCATGTTTTGCTGCTGACAATATTCAGCGACGCTGAGAACTTGCTGAGCCATTTCAATCCTCACGGCTGATGTAATTGAGATTTCTCCGCGCAGCAAATCTCACTGCACGGCGATCTTCCAGTCGGTATTCTAGCGGAATTCCGGCCGTTGAGAATGGTGTGACGACCGATTTCGCCACCGGTAATGACACTGGTGATCGGCGACGGGTGGTCACTTGCGTCGCGATTGAAATCGAACATTGCGTGCTCTCGATCACCGACCCCGTGTGTTTTCACACGGGGCGAAATGGTGAAGTGACCGGTTTCGCAATGCGACATTCACGACGCGGGCGTTGCCCGTTCGGGGCCACCGTGGCGGAAGCAGCAATTGCGACCGGCGTCTTTGGCTGCATACAGGGCAGAATCGGCTCGCTTGATCAGCGAGATGTTATCATCGTCGTTCTGCGCTTCGCACACACCAATGCTGACCGTCGGAGCATGTTCGCGGCCTTCGTGGCTGACCGGACTGCCGGCGATTGCTGACCGGCATCTTTCCGCTGTCTCCGTTGCAGCATCTAACGAGCAATCGGGCAGCAACACGACGAATTCATCGCCTCCTAATCGTGCGACGGTGTCCATTCGTCGCGATGTCATCGTCAGCATATCGGCCACTTGCTTGAGCACCTTGTCGCCGAGCACATGTCCAAAGCAATCGTTGAACGACTTGAATTTGTCGATATCAATAATAAGAAGACTCAGCCGCGTTCCCTGTCGCTGATGCTGTGCGAGCCGACGTGAGATTTCCATCTCCAAGACACGACGATTGGTGAGTCCGGTCAATGCATCGGTGTGGGCCTCGGCCCGACAGACCTCAATAGTTTGTGACTGTCGCCGGATGTGCCACAACGCCACGCCGCCCATTCCCATCGCCACAGTCACAATCATCAGCAGCGACGACGACTTCGTATACTCTTCGGGTCCGTAATACGAGATGAAGGTCAGGTATCCAATGATGCCGAGTACACAGCCGCCAAAGAGCCGGCCATGTGAAACGACGAATTCATCGACATCGACCCAGCGTCCATCGAATTGCGTCTCCGCTCCGCGATAGATCGATCGGTTACCGTACGATGCCACCTTTGCCAATGCGGCCGGACTCAACAACGCCAACAATCCGACGCATGCCGAGAGGCCAAAAAGAATGGCAAATGTGATTTGGAAGAATTCAATCGAGCTCTGCACGGTAAGCCCCTAACGGAGAATTGCTCCACGACGACACTGCCCTGTTGCGGCAAATGCGTCGATGTGGAACGAGTTGGCTGTGTGAAAGCGACTGCGTAGCAGCAGCCCGGCATCACAATTGTAGATCACCGATGCGAAGCATGCGGGGACATGTCCGCACAAAACTGTCGGTTGTTGATGCAAAGCGGCCTTCAGAATCCCTGCGATCGATTCCAGTCGGTGCAACCGTTTCAATCGTTTGTCATGTAGTGCAGCCGTTTCTGCACGTCGATGTTGACGCTCTGGTACCGCGTCGCCAGATTGCCGGGGCTGAACAGGTCGGCTCGAATGTGTTCCATGTCGTCCGACCCGATGGCGTTCGTGAAAATTGGCATGAGATATTCCACGCCCAGTTTCGACGGCTGAAATCGCTGGGGGTTGTACAATGCAGGATGCACGATGCGGGGATGAATGACGTTCCAACGGTCGCGGAGCTTGCTGGCCGAAAGCGACTCGTAGACGAAACCACTTTGCTCCGACCACTGTAAGATTGATACGGTGTTGTTCTCGCCGTGAACCAGAAGTTCGACCGCATTGCCGCCGAGCTGCGCCGCGTGGAAGCGATCGAATTCAATCGGTCGTCCGCCTCGCTGCGTGTGTCCCACTTTTCTGGTGAAGATGGCCGAGTCGGCCGACTCGTGTCTGCGCTGTTGGCGAAAGACGTCATCGCCCAGCGCGCCGACGAGAATTTTCTTGAGTTGCTCGGCCGCACCGCTGAAGCGAATGTTGCCCGCCGGATCAACGCTCGACGAAACGGCTCCCAGCCAATGACCGGTCTCATCCACAACCCCTTCGCCAATCACAATCACCACGTGCTTTTGCAAATCGTATAACTCGCGAACGCGATGTTCCAGAAACGACCGGTCCAGCGACACTTCAGGAATGAGGATGATATCGGGCTGCCCATAGGCCGAACCGAGCGCAATGTAACCCGATTGCCGCCCCATGACTTCAACAATCGCGATCCGACGGTGACTCTCGGCCGTCGTGCGAATGCGTTGAATCGCCTGCGCCACCACGTACACGGCCGTCGCATATCCGGGCGTTGCATAGTTGACGATGTCCGACAGATCGAAGTCGTCGCGGCTGGATTTCTTGCGGTAAACCGGCTTATCGTCTTCCGGCGTTTCTTCGCGAACGTACTCGTTCGGCTCGTCGAGGTAGTTGAGGCCGAGGTCGTTGTCGATTGTTTTCGGCGCAAGGATGCAAGGAAAATGCTCAGAAAGTGGCTGCATTCCATTCAGCGTTCCATCGCCGCCAACGCAAACCAACCCCTCAACTCCCAGTTCCCGCAGACGAGCGCTGACCATTTTTATCTGTTCGGTGTCGTCTGCGTCGATGTACGTTCTCGATGCCCCCAGCAGTGTCCCCCCCAGACAGGGGTCCAACTCAGGAATCGCACTGAACAGCGGGTTCAAGTGCACGTAGGGTACGCGCGGATCGATCAGTCCGCCGAATCCCTTCATAATGCCCAGAACTTCAACGCCCAGTTGATTGGCGCGCTCGACCGCTCCGTAAATGGTCGCATTGAGCGCGGGCGTATCGCCACCGGCTGTCAGAATCGCAATCCGTTTCATCGCTACCTCCTTGAAGCACTGAATGTCGCTTGCGGTTGAGCGAACCCAACGGCAAACCAACGTCACTCGCCATCCTCGCAATGTGCCTTCACCAATTCCAAATCCCGCGCGACTCCCTTCTTGACCATGCCCATAATCAACGGGTTCATGATCCTGGGAAGCAACTTGTGGGCGCGCGTGCATTGTCAAAGTCAACTTGGTTTGCGACTGATCCGAGTCCACCGTAAATATCGAATCCCACACGGTACCGTGGCTGTCGGCAACCATCCGAACTCGTTCGTTCTCGACGTACTCGGTCACTTCGAGTTCGGTCGTCATTTCCTTGCCCCGCATCAACCGAGTTTCTCGAAACCGCGTTCCCAAACCGGTTCTCGCCTCCGAGAGAAATTCCACGTTCACAAGGTGCGGAAGCGCCTGCGAAAACTCGTTGATATCGGCCACGGTTTGAAACACCCGCTCAATCGGTGCGGCAATCGTTTGGCTGACAGTGATGCGTGGCACGCTTTCCCCTTTGGCTCCTCACCTCGGATATGCGATGGAACGAAATTCTCTCACGCTTTCGCCAACTGTCGCAACACGGTGTGCAGAATTCCGCCGTTACGGTAATAGTCGATCTCCACCGGCGTATCAATCCGACAAACGGTGGTAAACCGCACGACATCGCCGTCCGCTTTCGTCGCCGTCACTTCCACTGCCTGCAGCGGTTTGAGTGCATCATCGAGATTGATATCGAATACTTCGGTGCCGTCGAGACCAAGCGACTCTCGACTTTCTCCTTCACGAAACTGCAGCGGTATCACTCCCATACCCACCAGATTTGATCGGTGAATCCGCTCGTACGATGTGGCAATGACCGCCCGAATTCCCAACAGATAGGTCCCCTTCGCCGCCCAGTCACGCGACGATCCCATGCCGTAATCCTTGCCCGCCAACACCACCAACGGCGTGCTCCCCCCGGTGTTGTCACCGGGGGCTAATTGGCGATATTTCAGCGACGCGTCGAAGATCGACATCTGATCGCCGGTCGGCAGATACTTCGTCACACCGCCTTCCGTCCCCGGTGCCAGCAGATTGCGGAGCCGAATATTGGCAAATGTTCCCCGCGTCATCACGCGGTCGTTGCCGCGGCGGCTGCCGTAACTGTTGAAGTCGGTCGGCTGAACGCCCTGTTCCTGCAAGTACAAACCGGCTGGCGAATCGGCTTTGATCGCTCCGGCCGGGCTGATGTGATCGGTGGTCACCGAGTCACCAACCGAAACCAGAACGCGAGCACCTTCGATCGCCGCAATCGGCGGTGGATCGGCGGGCATATCAACAAAGAAGGGCGGCTCCTGGATGTAAGTACTCTTTTCGTCCCACTCAAAAATATCGTTCTCGCTGCCGCTGATCGCCTGCCACTCCGGCGGTCCCTCGGCAGCGTGCGAATACTGTTCGCGATACATTTCCGGCGTCATCGAGGCGGCCATCGTCTCAGCGATCTCCGCCTGACCGGGCCAGATGTCGCTCAGAAAAACATCGTTGCCCGCGCTGTCCTGTCCCAGCGGTTCGGTCGCCAGATCGATATCGGTCGTTCCGGCCAACGCATACGCCACCACCAACGGCGGGCTGGCCAGATAATTGGCTTTCACGTGCGGGCTGATTCGGCCCTCAAAGTTGCGGTTGCCCGACAACACCGATGTCGCCACCAGATTTCCCGCATCGATTGCCCCCACCACCGGCTCGGGTAACGGGCCGCTGTTGCCGATGCACGTCGTGCAGCCATAACCAACCGTTTGAAAACCCAACTGATCCAACGGCTTGTTCAATCCAGACTTCTCCAGGTACTCGGTCACCACTCGGCTGCCAGGAGCGAGACTTGTTTTCACCCACGGCTTCGGCGTCATCCCCTTCGCGACCGCGTTGCGGGCGACCAATCCTGCAGCGATCATCACCGAGGGATTGCTCGTGTTCGTGCAACTGGTGATCGCCGCGATCACCACCGCACCGTCGGTAATCTCCGAACTGTCGCCGTTCGATTTCACCGTCACCGGATCGGCGGGTTGATCTTTACCAAACGTATTCTCCAGATCCTTATGCCACTGCGATTTCATCTCCGACAGCAGAATGCGATCCTGCGGCCGTTTGGGACCGGCCATCGACGCCACCACCGTCGACATGTCGAGTTCCAGCCTGCTGCTGAATCGCGGTTCAGGCGAATCGGCCGTGCGAAACATGCCCTGCTCCTTATAGTATCGTTCGACCAAATCGACTTCGTCGGCCGTCCGTCCGGTCTGGCGGAGATACGTCAGCGTCTCGTCATCCACCGGGAAGAAGCCCATCGTCGCGCCATATTCGGGGGCCATGTTGGCCAATGTTGCCCGGTCGGCCAGACTCATGGAATCCAGCCCCGGTCCGAAAAATTCCACGAATTTCCCCACGACACCGTGTTGCCGCAGCATCTGCGTGACGGTCAGCACCAGATCGGTCGCAGTGGCTCCGTCGGGCAATCGCCCCGTCAATTCAAAGCCAACCACTTCCGGCATCAGCATGTAAATTGGCTGTCCCAACATCACCGCTTCGGCTTCAATGCCGCCGACTCCCCAGCCAACCACGCCCAAGCCGTTGATCATGGTCGTGTGACTGTCGGTGCCGACGAGACTGTCGGGATAGGCGATGCGGATCCCACCTGCCGCAGAGGGTGGGCTTTGGGTTAAGACGCCCTTGGCCAGGTATTCCAGATTGACCTGGTGCACGATGCCTGTTGCCGGGGGAACGACGCTGAAGTTGTCGAGCGACTTTTGCCCCCATCGCAGAAACTGATAGCGCTCGTGATTGCGGGTGAATTCCTTATCGACGTTGAATTGCAACGCCAGTTTGCTGGCCGACTGATCGACCTGCACTGAGTGATCGACGACCAGGTCGCATGGCACCAGTGGATTGATCTTCGTCGGGTCGCCGCCCATTCGCACCATTGCGCTTCGCAGCGCCGCCAGATCGACCACCGCCGGCACGCCGGTGAAGTCCTGCAGCACCACGCGTCCCGGCTTGAAGGGAATCTCCACGGCCTTGGGTGCCGCCGCATCCCATTCGGCCAAGTTGATAACGTCTTCCTTATTAACAATGAACCCGTCCACATTCCGCAGACAGGCTTCAAGCAGCACGCGAATCGAATACGGCAACGAGGCGACATCGCCCACATTGTCGTCAATCAACTTCTGCAGCCGGAAAATCTGGTATTCCCCGCCACTGGTCTTCAACGTGCCTTCAGCTCCGAATGGATTCACAGATGCCATGATCGTTTCTTCCTGCAAAGTCGCGAGTTCGCGGAGAGAGATTGACTAGTTTCCGTTGTCGCCGCCGGACAGTTATCGTCAACCGAAATCAATGTCGAGAGACATTTCGGCCATTACCGTGTAAGCTGAGAACGAAAAGCCGTTCTTCGGCCGTCATCCCGATGCTATCGACCGCTGATTTTAGACGCCAGCGCAATCAATTGAAATCTTGTCAGTTGAAGGAGAGTGAGATGAAAATCTCTCCCCAAATCATTGTTTCTGTTCTTTGTAGCCTGCTGCTGCTCCAAACCACGCGTGTCAACAGCGACGAACCAGCCGCACCGACTGACCCGTTCCGTCCTCCCGCCGTTCAAACCAATAACGTACCGGTGATTTCGCGGGTTTTTGTTAACGGGCTGCGGCAGTATCAGAATGTGCGGTCGGCTTCGTTTGCCGGGTGGGCTCCCGATGGAGAGGGCATTCTCGTGCAGACTCGGTTTGGCAATACGTCGCAGTTGCATCGTGTCTATTCGCCCGACGGCCGACGTGAGCAAGTCACTTTTTTTGACGAACCAGCCAGCGGGAGGTTTCTGCCCGGGGCCGACGATGGCTCGCTGCTGGTGACCATGAGCAGCGGCGGCAACGAAGATTATCAGGTTTATCTGGTCAACAACGGTCGTGCGAATCGCCTCACCGACGGCAAATCTCGCAATCTGGCCGGACCGATTCTCAAAGATGGCAGCCGGCTCATCATCGCCAACAACTCGCGTAACGGTAAGGACACCGATCTTTACATCACAAGTACCAACCAGCCCGGCTCTTTCAAACGCATTTTGGAAACCGATGGCGAGTATTGGCGCGCGGTCGATTGGTCGCCCGACAAATTCACGCTCGCCATCAACCGTTACGTTTCGATCAACGAGTCGTATCCGGCGCTGCTCGACATTCTCACTGGAAGCAAACGGCCCATTCCTGCGCCCGCGCCGGGGAAGGTCTCCTTCGGCGACATGACTTTCTCGTTTGACGGCAAACATCTTTACGCCGCCTGCGATGCCGTCGGCGAATTTCGCCATCTCGCCCGCATCGACACCAAGACCTTCGAATACCACTGGCTCAGTTCCAACATTCCCTGGAATGTCAGTACGATCAAAGTCGAACCCGAAACAGGAATGATCGCCTTCACCACCAACGAGGACGGTGCCTCGGCCCTGTATCTACTGAACGATGTCAATCAGCCAAAAGAACAGCAGGTGGTTACTCCTGGCGGCCGCTTCATTCTGCAAACCAACATCCCGACGCGCGTCGAATTGCCGTTGGGCATTATTCGTTCGCTGGAATTTTCACCCGACGGACGCCAACTTGGTTTCACCTTCTCGCCGGCTTCTGCGCCGTCGGAAGCGTATTCGCTCAATCTGGCCGACGGCAAATTGACACGGTGGACGCACAGCGAAGTCGGCGGGCTGGATACGTCCCGGTTCATTTCCCCGCAGCAGATTCAATACCCCACATTCGACGCGAAGTTGATTCCGGCATACTACTTTAAGCCACGAGGAGCGACCGCGACGAAACCGGCCGCCGTTGTCATCAACATTCACGGCGGACCGGAAAGCCAGTATCGCCCGTATTTCTCCAGTTTCGACCAGTTCCTGCTGAACGAGTTGGGCATTGCTGTCATTCGTCCCAACGTTCGCGGGTCTGCCGGGTACGGAAAAACCTACGTCGGTTTGGACAACGGCGAGAAGCGCGAAGACTCGGTCAAAGATATCGGCGCGTTGCTCGATTGGGTCAAATCCCAGCCGGAACTCGACGAGTCGCGCATCGCAGTTTACGGCGGATCGTACGGTGGCTACATGGTGCTGGCCTCGATGGCGCACTTCCCCGAGCGGATCACAGCGGGCGTTGATATTGTCGGACTGGCGAGCTTCACCACGTTTTTGAAGAACACCAAGGAGTACCGCCGCGACCTGCGCCGGGCAGAGTACGGCGACGAGCGCGACCCCAAAATGGCCGCCATCTTCCAGCACATCAACCCCACCAACAACGTGCAGAAGATACAGGGAGCGTTGTTGGTCGCGCACGGAAAGAACGATCCCCGCGTTCCGTTTGTGGTGGCCGAAGAAGTGGTCGCCAAGGTGGAGGCAACCGGCAGCAAAGTCTGGACGATTTACGCCGACAACGAAGGCCACGGCTTCCGCAAGAAGGCCAATCTCGATTACCTCACCGCAGCGATTGCAATGTTCCTCTGGGGCCAATTGGGAAATTAACCCCCAGTGAATACACAGGGGGCCGACGTTGGTATGACCATTGCGTGCGTTCAACGGACGTGATTGACGAATTGCAAGCCGGCCCCGCTTGTTTTCACACGGGGCTAAGTTTGTCGAACAAAAAAACCGCCGGGCGTCCAAGTGACGCCCGGCGGCAATGTTTCGACACAATTCTCATGTGTCGCAAAGATCAATCAAATTCAGCTTACCAGTCAAGACCGGTCGCAATCGTCATACCGAAGAAGCCGAGGTCGGTATCCTGGGCATTGTTGCTAACGCCGGTGTCGGCGTTGGCACTGCCGCCATTGCTCCAGTACTGGGCTTCCAAAGCGACCCGCAGGAACATCTCGTGGCAACCGGCGGGACGACGGTAGTCCAGACCGATCTGCATTTCGACAACCTTGATCAGATCCTGATCGTTGATGTCCGTGACGTTGGCCGTCAGCACGTTGGCCGCACCGCGGCGATCGTATCGCAGGTTCGAGTCGCCGTACAGCAGGGAACCGCGGGCGTTAACGAACGCGCCCCAGTAGCTGCAATCGAATCGTTTCACGTATTCGGCGGCGACCGTCGGGCCAATGCCTTCGAAGTCGTGGTGCTGCGAGATATTTGACAGCAGCACGCCGCCGACATTCACGCGACGGGCACGCAGATGCTGGTCCATGCGGGCATACCGCAGTCCGATACTTGCCGTGAAGCCACCGTCTTCGCTCATGTCACGTTTCAGCCATTCCAAGTCCAACACCGACATCCGCAGGCTGTGAGTCGCCGAAAGTGTGTCGGTCGCGGTCGCACCGATGCCGGCGTCTGCGTTTGGCACGATGAAATCTGACTGACGAGGAGACTATTCGCATCACGCTCGCGACAGACTCCGTCAATCTCGGACTTACGAGAAGTACAAAACAGTGACAGTTGTTGAATCGGCTGTATTGTTTTTTGTTCGCCGTATTCGTCCGACCGGTTAAAAGACTCATTGCGTGAAGAACCACTAGCCTCACATATCGGACAATCCGTTTCACACATTCACCAGGTGGATTCGTACGCCGCCAGTTTCATTGGGAATTTGAGGAGGATCATGTGTAACCGATATCACCGGCAAACTCTAAGAAGCCGAATTCACGTATTTTCGACATTTTTGGAAAGCTCTGCCGATTGAACAAGAAATGCCGACAATGCAGGCATTGTCAGCATGCGAGAATTGGCGCTTTTGAAAGAACCGGAATCTGGACACTCTGCGTAAACTATTCGGGGGCAGAGAGCGGCTGCGGAATCCGGTTTCCCTGCAACGGGAATTGTGGCAGCGAACGCGCCTCAAGAATGTCGAACTGCACTTCCTGGTATCCCAATCGTCCACAGGTGTAGGCGAAAAACGCATTCAGCATCGCGCTGGCCACCCCCAGATTTGCAAACAGAATTTGCGGAATCGACTCGGCCATTTGCCCGCAATTGGGACCGCCCGGCAACTCCCCTTCCGCCTGCCGTATTTCCGGGTGAAACTTCGTCAGCGGAGCGGTCCAATCGGTGCCGTCCCGGCGAACGTGAATCTGCACGTTACCGTAAGTGCCGCGCTCATTCGGCGGATTCACGCCGTCGTTCCCCCCGCTAAACAATGCAACGTCGGACAATCCCACACAATGCTCGGCCATCCGCCGTCCCGACTTGTCTGCCGCCGGCTGAAAGTTGTGACCGTGCGCAGAACCTATGATCATTTCCTGCGGCCGGTTCAATCGCCGGCGGCGCTGTTCCAACCGGGCGCGCAGCTTCCCCCATGTGTCTCCCGAGAACGTCACCGAAAACTTCTCTTCCTCAGCGAATTCCGCCTGCAAGAAAGCGTCAATCACCACGAACACTTCCGGCGAGTCGATGTCGCGCATCAACCGCCCCGTCGGCACTGCAGCCGACTCGTCTTCGCCACCCAATCGCGCCAAATCGTGTCCGTCCTGCCACACGTCGTCGGCGACGAACATCGGCATCTGTTTCGATTTGCGTTCCCCAGACGCCAACTGCAACGACGTCGGACCGACAATTTCTTCGCTGTTGGCCATATACTCCGCGAGCGAACCGGTCTCGAACTCGAGCGGCTCGACCCGTGTCGTCGCCTGAACCTGACCGATCGATCGTTTGCGATCTGACTCATCGTGCGGACGGGACGTCAGGAAATAGTCGTATTCGTCCTCAGCCAAAATCACCTCGTCGGTCAACAGTTTCTCCAGCGGACGTACCAACGTCTGACTAAGTGTTGATGGCTTGAAATGCCGCCGATAGCTCTGTCGGCCTTTGCGCATTTCCACGACATACCCACTCAGCCGGTCCGGCCCCTCGTTTTCCCCAGGATGAACTTCGACTTCCAACGCCTGCAAATCGGGCGGTAAGGCACCGGCACGCACGCCATCCCACCACGCCTGATCGCGCGGCGACAACAGGTCCGACAGGCTCACCGGTTCGAGCGCCAACACCCGATCGTTTCCGTACCGATTGCAGGTCACACCGACAGCCAGCGAGCAACCGTTCTCTTTTAGCCAGCTCACGATCCTCGCTCCTTTTCAAGTGAAAACACAAAAACCAATCGACCTAACTTTCTGTCCCAAACAACGCTTGCATTGGGT
>CAUZOL010000177.1:0-13706 GCA_963581435.1 Planctomycetota bacterium
TTGGACCGTGAACCACGGTCCCGCCACAAAGTGGATGCCTTCCAGTCAGAGTCGCGTCCACAGATGATGCAGCCCCACGCGTTTGACGGTCCCACTGGTGACTAGAGGTTGAAGCCCCCGGGTCTTCATGTCGAAAACATGTCGGCGGTCAAGTGGCACGCGCGTTCGGTTCATCTCGACCCGTACGATTCCCTTTTCATCAACAATACGGAACGACAAAAGCGCGTGCGTTTTCTTCAGTTCGCGCCGCAGGAATTCGTCGTGTTTTCGCAACGGACTCGACGGGGACAATTGCCGCAGCAAAGCCGTCGATTGTCGCCCATAGAATAAGAGCGCTTCGAGCGCCGCGTTCGTTTCGTCGAGCGGTCCTTGCTCGTACCGGGCCCGCAGCTGTTGGAATTCGCTGCGATTCAATTCGGGAGTGGCGTGGCTGCTCGCTGCACATCCCGACGCACAAACTTGAGGACCGTGCGGATGAAAAGCCGCACGCGGATCGGCGGTGAAGTCGGGAGCCAGAATGCCGGTATTCAATCCCATCGAAACCGGAAACGTTCTCCCCGTGGATGTGCCGACAATCGGGCCGAAATCGCCTGAAGGTTCATCGTCCAGCTGAATGGCAGGAATCAGCGGCTCTGCTCCGTACAGCGGATCGTTTTCTGCTCCATCGGCTTGAGTCGCACCCGAAACCGGGCTGCCGGCGTCACCCAAAGGTGCCGCCGTTCCGCCACCGGCAGTGATCCCATCATCAACCGACGTACCGCACCCGATCAGCCCAGTAAGGCCCGACACCGCAAGCACACCAACCAAGACGAGCCGCCCGATTCGCACGCGAAAACCTCCCAAACTTCGGCCCGTTGTCACCAATTCCGACGCATTGGACGAGTTGACCAGCCAGATGGTTCCCGCCAGCTGCACAAATTCCCGCTTCCTGTCGCATCTGTCTTATCAGACCCAAATGGCGATCGGTTGTCCAGACCGATGTTTTTCCAACAGATGTAAGTTTTCTGGTAGCAGAATCAGAAATCGGCTGGAAGCGGGGAACTCATCCAATGCGGATACGTCCTACTCAACAACGATGGCGGAACGAATTTCGTGGGACATCGACAGACGGCGGCTGGGCGGTAAACTGGTGGGCATCTCGACTTGCTGCCAAACAGATGGCTGAGATCGCGTGGCGCTGAGTCGGACTGATGCGACGATGGACTTGAAACACAACTTGCAGGCACTTCTACCCCGCCAGATTAAGCATGGGACACAGGAGCGAACGGATGAAACGAACGGCGACTTTGGGCGCGGCAGTGCTGATCGTGGGATTCATCTCGAACAGTCTCCTCGCAGCTCCCATTCATCAGGCGGCTTCGTCGAATCAACTGGCGACGGTCAAGAAGCTGATTGCGGGAAATACCAAACTGTTGGAACTGAAAGACCGCAACGGTTACACACCGCTGCATTATGCGGTCTCCAGCAACCGCACCGAGGTTGTGAAGTTTCTGCTGGGCAAGAAGGCCAACGTCAACGCGAAAACTAAATACAATTACACGCCGTTGCATTTTGCCGTGATGAACCGATCCGCGGCGATCTACGATCTGATTATTGCACAGAAGCCGAATCTGGAATTGAAGGACAACGCAGGAAACACTCCGCTCTTCACGTCACTTCAATACGGCAACAAGAAAGCGTTCGACAACCTAATTGCCGCCGGGGCCAACTTCAAAACGGTCACTCGCTACAAGCAAACGTTGCTGCATCTGGCCTGTTCGAACGGGCGTGCCGACTTTGCCGAGACGTTGATCAAGAAGGGCGTTGCAGTCGATTCGAAGGATAACGGCGGTCAGACGCCGCTGTTTCTCGCGGCACAGCGCGGACAGGCGGCTGTCGTCAAAACGCTGCTAGCCAAAGGGGCCGACGCCGATGTCCGAGTGAAAAACAATTATCAGCCTTCGCCGTTATTCGCCGCCTGTCAGACCGGCAATGTGGAAGTCGTCCATCTGCTGTTGGCCCAAAAGGTCAGCGTTTCGCTCGCGAATCCCAACGGCGACCGGCCGCTGCACGTTGCAGCCAACCTGGGGGGCCAATTCTACGGCTACTACAATCCCAAACAGGCCGCCGCGATGCGTGCACGATTCGGAAACGTCGTTGTTGCATTGTTGAAGGCTGACGCACCCGCCAATGTTACGAACAAGCAAAAGAAGACACCCCTGCAGTTAGCGGTCGCTCAGGACAATTACGTCGCGGTCAATGCACTGGTTGGCAAAACGAAGAATCTTGACATCAATCCTGTCACCGGTGAAACGCTATTCCATTGGTCGAGCCGCCTGGGATTGGAAAACGTTGTTGCCATCCTGATGAAGCGTGAAGGCGTGAAGATTGACGGCAAGGACAAACAGGGCCGCTCGCCGTTGTATCTCGCTTCCAACGGTGGCCACACCGACGTCGTCAAATTGCTGCTCGCGAAGAAAGTCGCCGTTAACGGCAAGAACGCCGACGGCGAAACGCCGCTGCATGCCGCCGCCTGGAATGGACATGCCGACGTTGTTCGCCAACTGCTGAATCGGAAAGCGGGCGTCGATACCGTCGATGGTAGCGGCCAAACCGCACTGCACATGGCCGCCTGGAACGGACATACCGAAGCGGTTAAGGCGCTCATCGCCGCTGGCGCCAATGTCGAGTTGAGCGTGAATGACTACACGCCGCTGCATGCGGCTGCGTGGAATGGACACACGGCAGTCGTCGAAACGCTGCTGGCCAACAAGGCCAACGCCAACGCCAACGCCAAAGACAGCGACGGCCTGACTCCCCTGCACAAGGCGGCGTGGAATGGCCATTTGGAAGTCGCCAAACGCTTGCTCGCTGCCGGTGCGAACATCAACGCGACAGACATCGACGGATACACGCCGCTCACCAAGGCGACCGAGCAGAAGAAGAGTAATGTCGCTGCCTACCTTCGTTCAAAGGGCGCGAAGAACGGCGGAACGGCATCATCCGGCGGAAAAGGAAACGAATAACAGGATTCCCGCTAATACCACCGGGCGTCCAATCGTCCTCACGGTAGGAAAACGGAAAGAAGTTACCGGATCCCCATCGACCAAGCGGATCTTCGGTAACGAAAATATCATCACGGCACAAAACCATCCACGCGGCACACAAGGAGCCAGTCTCATGAAACGTTCCCTCAAATCACTGCTGGCGTTGTCCGCGCTTGTTGCGATCACGGCCGCCGGGTCGGTTAGTTATGCCTGTTTCATGCGGTCGCCGCAGCCGGTGCAGGTCTGGCTCGATCACATCACCATCAACATCACCGATCAGGTCGCTTCCAAAACCTACGACTGCACCTTCAAAAACCCCAACCCCCGCGCAGTCGTCGGCGGCACCTGTTACATGGAACTCGAACCGGGCGCACAGGTCGACGACATGTCGGTCCTGGTTGATGGCAAAGAAATGAAGGCCGAAATTCTCGACGTCGAAAAAGCCAAAGAAGTCTTCACCGACATCGTCAAAAACGGCGGCTCTCCCGCGCTGCTCGAATACTTCGGCAACCAGCTCATCCAAACACAAGTCCCCCGCATCGCACCCAACGGCGTGGTCAAAGTCAAACTGACCTACACCACCGTGCTGAAAAAACGGGGCGACCTCATCCGCCTGCAGATGCTCAACACCAACCCCAAAGCGCTGATGCAGCCTTTGAAGTCGGCGTCGGTCACAGTCAACATCAAAAGCAAAGAGCCGATCAAAAACATCTACTCGCCCACGCACCCCATCAACATTGTTGAAAAGGAAGGCTGGGACGTGGCCGTCGAGTGGAAGCAGGAAAACTACATGCCCAAGCATCCGTTCGTGCTGTATTATCAAACCACGCCCGAAGAAGTCGGTGCCAGCATCGTCGCCCATCGCGAACTGGACGAAGAAGGCAGCTTCATGATGATGCTCAGCCCCACCATCGGTCAGGGCGCCGGCAAGTTGACCGAAGCCAACATTCTGCCCAAAGATGTCGTCTTCTGCGTCGATACCTCCGGCAGCATGCTCAAAGACGGCAAGATGGAACAGGCCCGCGGCGCACTGAAATACTGCGTCGAAAGTCTCCGCGACGGCGACCGTTTCAACATCGTCGATTTCAGCACCGTCCCGCGACACTTCCACGAGGAGGGCCTCGTCAAAGTCGATGACGCATCCCGCGCCAAGGCGCTGCGGTACGTCGCCAAACTGCACGCCCGCGGCGGCACGGCCATCAACGATGCCTTGAAACTCTCGCTGGATCATCTCGGGAAAGATTCCGACCGGCTGAAAATGATCGTCTTCGCCACCGACGGCCTGCCGACCATCGGCGAACGCGACCCCGAAGCCATTCTGAAAAAGGTCGATAAGGAAAACACCGAAGACGTTCGCATTTTCGTCTTTGGCGAAGGTTTCGACGTGAACACCAAACTGCTCGACTTCCTCGCACTCGATCATCGCGGTGAAGCCGATTACATTCTGCCCGAAGAAAACATCCAAAAGAAAATCAGCCGCTTCTTCGACCGCGTCGGCTCGCCGGTGATGACCAATCTGAAGGTCAGCTTCGACGGTCTGGAAGTCAAAGATGTCTACCCGCCGGCCATTCCCGATGTGTTCCGCGGCGAGCAGGTGATTCTCTACGGCCGCTACACGGGCCACGGCGAGAAGACAATCAAAGTCACCGGCACCGTCGCCGGCGAAACGAAAACCTTCGAGTACAAACTGACCTTCCCCGAACTCTCCGAAGACGACAAAAGCAGCTTCGTGCCAAGATTGTGGGCCGGCAAGAAAGTCGATTTCTTGTTGAACGAACTAAGAAAATCCGCCCCCGGCGACATGAACCAGGAACTGGTCGATGAGGTCACGTATCTGGCAAAACGCTACGGCATCATCACCCCGTACACGAGTTATTTGATGGCCGATGACTTAGCGGCGAGTGGCCCGGCGGGGAATGTTCCAGTGGCAGGACGACCGGGATTCGGTCTTGGAGGCGGAGGCCAGTTCAGGAACAGGTTCAATGCACTTCGCACTCCCGCCGCATCGGCCGTGCAGAAGGCACAGCAAGTTAACGCTGCCAAAGAGACAAGCGACCTGCGACGCAAGCAGGACAAGAGTGGACTGGACGCATTCGATTACCAGGCGCAGTTGGAATACGAACGCCAAGGCAAAACCGGCTCGGTGCTGCAGGCCGTTCGATATATCGGCTCAAAAACCTTCTACCAACGTGGAGTTGAGTGGCAGGAAAGCGCGTTCGATTCCGGCAAGATCAAGAACGTGCAGACTGTGACAATTGGCAGCGACGAATACGTCAAGCTGCTGCTCGCGAATTCCGCGACGGCAAAGTACTTGGCGCTCGGCGATGTCGTGATGAAGATCAAGGGGCAATGGTATCGCTTCGAGGACCAGAAGTCTGCGAAAAAGAAGAAGAGTTAGCACATCACGCGATTTGCATTACGCAAGTAACCAATGAACGGCCCGGCGAGACTTCTCGTCGGGCCGTTTTGCGTTATTGGGAATGGTGACGCATAATGCACTCTCTGAATCTGCTCTTCGCCAATGCCATTCAAGGAGACTGGATAACGCGAATGCAACTTGAATCGGAGCAATCGAAATGCGGTCTTATTTAATGGTGTTGGCTGCGACTGTCGCGACATGCGAAGTGTCTACTGCGCAAGACCTTCAGTGGCCGCCGATGTTGCCCGGTGGCAAGAAAGTCGCGACCGACACGTCGCCTGCATTTCTGCGCCCCATCGGGACATTGCGGCCGGGTGTGAAGATTGGCAGGACGCCGCCGACCATCGACTTCATGTATTACTCCGGACAGGACTACAAGGCGAATTTGTGGTCGGCGTGGGGCGACAACCTGGCAGTGAACGGAAAGTGTTATTCGGCAATCGGCGATCACACGGGTCCGAGCGGAAATGCCTTTCTGTACGAGTACGACATCAAGACGAAGACACTGAAGGAAGTCGTCGATGTGAAGCAAGTTCTCGGCCTGCCTGAAACGCATTACACGCCGGGGAAGATTCATAGCCGCATTGATCTAGGCAAAGATGGCTGGCTTTACTTTGCAACTCATCGTGGTTCAACACGGGTGACGGTACCCGCCAATAACTACAAAGGTGACTGGATTCTGCGGCATCATCCGCAAACACATAAGACGGAAATTATCGCGCACGCTCCACTGCCGAATCAGTGTCTGCCGACCGGGCTGCTCGATCCACAGCGGCTCATCTATTATGCCGGCACGGCCGATGGCGATCGCACGAACAAGCGCGTGCAGTTTCTGGCATACGATGTCAAGAATCGCAAGGTGTTGTATTCCGACGACTATGGACCCTACCGTTATGTGCTGTTTGCCCGCTCGACAGGCCGAGTCTATTTTCACGGCAACACGAGTTCCCCCAGTCGCTCACAGGGGCCGGGACAATTGGTGCGATTCGATCCGACGAAGCCCGGGCCGCCGAAGCCCATTGACGCCCGACTTGGATTGCGGTCGGCCACATTGGAGACGCCGCAAGGTAAGGTCTACACCATTGACCACGATGAACTGTGGGAGTTCGACACGAAAACCGAGAAGGCAAAAACACTCGGCGCGACGGCAGTTGGCAGTAAGACCTACACGACATCAATCGATGCCGACCCGAAGACCGGGCGCTATCTGTATTACGTACCCGGAGCGCACGGCGGCGCTGAGGCTGATGGTTCGCCGCTAGTCCAGTACGACGTCAAAACCCGTACGCGCAAAGTGATTGCGTTTCTGCAGCCGTTTTATCACAACACGTACGGTTACGTTCCCTCGGGAGCATTCGGCACGGCCGTCTCACCTGCTGGCGACACAGTCTACATCACCTGGAATGGCGCACGTGGTGTCGAAGCCGAAGGACTCAAAAAACGCGTTCGCTGGAACACGTGTGCGTTCATGGCCGTGCATATTCCCTATTCGGAACGCCGCCCCTAACGTCGCCGTGACGCCGTGCGTGGCTTTCGCGACTGGTCGTTCAGGTTCCAATTGTATTTCAGATAGCGGATGGATGCCCCCTGTGATGCAACTTGTCGTGCTACTGCTGGGAGATAGGGCCGCAGGTACGAGAGTTGGTCGGCATTGGTGCGGCCGAAATCGCGGCCGTACCATTTCAGGATCGAACTGAAATGTAGCGTCCGTCGCGCCGAATCGACCTGCAGATTCTGCCGGCGTGAAAAGAAGTCTCGCGTATTATCCGCCAATTGCTGCTGCAGGTTATCGGCCGTGTAGGCTTCGTTCTTCAAACGGGGACAGCCGATCGATGCGCAAACGATGGCGAAGTGAATCCGCGGCTCACCCATCGGGCGGAGAATTTTATTTTCGATGTTTTCCAGCGAGTGCGTCCGGCCATCGACCAGTAGCGGCAGATGCTTCCAAATGTTGTAGCCCAGTTTCGATGTATGGTTGCGGATGCTGGTGGTGGGGAATTCCTGCAGAATTCCTTCCAGAGTGACGGCGTTGTAGGCGTTGATCCAGAACGCCAATTGGGCATTGCGGCTCGACCGCTGACGACTCGTTGCTCGGCTCAATTGTACGATGTAGTTGGCAAGAGCCTTCCGATCGGCCGCCGACGCCTTCCATGCGCGGTAGTTCACGTATCCGTCGGCATCGACGTACTTGCGTAACAGCAGGTCGAAACCGGAATGATCTATCTGATCCATCGACAGCTGTTGAGAGGCCGACCATTTTCGCCCCAACGGCGGTTTCGCATCTGCCGACGTTAGTCCGCAGCCAAGGGTGATCAACAGGAACAACGCGGCGCGAAACAGAATGGTGATCGCGCTTCGCCGTGTGGGCGCACCGTGAGACAGTTTTGGAGTTTGCATGATGATAGAACCCTTAATGATGAACTCAGACGGGACCGATGACCCGAGCAGTTTGGCTGGCGAGAGATGCCTTGCTTCGGTCGCGGTTGAAATGGTGTGCCGATGTGGTCGGCGATGGAAGGATTATCGTCTATCGTTGCCACCGAGTCTGTGAGACATCACACACCGGGCTGAGAGATGAGAAAACCGGTGGAGAATGGTGGGGGATGTGAGAGCCGGAAGCGATGATTTATAAGAATGCTGAATCGCGTGCGGATGGTAACGCGATTCCGCTGTTTCGCCAAGACGGCATATGGCGGGGCGGCGCAACGGCAGAACTTGCCGTTGTGCAAACGGCCTGCCTTGGAATTCGGACGAAGACGGACTACTTCTTCGCTGCCTGTTTTTTCTTGCGTTCGGCGAGTTTGAGTTTGTATGCGGCGATGACGCCTGCCGGGTCGTCGTTGAAGGCGTCGCGGCATCCGCTGCAGCAGACGTAATAGGTTTGCCCTTTGTATGTTACGGGCATGGTCCCCTTGCCACCGGTGACGACGCATTCAATCTCGCCGGCACCTTCAAACGCCAGCGATGTCCCGGCACGGGTGTAACCCACCTCGGCCACGCGCGAAAGAAAACGGGAATTCTCCCGTCGCTTCTGGTAGAGAACGAGAGACCGCTTTGAATTCACTCTGGAGAACGTGAGCAGATGCACGTAACCGCCGTCAGGCTTCGACTCGAACACCAGCTTCTTGTCTTTCAAACGGCCTTCATAGTCGCGGCGCACTTTGTCGGCGAAAGTTCCGCTGAGCAGAAACACTTTGCGGTCCGGGTTGTACGTCACGCGTCCCGATTGCAACAGCTTGCCCTTGGCGATCTTGTAGTCGATAGCGACGCTGTTCTTCTCGAATTGCCAGATCCAGTCGGCGGTCTCCGACCAGGCACCGGCGCGCGAGCCACGGCGGGGCATGCCGATGCCGCGCCAACCGCCAATGAACGAATTGAACTCGGCCAGCGCCAGCTTCTGCTGTTCGAGAGCGGCCGGGGATGCGGCGGCGGTCTTCGTCTTGTCGGCTCTGACGGCAAAGGGGGCGAACGCGATGGCGCTCGCGGCGGCCAGCAACATCAAAACACCGCATCTGCGGAGAACGGATTTGCTGCTGAGCGGCTGCCAACGATTTGTGTCGGATTGATGCATGGTCGTTAATTCCTTCTTTGCGCCGAGGAGGGACGCTTTGTCATCGAATATCACTCATTCAACACCGCACGGCGGGAAAAGGACCGGTGGGAATTGCCCTGGTGATTACGGTTCGATCCCACGGGGCGCGGCCCGTGGACTTTGGGGGTGTCATTCAATTCAGACAAGTAAATCGTATCATTTTTCGCGTGTTAAATCACGGAATTTCTGCATTAATTCGCGTGTGATTGGTCCCGGTTTTCCGCGGCCGATGACTCGACCATCAAGACTGATAACGGCAATCACCTCGGCGGCCGTTCCTGTGAGGAAACACTCGTCGGCGGTAAAAATGTCGTGCCGCGTCAGCGCGACTTCGAGAACCGTCTTGCCGGATTCGCGGGCCAACTCAATGACGGCGTTTCGCGTGATCCCCTCCAGAATGCCAGCGTCGGCCGACGGTGTCTTCAAGATGCGGTCCTTCACAATGAAGACGTTGTCGCCCGTGCATTCGGCGACTTCGCCCCGATGGTTGAGCATCAGCGCCTCGACGAAACCGGCGTCGGTCCCTTCGATTTTCGCCAGAATGTTGTTCAGATAATTGAGCGACTTGACGCGCGGGCTGATCGCCGCCGGATGGTTGCGGACGGTGCTGGCGGTCACCAGCGGCATACCGTTTTCGTAGATTTCCGGTGGATACAACGTAATTGTTGCGGCGATGATGACAACCTGCGGATTGCTCGTCTTGCGCGGGTCGAGGCCCAACGTTCCCGCACCGCGCGTGACGACCAACCGCACATAACCATCGTCAATAGTGTTGGCAGCAACCGTCTCTTCGACCGCTGCAATCATCTCCGTCGGCGAAAGCGGAATCTCCAGTCGAATCGCCAACGCACTTTCATAAAGACGTTCGACGTGTTCTTCGAGCAAAAACACATTGCGGCCGTAGACCCGAATTCCTTCGAAGACGCCGTCACCGTAGAGTAACCCATGATCGAAAACGCTGACCTTCGCCTCATCGGCCGGAACGAGTTGGCCGTCGAGATAAACCTGCTGAGACATGCGATACGCCTGAAAAACGTGGTAAAATGGCAAATTGAACGGCAGGGCAACGCCCCACATGCCCGTCGAAAATCGACGCGCCAACAGTCATTCAACAGTTTGCCCGTTCGCTCTGCAAGATCAGCGTCCGGAGTGTTCCGCGAGAATCAACAGAAACTGGGTGACGGCTGTTCCTCGTTCAACGGAGAATCATTCACATGGCTGTGTGGAAAGGCTATCATAAGAGTAGTTGGATGTGATCCGCCCGCTGTTCGCATTTCGTCAATCCTCGGTTGATGGGTGCCACTGGAGAAAGCAAATGCAACGACTGACACTGTTGTTGTCAGTAAGCTGGTTCATGCTGGTTCTGGAAACCACGTTGGTGCCGGTCCAAGCTGCCGATGCGCCGACATTCGAGAGTACGGTGCGGCCGATTTTGAAGGCTCACTGCTTTCAATGTCATGGCGTCGAAGGTGAACCGGAAGGGGGCCTCGATTTACGGCTCAAGCGGTTGATGGCCAGGGGCGGAGAATCGGGGCCGGCAATTCTGCCGGGCAACAGCGGTAAGAGCTTGCTGTTGGAACGCATCATCAGTGGGGAAATGCCGCCGGAAGACAACACCAAACTGACGCCAGCACAAATTGACGCCATCAGCCGTTGGATCGATGCGGGCGCAAAGACGGCCGGTGCGGAGCCGGAGAATGTCGATCAAGGCGTGCTGATGACTGCCGCCGATCGTAGCTACTGGGCATTTCAACCGATTGGCCGCCCCAAAGCACCGGCAATCAAGAATGCCGCACGGGTGCGGACACCCATCGACTCGTTTGTATTGTCGCGATTGGAGCAGAAGGGCGGAACGTTTGCACCCGACGCCGAACGGCGAACACTGTTGCGCCGCGCGTACTTCGATCTGCTCGGTCTGCCACCCACTCCGGAAGAAGTCGATCGGTTCCTCGCCGATGACAGCCCCGATGCCTGGGAGCGATTGATCCATGATCTGTTATCGTCGCCACACTACGGCGAACGCTGGGGCCGACATTGGCTTGACGTTGCCGGTTACGCCGACAGCGAAGGCTACACCAACGCCGACACCGAACGGCAGTGGGCCTGGAAATATCGCGACTATGTCATTCGCGCATTCAATGCCGACAAGCCGTTCGACCAATTCATTCAGGAACAGTTGGCTGGCGACGAAATGGTGTCTCCGCCGTACGAAAACCTGAAACCCGAAGATGTGGACAAAGTCATTGCGACCGGTTTCTTGCGAATGGCACCGGATGGGACGGGTGATGGCGGCGTCGATCAAATGGTGGCGCGGAATCAGGTACTCGCCGACACCATCAATGTCGTCTCGTCATCGCTGCTGGGCATCACGGTCGGTTGCGCGCAATGCCACGAGCACCGCTATGATCCGATTCCGCAGGAAGATTATTACCGAATGCGGGCCGTGTTCGAGCCGGGATACGACTGGAAGAACTGGCGGGCGCCGCGGGCGCGACTGATTTCGCTTTACACCGATGCCAACCGCAAGCAATCGCAAGCTGTCGAAGTTGAGGCGAAAAAAGTCGATGCGGAGCGGCTCAAGAAGCAGGCGGAATACATCGGGCAGACATTTGAGCGGGAACTGGCCAAGTTGCCCGAAGAGATTCGTGCCACCGTGCGGACGGCACGCGATACGTCAGCGAAGAAACGGACGGCCGAACAGACGGCATTAATGAAGAAGTATCCCAGCGTTAACGTGACCGCTGGCTCGCTGTACCTTTACGATCGCAAAGCGGCCGATGAATTGAAGAAGCGTGCCGCCGAGGCAGCGAAAGTTCGTGCCACAAAGCCGAAGGAAGAATTTGTCCGCGCGCTGACTGAAATTCCAGGGAAGTTACCCAAGACTTTCCTGTTTTTTCGCGGCGACCATGAGCAGCCGAAAGAGGAAATGCAACCCGCCGGCTTGACGATTCTGACGGCATCGGGCGCACTAACCTCGCATTCTTTGCCGGCGAACGATGCAAAACTGCCAACTTCGGGCCGGCGACTCGCCTATGCAAGACGACTGACCGACGGCAAGCATCCATTGGTGGCACGGGTGCTGGTGAACCGCATCTGGATGCATCATTTCGGCCATGGCATTGTCCCCACGCCGGGCGACCTCGGCATACTGGGTGAACGCCCCACACATCCGCAATTGCTCGACTGGCTGGCGGATGAATTCATGGCCGGTGGTTGGAGCGTGAAACACCTGCACCGGCGAATTATGACATCAACCGTTTACCGGCAGTCGTCGCAGGCGAATGCGGAACTGCACAAGATCGATCCCGACAATCGCCTGTATGGCCGAATGCCGATGCGGCGGCTGGAAGCGGAAGCAATTCGCGACGCGATTCTTTCCGCCAGTGGGCGATTGAACCCGAAGCGGTTCGGTCCTCCGGTTCCCGTCATGGCCGACCGTGTCGGCCAGTTCGTCATTGGAAAAGAGAACTTGAATGCGGGCCGTCCCGGTGCTGTGATTTCACTCAAGGGCGAGGAATTTCGCCGCAGCGTTTACGTTCAGGTGCGCCGCAGCCGCCCATTGGCCGTACTCGACACATTCGACATGCCACGAATGGATCCGAATTGCGACGTGCGGGCAACCTCGACCGTCGCCCCACAGGCGCTGATGTTGATGAACAACGGGTTCGTTGTCAGCGAGTCGGAGGCGCTGGCAGCGCGGGTCATTCGTGACGTTGGTGACGAAGTCGAAAACCAGGTGCGCCGCGCATGGAAGCTGACCTACTGCCGTGATCCAAACGCGGACGAATTGGGAGAGGCGGCCGCGTTTCTCACCGAACAGATTGCACAATTGCAATCAGTCGCACCGAAGACAAAGGGCAAACAACCGGCAGGAAAACCGACGCCGCATCTGCAGGCATTGGCCAGCTTCTGCCAAACCTTGCTGGGATCGAATGAGTTTTTGTACGTCGAGTGAATGCCGTTTCTCGGGAACAATGGTTTATACCAGGCGATACCATGTCCGGCAGTGTGATTTTTGAAGAACAAGTCGAAGTGCCGCTCGATTTGCGGTCGCTGGCCGAGTTCCGTCGCTGGGCATTAACCGACAGCTTTCCCGAGCGCGGGCGAATCGACTACATCAACGGGCGAGTCGAGGTGGATATGTCTCCGGAAGAAGTCTATTGCCACGGAACGTTGAAGAGCGAGATTCACGGGGTTTTGTGGAATCGTGTCAAGAGCAAGCGGCTGGGTGATATCTTTGTCGATAGCACGCGTATTTCGTCCGTTGATGCAAACCTGTCGGCAGAACCAGACATCGTTTTCGTCTCGCACGAGTCGCTTGACGAGGGCCGCGTGAAGCTGGTTCCGAAGGCGTCTGGAGAACCGGGGCGCTACGTCGAACTTGAAGGCGGGCCGGACTTAGTCGTCGAAATCGTCAGTGACAGTTCGGTTATGAAAGATACCCAGCGACTGCCCGTGGCCTACTTTGCAGCGGGCGTCCGAGAGTTCTGGTTGGCCGACGCGCGGGGCGACGAACTTTTGTTCCGCATACATCATCGCGGAAAAACCGAATTTGTGCCGATCGACGTGGATGCAAACGGATTTCAACACTCTGAGGTGATGAGTTCCAACTATCAATTGACCCGCACTTGGAATCAACGTGGCCGCTGGGAATTTGATTTGCTGGATT
>CAUZOL010000178.1:0-13654 GCA_963581435.1 Planctomycetota bacterium
GGCCGCTGAAGTGTGGTTACCTCAGCAGGATACCCCGCTTTTTCTCAACTCTTCAAGAACACAAGTTTTGACAATACCTCTAAGGTCCGGCGTGCCGAGCACAACGAGTTAAAGGCGGAAGGTGAGGGCAGGCTGTCGATGAACTGCTTAACGCTTTGGGCCATTAAAAAACCTCCGTCGAATCAGGCTTATCGATAGCCCATTTTCGACGAAGGTTGTGAAAACTTCATGGACGGTTCCGTTCAAGAACCGTTCAAGTTCCGTTCAAGTTCCGTTCAAGTTGTACTCCGGCTTATGAGCGTGAGCCGTTGCCTTGTTGACGAATCGATTGTCCATTGTGTCTTCCATAACTTCTTCTTGACGGCTCCCACCAGCGAGTGAAGATTGTCGCTGGTGAAGGTGGACTCTTTGCCTCAGACGGCTGCAATCGCCTCATCGTGGGTCGCCGTCTTTGCCACCCACAGATGCCCAATCAGCCGTAGCTCTCTGGCCGTGCAGTTACGTTTTAACTCCGGCGGCAGATCATCGACAGAAGTGGCGATGATAGCGTCATCTGCAACTTCCTTCGCTTTTTCTGTCACAAGAGACTTTGCAACTCTCGGCATGGTTCCTGGATCGTTGAACAACGCGATTGATCTTCGCACCTCTTCTGCCTGCTCCTTTGTGGTGCCTGAGATCTCGAATTTGAAGGCGCCAGTGTCGGGGTCAACCAATGCTTTAATGTCTCCATTGGCAACCCGTTGGCGAAGGTCATTCCAGATGAATGCGTCCGACATTCGAGGCCCCTCCTGATTAAGGAACTCCCTCGCATCGCCCACCTCTTCCAACAGGGTGACTGCGCCCTGTTTCCGGTTATCGCTGTTTGCGGGTGTTACTTCCTTGCCGACCTCGGAGCCGAATGCGTCCAAATGCTGGTTGAGTAATTCCAGTCCGTCGGCCCGTAACTTATCGAAAAGCCGCGACAGTTCTTTCGGTGGCTCCTCTGGCAGACTCAGGGGTGATTTCGGCACCGCGCTGGCACTATGCAGCGGAATAGCGATAGTCGGTGGGAGCGTTTGAGCGGTTGGGTCAAAGGAATCGTCTTGTGGGATGGGCGCGTGGTCTGGCATGTGCTTCTCCGGATGGCCGGGCCGTCACCCCAGCGGCAGCGTCCGGAGATGGCACTGCAGCCGGGGAGACACTTCGGGCCGACGGTTAGCTACACCATCGACCGCCCGAACAGGTGTCTATTCTCGCAGAAATTCGCAGGCTGACAAGACATCACGCCACAGGATCAACCGTGAAGGCGAGTTCACATACTTGTGAACAGTCTGACAAGACTGTTTTCGTTGTCATTTTCGAAACGCCGATTGCCCGGGGGGTGAAGAACCGAAACGGAGACGGAGTCGTCGAGCAATACGCGATCCCCCTCCTGTAACAGGCGTACGGGAATTCGCTCCCGCGCGATGACACCGCACAACTCGCGAACTGCCCGTTGATCGAAGTCGAGGAACGTCTGCGAAAGCATCACCGTACCGATCGGAACTGTGCCGAACAGACCGTGCATGCCGTTGAAATGATCGACGTCGGCATGCGATGCGACGACGGCGTCGAGCCGTGAAATTCCGCGCGACCACATTGCGTTTTCGACGGTCCACTCTGCCCGTTTGGCATTGGTGAGGGCTCCAGCATCGTACAGCAGCGTTTTTCCGTTTGGCATTTCCAATAACACCGAACAGCCGTGCCCCATGTCGAGGATCGTGCATCGCAATCCCTTGCGATGCTGCGGAACCAGTCCAATCGCCAGTCCGGCCACCGTCCACACCAGCAGCGCCCCAATCGCTCGTCGTGCTGGCATGCGTTTCAATCCAATGAAGACAACGACCGTCACCAGCAGGTAATACACCGCCGTCCACCACTCAGCAGGACCGGGGCCATAAAGATGTCCGAGGTGAATGTCGGCGGCAAAATTCACAATCCCTCGTAGACCGCTCAACTGGACATCAAACGCCGATCCCAACGGAATCGCGGCGTACGGGACCAGCGTTCCAACAATTAAGAACGCGAAACCACTCCATAGCAGCATGCAGACAAATGGTATCAACAACACGTTGAGCAGGAAGCCAACCGGTGAGACGAGGTGAAATTGCGAGCCTGTCAACGGCAGCGTCAAGAACCAAATGCCTAGCATCATCGCATAACCGCGTAACAACCAGCCGCCGACGGATCGGATTCGTCCATTCAGTTTCTCCATGGGCGTGCCATTGGCAGGAAACAACTCGTCGGCAGGTTGCTCAGCCTTCGGTGGATGGGTGAACCGCCATTCTCCTGCGAGAATAATTCCAGTCACCGCGAGAAACGACAGTTGCGTTCCAACGTCGAACAGGTCGCTTGGGTTCCATGCGAGTATGGCAATTGCCGCCAGCGCCAACGTATTCATTGCCACCGCGGGGCGTTTGAGCAGGAATCCCCCGACGGCAATCAGCACGAACACCGTGGCGCGCGCGACCGGAGGCCGCCCGCCCGAAGTGACGGCATAAAACAACACGCCCACGACAATAACGATGGCTGTCGTGCGCGGCGACAAGTTACATAACCGGCAGCACAGCCACAGCAGCGCAGCAAGAATGCCGACGTGAAGACCGGAAATTGCCAGCAGGTGCGCGGTTCCGCTTTCTGCGAATGAGGCGCGAATGTCGCCGGTCATTCGCGACCGATCACCCAGCAGGAGCGCCGTTGCCAACGGCATGTTTTCTGCATCGAGATGGGCAATGCATAAGCGCTCGCCCTGCTGGCGAAACTCCGCGAGAACACGGGCAGGGCGATTGCGGCCACCGTCGCGGAGCTTGCGCACCGTATCGGGGTGGTTGGCAAACAGCAGGCATCGGCACTGTTGGCGACGCAGGCTATCGCGAAAATCGAATTGGCCCGGATTGCCCACGGCCATCGGTAACGACAACCAGCCGGAGATGACGACCTCATCTCCCACGTTGACATGCAGCAGGTGTCCTTTCACCGTCAACGACACACGGCCTGACACCGGAATTTCCCCGGCATTCGTTCCAAGAGAAGTCGCCGCGATCATGCACCGTGACTGATCGATCTGCGGAGTCGCCGTCTGCCAGTCCTGGGTTCCTGCGTGACGAATCCACGGCTGCTCGCTGACGACTCCCGACAACCGTACCAATTGTGAGTCGATGGTGGCGTATTGCGCAAGATCGTTCGCGCCGGTCACCGACCAAAACTGATGGTGTCTCGCGTCGGCTACTGTTGCAGCGGACAGCAACAGCAGCACCGCCGCCATTCGTAGTCGCTGCCACAGGAAACAGACCACCCATCCGACTGCCGCAGCAGCGGCCACCGATATCCAAACTGTCCAGGGGAACGTCCCGAATCGATCGGCAAGAATTCCGACCGCGACACAAACCGCCACCCAGACGGCGGGTTGCCGCCGGCCGCGGACTTGCAATCTTCGGTCATCATTCGATAATTCCATCCCGCACCAGTGCTGCACGCAGTCAACGAACGGTTGATTCATCTCCGTCCGGCGTTTATACCATAACGGAATTTCGATCACCCCGCGTTGCCTACGGGAAAGGCATCCAGAAAAACGCGACTGGAAACGGGGGACTCATGGCCATGCAAGGCGAAGTTGATGTCGGTACCTGAAAGAGTCATTCCCCCAGAGGAATATGAGCGGCTCGGCGACGAAACCTATGTCACCGATTCTCTCGTTGAAAAGTACCACAGGGCCGAAGGCGCGGCACGTTTTCGCAAGTGGGCGATTCAGACAACGCAACTATTGGTCCGCGACCAGAGCGCCTATTTTCCAGCGGACTATGAAAGATGGATTGCAGCCGGGCTTCCCGATGGCTGATCGCGTGGCCGATTGATTCCGGGCAAATCCCACGGGCTGCGTCCCGTGGGGTTCTTTTCTGTGATTGTTGTCTCAAAACGGCGCTTCACTCGAATGCACCGCGCCTTCCAGCGCACGCGCTCGTAACTCGCGCCAATCCTGCGAGCCGTCGTTGGGGATATGTTCCAGGTTGACGCCCCGTGGGAAGAACGGCAATCGCCCGGCGTGCCAGTCGTCCCAGTATTGCGCGCAGTGGGCATAGTAAGTCGTCGTTCCCGATGGCCACCGCAGCGCGACGAGTAAATCGGGATGCGGGTACGGTTTGGGTTTCGGATCGCAGCGGAACAGTTCTATCGCTTCTTCGTCCAACTCAATACCCAGCCCCGGCCCATCCGGAACGGTTGCCAGTCCGTTGGCGACGGGTAAGTCGGTGCTGATGCAGTCGCGCTCGAACAACTGATGGCAGTTGACCGACGGCCAGCGTGCGCTCTCCAGCACCGCCCCCAACTGCAGTGCGAAGGCGGCGGCGATTTTCGTCCCCACAACCTGCAGGAACAACGACTTGTTGAATCGCTGGCAGACGTGCGCATCGCGTTGAATCTTCGATGCGCCGCCGGTGACGACAAACCCATCAACCATTTCTTCGCGAATCGCGGTCTCCAACGATGGTTCGCCCAAATGATTCGGCGTGTGCATCGAAATCGGCACGTGCGTGTGCTGTCGCAGGTGCTTGTAGCCGGCCACATCGTGATGCGGAATCGGGCTTTCGAACATCACGACGTTATGGAACTGTTCCATTTCCTTCAGCAGCCGCGTGCAGTGTGCCGTATCGATGCCGAAGCCGTTGAAGTCCATATCGACTTCAAAATGCTCGGGCAGTGTTGCACACAACTGCCGCGTTTGTTCGATGAGATCCCACCACGGGCGGCCCTTGGTTTTAAAGCAGGTGTAACCATTTTCGATCGCCAGTTTGCACTCGCTGATCCAATCGTCGGCCGGCAGATCGATGTCCCACCAGGAAATGTAACACCGCTCGCGCACTTGTTTTCCTAGCAATTGGTGCAGTGGTGCATCGGCTGCTTTTGCGGCTGCATCGAACAACGCAATCTGCAGGCCCGCCCCGAGTTCATCATCCCACATGTTCTCGGCCGGGTGTTTGCCGACGACCTGATTGCGGGCGGCATCGGTGACGGATTCCGCTCCCCACGTGTAATAAACCATCGTCTCGCCGAAACCAACAACACCCGAGTCGAGCGTTACCCGGCAGATCTCGAAAATGGTCCAGTGGGGAATCTCGCGAACCATATTCCACGCCGGCACCGGCCGCAGCGGAAGATCAACCCAAAACGTTTCAACCGACTTAACATTGTGCGACATAGGAATGCGAATTTCAGAATGCGGAATGATGAATGTAAAGCCGCGACCAGTGGTCGCGCCCCGTCGCTTCTTCTCTGGCTCTAGACCCCTTTACAACGCTTTCGCCAGATATGTCGTCAACCAGATAATCAAACCCACGCCAACCCACGCCGCCGCGAATCCGCCCATATCCACCCAGGTCGGTTTAGGAATTTCCAGCGACTCGACGTTGAACAGTTTTTCCTGCTGCGGTGCGGGGTTTTCGGGCAGCGTACAGGGTGTTTCAATGTGTTCGCCCGGCGTCACCGGCGTGTGCATCAGTCGGTAGAAGTTGTCCAGCTTCTCCTTCGATTGCTGCGGCATAATCACGCTGACGAGTAATCCCGAGCCAATCCCAACCGCCATGTAAGAGACCCGTTGCCAGACGTCGGCCATGCTCTTGACCTTCCCGTCGGCATCGAAAATGAACATGCCGTCGCCGAAGATTCCCCATCCGTAAATGTTCGCCTGCCAGTGAGTGACGGCGTACCAGGCAAAGATGCCGGCTGCCGTCGAAATCCACACCGCGTAGGAATTCCATTTCCGCCAACTGATTCCAAACCACAAACTGATGCCAATGAAAGCCGGCGTGGTCAGAATGACTTTCAGAGCATCGATGACGTCAGTAAACGTACTCTGCAAAATGAGTGCGAACAGCACGATCACCAGCCCGGCGATTCGGCCGACCCACAGGTAATGCCGTTGTGATTTGTTCTTCGCGAGAAACCGCCGATAGATATTCTCGGTGAACAAACCGCTGGAGATCACCATCTGGGCGTCGCTGGTACTCATCACCGCTGCCAACAACGATGCCAACAACAGACCGATCAGTCCGGGAGCGATTGTCGGCAGAATGTCAAACGCGGCCCGGCCGAACAGCTTGTCGGAAAAATCCTTGTCGGATGCGTCAATGGTCGCCTGATCTTTTTCGCCCAACTTCGCGAAAGACTCGCTGTTGTTTCTGGCAACGATATTTTGAAACACCACCCGGTCGGACTCAATTTTTTCGCGTTCTTTTTCAGGTAGTGCTGCGAAAGCGTCTGCTGCTGTCTGCTGGTCTGCGTCCGACAGTTCATCGAACGCCGCTCCCGAGGCGGCGGACAACGGTTTGTCGGCGTGCTTCAGCGGACTGCCGCTGCCCATGTACCAAACGATGCAGGCCAGTCCGGTGAAGGTCCAGGCGACCGTGCAGAAGCGTTTCAGGAAGTTGCCAACGGTGAAGCCGAATCGGCCTTCAAACTCCGTTTTTCCTGCCCCGCACACGCCCATAATATGCGGCTGAACAACGATACCGGCCAACGCCGTAAATGACAGCATGAAGACGTAGAACACGGTGATCGGCTCTTTGCCCAGCGACGCGGCAACGTTGGCATCGGCCACCAGACTCAGCATCCCATCCTTAATACCGGCCTGCCCGTGCAGTTCGCCAAATCCGCCAATCATCTTGAACACAAATGGCAACAGCAGGAACGAAAACGTAATCGTGAGAATTCCCTGAATCAGGTCGGTAATAATCGCCGCCCCCAATCCACCGGCCATGCCGTAGGTGACGAACAGCACCGTCATCGCCAGAATTGCGAATTCGTAACCTTGCAGCCGCCGCGTGGAAGAGACAATTCCACCTTCATTCGCATCAAAAGCAAGTTTCGGAACCTGGATATCCATTTCGACTGCCACTCGGTCCAACTCGCCGCCGGTGAGCGCGTTGACCATCTTTCCGCTGCCGTACAGTCCGCCAGCGATGAACACAATCGCCATCACGATGCCGTAAAACGAATACAGCGTCGCGGTGCTGCTGTTGTAACGGCTTTCGAAAAAGTCGGCGGTTGTTAGCGCCCGCATGCGGCGCATGATCGGTGCAACGATCCAGTAAAACGGCGTCGCCCACAGCCACAAGAATTGCCACCAGATGCCCACCAGTCCCATTCGCCAGGTTCCGGCGACAACGGTAATGGCCTGCTCGCTACTGGTCCCCGAGCCAAACGCGAAGAACATCATGAAGACTTTGCCGAAGCGGCGGCCGCCCATGAAAAAGTCGGCCGTCGTCTTCACTTTGGTGATCGACCACAGTCCGATCACCAGAATAACCACGAAATACACAGCGAGGATGGCCCAGTCGGCAACTCCAAGTCCCAGCCAATTAGCGGCGGCGGCGAATATCATACGGTTCTCTCTGTATTGATGTGTGAATAATTGTGGTGAGTAACAGGTCAGCTAACGGGACCGCCACGACACCTCGCCCAGCCTACCGGTGACAGTTCGCAGTTGCAATTCAGCGACGCCTGTCAGGCAACGTTTGCTCTTCTCAGAATTTCGGCAAACTGATATTCCGAACGTATGAGTCGCTCTTCAATGACAACCGAGTTCCGCAACCGGCGCGTCACCGTGATGGGGCTGGGTCGATTCGGCGGTGGTCTCGGCGCAGTGCAATTTCTCGCCGAGCGCGGGGCGCGTGTGACTGTGACCGATCTGGCGACGGAAACGGAACTGGCAGATGTGCTCTCAGCACTTGACGGATTAAAGATCGATCGGTTTCGTCTCGGTGAACACGTGGAAGACGACTTTCGCGATACCGACCTGGTTGTCGTCAACCCGGCGGTGTCGCCGGAGAATCGATTTCTCGACATCGCCCGCCGCGCCGATGTGCCACTTTCGTGCGAGATGAATTTGTTCTGGCAGTTCAACCGCGGGAAGGTCGTCGCGGTGACCGGCAGCAACGGCAAATCGACGACGACGGCAATGATCCATTCCATCCTCAAGGCGGCCGGAATGCGCACGTGGCTGGGCGGGAACATCGGCAAGAGTCTGCTGCCCGAAATTGACAACATTCAATCCGATGACTGGTGTGTGCTGGAACTGAGCAGCTTTCAACTCGAAGAACTTGACCGGCTGAAGGCGGCCCCCGATGTCGCCGTCGTCACCAACTTCAGCCCGAATCATCTCGATCGGCACAAAACGCTGGACGCTTATCGGCAAGCGAAGCAGAGTATTCTGCGCTGGCAGTCGGGCGAGCAGGGGGCGGTTTTGAATGGGGATGACGCCGATGTGCGGCAATGGCCGACGCGCGGATGGCGGTGGTATTTCGGCGGGTGTGATTCGGAATCCCCGTCTGCGATGCGTAGCATCGCAGCTGTTGGCGTCGATAGCTGCGATGCAACGCATCGCAGAAGTGACGAGGTTGAGGTGTTCCCGCTAAAAGAGTGGCTTACACTGCCGGGTGAACACAACCTGCAAAACGCGACAGCAGCCACGGCCGCTGCGTTGGCTATTGGTGTGTCAATTGCCGATGTGCAACTTGGCTTGGAACGATTTCAATCGCTACCACACCGATTGCAATTCGTCGCCGAGGTACAAGGCCGTAGATTTTACAACGATTCGCTTGCAACGACCCCGGAATCGGTCACCGCCGCACTGGGTGCGTTCGAGGAACCGGTCGTACTACTTGCCGGCGGATACGACAAGCGTGTCGATCTCGCGCCGCTGGCTGATGTGATTGCAAGTGGTGTCAAAGCCGTCGCGTTGATGGGACAGACGGCCGATTCACTGCGCGAGTTGCTGTTGGCAAAGGCGATTCAGCCGGCAATGAGTTGCCAGCGTTCATTCGACGAGGCGTTCAGCTGGGCCGTCGATCACTCATCGCCGGGTGATGTCGTGTTGCTCTCGCCCGGCTGCGCGAGTTACGATTGGTTTCCCAACTTCGCCAAACGCGGCGAACGATTCGTTGAACTGGTTCACGGGTTTGATCGTCAATCAGGCGAGCGGGGGGCGTAAGCCCCCTGATGCGTTCCAGCGATTTCTGCGCGTTTGCACGCCGAGCATCGTTTTGGGAATCAGGGGGCTTACGCCCCCCGCTCGCCTAGGTCAATTCCGCGATCGGGTCACCGAAGGGCAAAATCGGCATTGGGCGACCGCTGTGGTCGGGGAATGCGGTTTCCCAATCGATGCCGAGGTGACGATACATTGTCGCCCACAGGTCGTTGGGGGTCAGTGGGCGTTCCTGGGGATGTTCGCCCTTGGAATTTGTTTCGCCGATTACCTGGCCGGTTCGCATTCCACCGCCGCAGGTCAGCAGCGACATCGCATTCGGCCAATGATCTCGTCCCGGTTGCATGACGCCGGTTTGGCTGCCCACCTGCGTGTTGACGCGCGGCGTACGGCCGAATTCGCCGGTGACGATCAACAACACCTTTTCCGTCAACCCACGGTTGTGCAAATCCTCGACCAGCGCGGTGACCGCCTGATCGTATATCGGCATCCGATTTTTCAGGTCTTCGTTCATGTGACAATTGACGGCGTGCGAATCCCAGTTGTAAACGCCGTTCTTTGGATGTGTGATTCCAGAAACGTATGGGTTCTCCATCACCAACGTCACAAAGCTGCTGCCCGCTTCGACCAACCGCCGGGCCATCAGCGCCCGTTGTCCCCACGCATGCCGTCCGTAGCGGTCGCGGAGTTTCGGATCTTCGTGTGAAAGATCGAATGCGTTGCGCGCTTTGTCGCTGGTCAATAGCTCAACGGCTTGCTGGTTGAACTGGTCCATTGCGTCCATCAGGCCGCTCGAATCAACACTCCGCCGCAGCCGATCAAATCCGGTCAACAGGGATTCACGGTCGTCCAGCCGGTTTTCCATCGCGGCCGACAACCCCAGATTGCGAACCTGGAATTTTTCTTCGCCGGGATCGCCCGGCACATTGAACGGCACGTATGACGGGCCGATGTACGCGGCACCGAAACTGTATGTATCAACGGCAGCGCGGCCGCCACTCGTTATGGAAACGTAATTCGGAATACCGATGTTACGATCTTCGCGCATCTTGGCCACAATCGACCCGACGGCGGGCGCGTCGTTGACGAAGCCGGTCGGAGTTTTTGGCTGACGGCCCGTGAGGAAGCGTTTGTGACCGCCACCGTGGTCGGCGAATTTGTGGGCGATGGAACGGACGATATTAAATTTGTCGGCGATGCGGGCATGCCTTGGCATCAACTCGCAGATGTCCATTCCGGCAACGTTTGTCGAAATCGGATTGAACACGCCTCGGTAATCCGACGGCGCATCCGGCTTCATGTCGTACGTTTCCATGTGCGGCGGACCGCCCGGAAGCCAGACGAAGATCACCGAAGTGTCGGAACCGCTGGCTCCGCCCGTTGCAGCATCGGCGCGCAATCGGAGCAAATCGCTCAATGCCAGTCCGCCCAAACCCAGTGTGCCGGTCTGCAGAAAACTGCGACGCGAAATTGGTCCGGGGCAACGGGAGTTCGGGCGTGTCATGAGAAATCCTGCAGGGGCGTGGGCAATTCCAATCACTTCCTAATATCGAACATCAACCTTGTCCGATGTGAGGGTAGTATGTCGTAATTCTGTTGTTCGTGTCAACTTCTGGCGAGATGCGCAAGCGTGTTATCGTGGTCGGGCGAAACGACACGCCGAAACGCATCGAGCAACTCTGTTCCCAATTGGGGCGTGAGTGTGATAACCTGTTGACGTTGTGTTCCGGTCGTGGACAAAATGATCGGTAACGGCAAGCGTACCTCGTTTAGGGCCTCCGCATGCTTACGATTTTCGATAGCTGCTGTGACCGTGGAACAACCCGTCGCGAATTGTTGCGGGTTGGTACCTCAGCCATCGGCGGGCTGTCACTGGCATCGATGTTTTCTGCGAAAGCGGGAGCGGCGGCCGGAAGCGGAGCGGTTAAGGACAAGTCGGTCGTCGTCTTGAACCTGCAGGGCGGGCCGACGCAGTTTGAGACGTTCGACCCCAAAATGACCGCGCCGCACGAAATCCGCAGCATCACTGGTGAAGTGAAGACAGCGATTCCCGGCGTCACTTTTGGCGGCACGTTTCCCAAGCTTGCCGCATTGGCCGACAAGATGGCGGTCGTTCGATCGTATCGGCACGGAATATCGAGCCACGGTCCGGCGGCCATGCATGTGATGGCCGGCGGTAACCCAACCGGCGCGATGATGGGGGCGCTGTATGCACGGGTTGCCGGCTTGACCGACTCGGCGACCGGAATGCCCGAGAACGCGCTGATTACGCCCAGCGTTGTCGGTACGCAATACAAGAAGCTGTACCACAACGTCGGCCGCGTCTCGCAAACGGGTTCGTTGTCGTCGGTTTACAAACCGTTCGATCCGTCGGCCGGCGGTGAAATCATCGACAACATGCGGCTGGTCCTCAAAGGCAAACGACTCGACGACCGGCGAACGTTGTTGCACGAACTGGATCAGCTGCGTCATCGTTTCGATGCCGACAGCATCGTCGAATCGTCCAACCGATTTCAACAACAGGCGTTCGACGTGTTGATGCGCGGCGTCGCCGATGCGTTCGATCTCTCGCAGGAAAATCCTAAAACCATCGCACGTTACGACACCGGCGAATTTGAGCCAACCTCTGCCGTCAAGAAACGTAACAGTTACGCAACGCAATTTTCTGCCGTCGCGTTGGGAAAGCAAATGCTGTTGGCGCGGCGGCTTTGTGAAGCGGGCTGCGGATTTGTCACCGTCACTCAAGGCGGGTGGGACATGCACGGCGGCGGAAAAGAATACACGATGGCCGACGGGCTGAATTCGTTGACGCCGGCGGTCGATAAATCCGTTTCGGCATTTATCGAAGACGTCGAACAGCGCGGGCTGAGCGACAAGATTCTACTGGTGATTCTTGGAGAGTTCGGTCGCACTCCGCGCATCAACAAGAACGGAGGCCGCGATCATTGGGGCAATCAGTGCACGTTGGCATTCAGTGGCGGCGGGCTGAAAATGGGACAGGTCATCGGACGGTCCGACCGCACTGGCAGTGCGCCGGCAACCACTCCCATTAGCAGCGGCAACGTGCTGGCGACCGTCATGCATACCCTGTTCAACATCGGCGAAGTCCGCATTCTGCCCGGCATACCCACCGACGTCGAACGAACCATCACCGGCAATCAACCAATCCACCAATTGGTTTGAATTCTCATTGTGCGGACAACGGCGCCCAAAGCCCACGGGCAGCGCCCCGTGGGATCTTCAGTCGTCATCCGGCAGCAAATGCCCAAGCTTATCGCGTTTGGTGGCAAGATAACGCCGACGGTTTTCGTTCGGCGGGGCGATGATGGAAATCTGCTCGACAATCCGCAGGTCCATCCCGGTCAGCATCGGGGCGTCGGTCTTCTTCTTATTGTTCGTCAGCAGTCGGATGTCCGTCAGGCCCAGGTCTTTCAGAATCTGCATGCCGACCATGTAATCGCGCATGTCGGCCTTAAATCCGAGCTTCTCGTTGGCCTCGACTGTGTCGTACCCTTCACTCTGCAATTCATACGCTTTCAGCTTTGCCATCAGGCCGATGCCGCGTCCTTCCTGTGGCAGGTAAACAACCGCGCCGGTGCCTTCCTGGTGGATTTGCTCCATCGCCATGTGCAACTGGTCGCCGCAGTCACAGCGTAGCGAATCGAGCAGGTCGCCGGTGAAGCAGGACGAGTGCATCCGAATTAGTGGAGCCTTTGCCGACTGCAAATCGCCCCAGACAATTGCCAACGGTTCCTGCTGTTCGTGCTCGACGCGATACCCGATCACCGTCGGCGTCCCGTAGTCCTTCGTCGGCAATTGTACTTCGGCCATACGATGCACGAGTTGCTCGCGCACGCGGCGGTAGCGAATCAACTCGTCGATGCCGAGAATTGGAATGTCGAATCGCTCTGAGAGTTCCCGCAGTTCGGCAGAGCCAGCCATCCCGTGTCCACTGCTGCTGAGGATTTCAATCAGGGTGCCGACCGGTTTCATCCCGGCCAACCGCATCAAATCGACCGTCGCCTCGGTATGCCCTGCCCTTCGCAGCACTCCGCCTTCTTTTGCCAGCAGCGTATCGATGTGTCCTGAACGAACAAAATCGCTTGCGGACGATCGCGGATCGCTCAGCGCGCGGATCGTCAGTGCCCGGTTTGCAGCGCTAACGCCCGTACCGGCATCGACGTGATCCACAGGCGTAAGAAAATGCGTTCGATGCAGCGCCGTGTTTCGCGTGTCTTCAACAATGGGCCGCAATTCCAGTCGATCGGCCGCTTCCTGCACCAACGGAACGCATAACTTTCCGCGTCCGTGCGTCAGCATGAAATCGACGGTTTCTGGCGTGATCGACTCGGCGGCGCAAATGAAGTCGCCTTCGTCTTCCCGCTCCTTGGCATCGACGACAATCAACATTCCGCCGCGCCGAAGCGTCGCCAAGGCATTGTCCACCACGTCGGCAGATCGACCGGATTGTTCTGGTGAAACACTCATCGAGATTCGGCGTCGCCTTTCAAATATGTGACCATCTGCAACACACCGCTGTTTCATTAAATGGCAGCAGCGAAGGATGGCCGTGGGCACAATGCAGCGGCCAAACAACGCAGCACATTGTAGCGACAATCCAAACGGGCGACGAGGGGCTGCCCCACGTATCACGATGAG
>CAUZOL010000179.1:0-13650 GCA_963581435.1 Planctomycetota bacterium
TCCCCTATCGACTACAAAACCGGAAAGCTGTTCCAGTGGGTCGGATTCGGTTTGATATCTATCCGGCCGGGGATGCGTATTTGAGCGTTCCTGCAATGTCAAGAATTCTGTTAACGCATCTCAATGGAGGCAAACACAAAGGCGTATCGATTTTAAGCGAAGATTCGGTCAACGAAATGCGAAAACGGCAGTTTGGCGCGAGTGGTTTGGATTTCGGTATCAGAGAGGTGGATGGAGACAAGCTCGTCATGCACGGCGGAGGTGTGCCGGGATACAGCACGAAATTCATTCTTGGTGTGAAGTCCAAGGTCGGCGTGTATATCGCAGCCAATGCGACCAGAGTTCAGCTGCCGAACAGAATTCTGGCGCAACGTGCGATTGATTTGCTTCGCGGTAAGAAACTCGGGACCGGTCTGGTGCGAGAGATTGAGGGGCTCGGAATTGTTCCGGTCGTCGATAAAGAGAGTGGCACTGTTCGCATTACAGACATCTTTCCGAGATCGCCGGCAAGTCGCGCCGGTCTGTCGGCCGGTTTTGCGATTCGGAAAGTGAACGATGTTTCCGTCGCAGGAAAGACTCGCAAAGAGTTCTTCCGTATGATCGCTGGACCGGCAGGCAAGAACATTCGGCTGGAACTCATTCACCCGAATCGACAAGAAACGAAGGCAGTGGACCTGCGGCGCGGGAAGTTTCTGACTCCGAGCTAGTTTTGCGGTCCGGGGACGACAATTTCTTGGGTGTAGAGGGATTTTAATTTCAGAAATGGGCGGATTCCTGATTTTTCGACGCCGTCTGACACAAGGCGGGTACGTCAGCTCATATAACGTAGGTCACTGAAGCCGGACTTGTTTTGGACTCTGCGAGAAAATCACAATGAAAACCATTTTGTTGAGTCTATTGGCCTACAGTCTGATCCTCTGCACGCCGGCGCGGGCTGATTTGGCCAATTGCTTCGTCTTGCGGGGAGGCGATTCGCTGGGACGGGTGGCTGTGAAGAAATTACGGAAGACCATTCATGACGCCTACCAAACGTCGCGCGATTCGGATGTGGATGTGATGTTCTTGCTGGAAATCGATAAGCGGACACGGCCGAAAGGTGGATACACGATTCGCAAGGCCAGTCTTGTTCTCGGCGAGAGTTGGACCATTCAAGGTTGCAGAATTTCTGCCAGCGATCTGAAAGGGATGCAGAACGGCGTTGCCGAGATTTGCAAAGCGATGAAGAAAGGCAGCGTCCTGCGATTAAAGACAGGTCCCCGCAAGGGACTGCTGGCCAAACCGCTGTATGATAAATGACGAAGGGACTGTTTCACCGACCTGCGCCTGCCCCGCTTTTTTCTTCGAATCAATGTGTCGTCATCGACAACTCGTTAGGCGGTCGCGGACTTCGAGCGTGTTCTTAAGTAACGCACGTCAGGCTGAAGCCTGATTTGCGTTCTCGTTCAGTCGATGTGATGTCATGAAACATGCGGAATTCGGAATCGCCTAATGTGTTGTTGGTGCGTTGATGTTGGTGATGCAGCTTGGCGTCATTGCTGCCGTACTCCTTGGCATCACGGATAATCAAGGGATTATTTATGCACTGACTATTCCACTTGCCACCTATGCCGTGGGAGTTCCGCTTGGTCTCGTATTGGCAGTGATCGGCTTCTTCCAGCCGAACCGAAAACGCACATATGCAAAATTGGGCTCGTGTCTTTCACTTGCGGGACCAATCCTCTTTCTGCTGTTTCTCTTGGTTATTACGTCGTTTCGGTGATGGATCGTCTGGGCGCTCACGTTGGTCGATCCCAGCGACTCCGACGCTCACCCGCAACATTCGCCCGCTTTTCCAATGACGAATCTTCCCACCAGAAAAGTTGCCCGCACAGTCGTGATCGATGCTGACAATGCGATTCTTCTGGTTGCTTATTCGCGATCAAAGTTAATGGAAGGAAGCGAGGTCTTTTGGGTCCCGCCTGGCGGTGCTCTGGAGCCAGGGGAGGATCATCGGGCGGCTGCGCAGAGGGAGCTTTTCGAAGAGACGGGATTGACCGCTTCAATAGGTCCCCACATCTGGACCAGTCAATTTGAACTTGAAGTCCACGGTAGTCGGTTTAAGCAAACCGAACACTACTTCCTGGTGAGGATCCAACAGAGCCGTCCCGCTGTGGCAAACCGAAGCCCGGAGGCGATTGTTGAGGTGCGCTGGTGGTCGATTTCCGAGTTGCTTGCAACCACCGACACCATGTTTCCTCGGGGGTTCCGCGTGCATCTGCCCGCAATTGTCGCAGGCGAAGTTCCGCAGTTACCCATCGAGATGTCGTCATGATTTTCTGCGTCAGTCGCGTTGGCCGACCCCAGCCACCCTTCACCGAGCTGACCTCACTCCCTATTCCTTGAGCAGCTTCTCAATCCGTTTTTTCATGAGGATCTGGCCGCCGTTGTCGTTCCAATCCAATTCGCCGTAGTGCCAGTAACGGACGTACCCTTTCTTGTCGATCAGATAAACGCTGGGCCACATGGAATTGCCCCACGCGTTCCAGTTGGACTTGTCGTTGTCGATGATGATCGGGAATTTCAGGTCGTCCTTTTCGGCCTTCTCTCGCACGCTGTCTTTGTTTTTTTCGGATGACGTTTCCGGTGTGTGAACACCAATGATTGTCAGCCCGTTCTTCGAGAAGCTCTTGTCCCAATCCCTGTACCAGGGATAATTGCGAATGCAGTTAATTCACTGGAAGGCATAAAAATGAACTGCAACCACTTGGCCTTCCAGGTTTGAAAGCTTCAGAGGCTTCGAGTTGACCCAGCTCCCAGTCTGTTTCAATTCCGGTGCTTTGAAGGCGATCCCGGTTCCCATCTTTGACGTATCGACCGATCGGCCGATCATCGACATCCAGCGGCTCCGCTGTGTTCTGGTCAAGTGAGAGAGGATCGTTGACTTCTCGTCACTGCGAATTCGAGCGGATTTCCTGCTGAGCGATCTTCGCGTCGATTCTTTCGCGGCGGCGTTCAATTGAGTCTGGATATCGGCCAGGGACTTGGCCGTTTCGTCGATCGTCTTCTGGATCTTCGATTTCTGTTCTTCGGTGACGTTGAGTTGTTTGGCGACAGTAGAACTGAGAATTGCCCTGGGTCCTTGAATCTGGAGCACAATTTGTTTCAGCCGCAGTTGCGCTGATGGTGACAGAATGCCGGCAAGTCCTGCCTCTGCCTGCGTGACCAGTTGCAACACCACGCGGGTTCCGTCTTCGAACGACTTATTGCGAGTCGACCAAAGCGGTCCGTCGATTTTGTCGGTGACCTTACGGATCGAGTCGATCTGTGTATCGCTCAGCCGTAGTTCGCGGTGAAGATCGTCATCGCGAATTACGAAAAGGTAAGTGCTGGCAATGGCAGAATCCTGCCGGTTGGCTTTCTGTTTCTCCTGTTTGTCTTCCTGCGCTGGCGAGATGGAAACAGCAGCCAGACAGACGATCACGGCGAGCGCGAACACGATGCGTGCCGACATGACGGAATGTGATGCGTGTTTCATGCGATCAAAACCTGCGTCGGAAGATGACTGGAGCATCGAAAGGAAGAGAGTGCGTGCCACAGCCGACGACTGCCGACAGAGAACGTGTTCCAGAGGACTTAAGCCCTCGCCATCTTACATCCCCCCGAACGATTCAAACAACAGCAGGTTCCGGTTTCGACTGGATAACTGGATGCAAAGCGGAGTCCGCCGAGGGCATTCCTGGTGCTTCCAATCGATTGAGTTCCCAAAAGCAATCCCAATGATTCGACAAGGACTGCCTTGCAAGAACAGGACGATTATTGATGATAAAATGTTCCAGGGAGTTCCGCCGCGATACGCCCCAGTCCCCCTTTCGTTGACTTTGGCATTAACCAGCAGAGACAACCATGCAAAAACTCGCCGTGTTGTTGTGTGTTGCGGGCGTTTACATCGCTGTGTTCTTGTTGGGCGACAATGTGCCACGTACAAAATCGGCGGCGTTGGTTGATGCGCGGGCCGTGCCAACGGATGCGGTGCTGCAGGAGATGCACGATCTGCGAGCGGAACTGACGCGACTGAAATTGAAGCTCCGCTACTACGAGTCGGTCACCGAGCGCGAACCGACACATCGAATTGAACATCAAGCGGAGCAGGGCAAACTGAACGAGCAAATTGTTGCAATTCACATCCGGTTAGAAACGATTCGCGAAACCGAATTGCCGGGATTTGAACGTGTTACTGCCTATGCGGCTCTCGACTGTTCGGAAGAAGAGTCGTACGCAGTCGTCTTATATCCCTCAGCGGCTGCACGGATCGAGAAGGATGAGTTACTGCTGTTCCATGCGGGTGACATCTACCGCACGTCCGGCGAATTCACACCACTGAAAACGACCGGTGTCGGCTTTTTCTTTCGGCCCGATCGTGAAATTGCAGCGAACAAGAAATTTCGTGTGTTCTGTATTCAGGATGCCTCCGAAGAGATCGAAAACGTAAAGAGCGGCTTCATGCCCGACTCCGACCGCGCACGTAAACCCCATCGCGCGTACGAAACGGAAGTGACGATTTCCAATCGCGGCTGACCGAATTCATTCTTCCGACGTTGGTCAATACCGCTTGACGAAAAATCTCAGATGTCTACGTCGCCAAATCTGAGACGGACATGCAGGCGCGACTCCTCGACATGCGCGTCAAGAATGGCGACTTGTAGAGGTTGTTAGAAGCGTGGTGGGAAAATGAGTTCGTTTCCGGATGCGGTGGGACCGACGATTTCCTTGCGCTTCGGTGTCCGCGATTGGGGAATCGGCGTGGCGGGGCCGGGAGCGTCGTCAATCGAATTGAAGTGCCGGGGCAGTTTCGACGGCAGTGGCGGGATTTGCATGTCCGGCGTCATGGGGTTGTCGGCGGGCGACTCGCTGGGAGCGGGAATCGATGGTTGTTGGTTTGACAGAATGCGTTGGCTGGGCGCAAATGCGGATGCCCGGTAGATGCCGCCGTTGTGTCGCTGTGCGACCGTGTCGAGATTGTACATCCAGCGATAACGCTCGACGCGCGGCGCGTGGTACGGAAGATGGTCGGTCTCTTCGATGAACATCGCCGGTGTACCCAGCGTGTTGTAGTCGGCCCAAAGGCGACAGGTTCTCAGCGGGCTGCGGTAGACGCAGCCGGAGCCGCAAAGGAGTACGGCGAAGCCGATGAGCAATAGAGATTGTGAACGGTTGATTGTCATGGTTCACGATTCAAATGACAAATGGCTTCTCTGAAGGGACCGCAGCATCGCTTTTTGATTGATCGACGTGTAGATGGCATGGGCTTGACGCGTGACGATTGGAATTGGTCGGCAGTGACAACTGGCCGTAACAAGTGGCGACGGCGGGCATCAGACTTTGCGCAGTTTGCGCGACCGGACACGAGACCGTCCAACGATTCCTACGACACGTCATCAACCAACGGTTGCCGGTTCCAGCAATTGTCGCGCTTGGGCGGCGGATGTATCGACTGCCAGATTCAATTCGACGCTCCATTTGCCATCGGCGGGGGCCATGAATTCCCAGTGCGGCATAACCATGCAGCTTTGATGAACGAGTTCAAAGCCGCCTTCCGATTGGCTGATGGTTTGAATGGGAAAGGTCCAGAAGCCGGCCGGCTGCGACGATTCGACGGCAACATCGACACCCAGCCATTCGTCAACCAGTCCAATTCGCGTGGTCTCTGCGAGCGATTGTACCGCTTCGAGGCGGCCCAGTTGCCGACCGTCGGCATCGTAGTAATAACGGTCGTCGTTATTCGCAGCCATGCCCGCGAAGTTGAATTCCACGCCGAAATGCAATGGCACGTTGGCTGGCAGATTGCTCAACTGGTATGTGACCTTGAGGTGACAGCCGCGACTGGAATCGAGCCGCACCGACTTTTCCACGCACAGTTGTTGGTACGGACCGACGCGGCCTTCGCGCGTCATCGAGGCTTCGACCCATTCGTCCGATCGCCTCAGGCGGGACTCGTAAACGCCGGTGACAAAGTCGCCCACTTCTCCGCCGCCCGCCTGAAATGCTTCGAGACTCAGTCCGGGCTGCAGGAAGTGATCGACCAGCGCTTTGCGGGGCCAGTTATCGTAGGCGAGTTTTTTGTCGAGGTCGGGCTGCTTGAAACGGACCATGTCGTGAATGCTGGCCACGTTGTTTTCGTCGTCGCCGTTGCCGTCGCGTTGGCGTTGTCCTGCTTCGATGACTTTCTGGTGATACGGTTCGGGCCGGCGGTTGAGCGTTGCCAGCAGGTTATGCTTTGTGCTGCGAATGTCCAATTCATAAAGATGCCCGCCGCGCGACGGCGCGAGATACGCCACCAGCCGTTCGCCAGCAATGCGGATTTCCTTGCGGGCATCGAGGTTGAAATCGGCGGCATCGATTTGCGTCCAGCGATCGGTGCGCTCCGCTGCGGCTTCCAATGCGGTGTCGGCCGCAATCAAATGACGGTAAATAGCGTCGCGCAAATGCGGTAAGTAAAGCCCGCCGAACGCGCCGTGCCAATACGTGCAGTTGCATTGGCCGCGGTACAATTCCAGTTTCGCCCGCTGTAACGCTTCGAGTTGATCGGGGCTGTTTTCGGCTTGCAGCATCTCATCGATCCGCCCACTCAATTCGAGCATGCGGACATACATTTCATTGGCCTCGGGGTACTTCACACGGAAGTTACGCCAGAAGCCCCCTTTAATGAAATCCAACGCCCCCCGCCATTCGGGACTCTCTTCGAGCCGATGTGTCAGTTCGAGGTACCGCGATTGCCGTTCGGTGGGTAGCGCCCACTCGGTCATCTCGCGGTAGCTGCAATCGGGTAGATAGCAGGTACCCAACGGCGAGACGTTATCGACTGCATTGGCCAAGGTGACAACTTGCAGCCAATCGCGATTGTCGCACAGCGTTTGGAGAAAACGGCGGAGCCAGCCCTCTTCGTAAACGTGTTTCTTCGTGCCGGGCCAGGTGCCGAATTTTTCGCCGTCATCACCGAAGGTCACAATCGTACCCGGTGCCTTTTCGGCGATGCTGCATAGATAATCGATGGTGGCCTGCGGTTCCTGGAAGGGGATGGTGTACCGCAGGCGTTCGCTGCCGGGAAAGATTTTGAGCAGCTGTCCTTCATCTTCGCACAAATAGTAGCCGTGCAATTGATCTTCGTTCAGTCCGGCATTACGGAAATGGTAGTCGTCCAGTACGGTGTACTCGATTCCCGCCTCGGCAACGTCGGCTGCAAACGAAGGTTCCCAGACGCGCTCGGGAACCCACATTCCGCGAACGGGGCCGCCGAACAGGCCGTCGAGGTACTTGCCATACGCGGTGATTTGGCCGATGCGATCGCGGCGAGGGATGCCGGCGAGAATTGGCTCGTAGAACGGTCCGCCGACGATCTCGATCTGCCCGCGTTCAATCAGCGATCGCAGTCGATCGATATATTCCGGATGCGCATCGACGATCCATTCCAACAAGCTACCCGATGTGTGCAGCGAGATGGCAACCTCGGGAAACTCGTCGAGGACGTCGAGAAACGGTGCGTAGCTGTCCTGGTACGCCGCCTCAAACACCCCGTCGAAATTTCCGACGGGCTGATGATTATGCAGGACCAAAGCGAGCCTGATGCCCACGGTCATGGAAAGAGTCCTTTCTCTCCGGGGAGGAAACGGTTAGCCGCTATGGTGGTTGAGTGTCGATCGAGGGTGATCATTTTACCGGCGACCACATGTTTGTTTTTCCCGAACTGATATTCAATTGCTACGAAGCCGCAGCGGATATTTTCGACGGCTGTTCGATGTCCACTTCAATATCACGCAGGAACTCAGCCGCTTCTTCGGGCATAACCGGGTTGATGTAGAATCCACTGCCCCACTCAAAGCCAGCGACACGCGTCAGTCGGGGAAAAATTTCAATGTGCCAACGATAATGCGGAAGATCTGTTGAGTCGAAGGGAGCAGAATGAAGCACATAGTTGTACGGCGGGTCATCGAGTGCCGTCCTCAGCTTGCACAGAACTGTCTTCATCACCATGCCCAGTTCTTCAATCCCCTGCCGCGGTATGTTTTCGTAATGGCTGGAATGTTGTTTGGGCACAATCCAGGTTTCGAAAGGAAAGCGACTGGCGAAGGGGCAGAATACCACAAAGCCGGGTGTATCCAGCACGATGCGGCTGCCGTTGGCAAGTTCCTGCTGAATCATGTCGTCGTAAATGCAACGACCCCGAAAATTGTAAAACTCCAGCGAACCGGCCATCTCTTCCCAAACGGTAATGGGAACCACCGAAGAGACGATTAGCTGTGAATGACTGTGCTCCAGCGAAGCGCCGGCGGCGGCGCCTTTGTTTTTGAAGATGAGTCCGTGCACCAATCGCGGATCTCGCTTGAGATCGACCAGCCGGTCTCGGTAAGCCCAGAGGACTTCGCGAATGTTATCGACGCTGAGTTCGGCCATGTTCGTTTCACGGTGTGGGCATTCGATAACCACCTCGTGCGCACCGACGCCGTTCATCAGGTCGTACATACCGTCGCCGCGTTTGTCGATGTTGCCTTCGATCTGAAGCGCCGGAAATTTATTCGGAACGACGCGCACGCGCCACCCCGGACCATTCGGTTCGGTTCCTGGCTCGCGGTAAGCCAGGATTTCCGGGGGTGTCGATTCTTCGTTCCCCTCCATGAACGGATCGAACCGGTCGGTACTCGTTTTGAATTCGTGGGTGAAATCTTCCGGCCGCTTGGCGCGATCGGGGGCGATTATCACCCAGCGGCCTACGATGGGGTCCTTACGCAACTCCGGCATGCTGTTCTGTCCTGGCTGTCAAGGAATCGGCGTGATTGCCGATTCGCTGTCTTCATTGTCATGATCCCGCCGGACGCTGCCGGCGGGCTTTGTTATCGTCCATTTTCGAATGTCAGAATGTCGTCATTCAGCATTCATCATTCAGCGTTCTATCATGCCTGCCACATCATTAGCTCGAAATCGGGCGAGGGAACCGACAGTTCGAGATTTCCCTCCTGCGGTGCACGATCGATGCTTTGCTCGTCGGCGATTGCCTCGACGTGCATTTGAATCGGGTCGTCTGTGCCGACGCGCAAGTCGGAGAAACCGACACTCACTTCGAGAATCGAATCGCAAGCCGCCTCAACCTCCGCTTTGGCAACCGCGCGGCCTTTTCGGTACAGCTTTCCACTGACCTGACGCTTCCGGAACCCGGTGAGTCGGATTTCAGTGGCTGCCGGTTCGAGAAATCGCACGCGAACTTCGTCCAGTTGATCCAGATCGTCGGTTGCGTCTCCGAGCGTATCGATGCGAATCAACAATCGTTCGACGTCGAACCCAAAATAGATTTCGCGTAACAGTTGGTCGGTAACGATCGTCATCGTTCCTCGCTCGTTGCCGCTCTCGTAGTGGCCGGCACAAATCCACTCGAAGTAACTGTGTCGTCCATCGACTTTCACCGGCAGGAAACCTGTCGGTTGTGAATGAATGGCACGCTGCACGGCACTGGTAATTGGTTGGTTCAACGCCGAGGGACACGCTGCATCTAACAAGGTATAAACATTCTGCAAATGCTTGCGAAACAGTTGGTCGAACAGCGCGTCTTGCGCCGACGAGTGATCGTCGCCGAACCACCAGAACCAGTCGCTTCCTTCGGCAATGAACAATTCATCCCAGGCTTTCGCGAGTACATCGGCGGCAGCTTTTCCGTCCGCTTCCGTCTGTTTCAGAAACTCGCGGGTCTGATGCAGCAGATCCCACGCAGAATTGTCTTCGTGGTGTCCGATCCAGATCGCAAAGTTATGCGAGATCCAACTGCCCGCGAACAGATGACTGATGCGGTCAGTCGCTGGATGTTCCTGCAGATAGTCGATAATGCGCGCCGGCTGGATCGATTTGTGATCGGCACAACGGCGATAAAGGTTTCGCAGAAAATCGACGCCGCCGTCTGCAAAGTATTCCCAACAATTCTCGCCGTCGAGGATGATCGGCACCAGCGCGGGGCGGCCGGCATTGTTCGGCTCGACTGCACGGGCAATCCCTTCGACACGCCCCAGCAAATCGTTGACCGCATGTTCGGCCGAGCTGCGCTGGTAGTGAAAACCAATGAGATCGCTGAGCGCGTGGTCGCGGAAGACGATTTGCAGCCGATCTTCGCCATCGGAAATCTGCCACGGTCGGAACAGCATTTCCGGATGACGCATGTGGCCGTTCCCGTCGCGGGAAATCCAGCCGTTGGTCGATTCCGCCAGAATTTCCTCATCAGTCGCGATCCACTCAATCCCGGCATCGGCAATCGCCGCAATGATCTCATGCGAAACAGATCCTTCCGACGGCCACATTCCTCGTGGGGCGGACCCAAACTGTTCCTTATGAAAGGCGACGGCCCGCTGGATATGCAGGACGGCATCGTCGCGGTACGAGTCGAGATTCTTCGGAAGCGGACACTGCGGCATCGCCTGTCGCGCGCTGCGTTTGTCCCATAATAATGGCAGAATGGGATGGAAGAACGGCGTGGTGGTTAATTCCACCTGCCCGCCTTCCGAGAGTTCACGATGCAGCGGAATGACCTGCCGGACGATGTCGAGTTGTTTGTCGAGCAGCCAGCTTTTTTCGTCTTCACTCCAGTTGCGACCCTTCTCGCGAAACGCCTTCAGTTCGCTGTCTTGCTCGAAGGCAATTTCGTGCATCCACGTCAGGTTGCTCCAGATTTGCAGATCGCGAATGTCGCGAGTGGAGAATCTCGGAGCCGCCTTATCGACCGCATCGACACCCAGCCCGCGTTTCAAATACAGTTCGTAATAGCGGGAGTGGGGGCGAATCATGTTATCGACACTCGCCATGAAAAAATGGTCGAGCAGATAATGCATGTCGGTTTCCGACAGACTGTCGGCCGCCATTCGCGACACATCGAGATGCCGATCGCTGCCATCGTGTTTCGTGTAGCGATCGAGTTGCACCAGCAGGCTGGGAACCAGGTTGATCGTACAACGGAACTCGGGCACTTCCTTAATGTGCATCGCCATCCCGTAGTAATCCTTGGTGCCGTGCAGGCGAACCCACGGCATCAGCGTCTGACCGGAGACGTCGTCGGGATAATACGGCTGATGTTGATGCCAGAAGAAGGCGAGTGATACGGGTTGCATAGGGCGTTCGCGTCCGGATGGAGTTTTAGAACTCTGTTGAATCGTGTGCGTTGTGCCTTGTTCCCAAGCCGAAACTTGGGAACAAGTTATATTTCGCTCGCACGGTGGTAAGCCGTCAAATATTCCGAAGCGCTGCGTTTCCAGGACCAGTCTTGCTGCATTCCGGCTTGTACGAGTTTCATCCACTCGTCGTGGTCGGAATAGCTGCGAACCGCACGCTGCATTTGATCGAGCAGCGCGTCGCTTTCGTAGTTGTCAAAGCAGAAACCGGTCGCGGTTCCTGCCTCCAGATTTTCGCCGCTGGCATCGATGACCGAATCGGCCAGCCCTCCCACACGGCGAACGATCGGCACCGTGCCGTACATCTGGCTATACATCTGGTTTAAGCCGCATGGTTCGTAGCGGCTCGGCATCAGAAAAATGTCGGCACCCGCCTCAATTCGGCGCGCCAGCGCATCGTCGAATCCAATTGTCGTTGCAATTTTCTCGGGGTGCCTTCGGGCCGCATCGCTTAAGAAGTCTTCATAGCGCGCATCTCCCGTACCCAGAAACGTCATCTGCATATCGAGTCCGATGACTCGATCGACGCAATCGACGGTGAGATCGAGACCCTTCTGATCGGTCAGCCGCGAGATCATTCCGAACAGTGGAACGTCGGCGCGGACGGGCAGGCCTTGCTGTTCCTGCAGGTTGCTTTTGCAAGCCCCCTTTGCACGTTTCAGGGCGTTGAACTCGCCGCTTCGCGGTGGCGCGTAATTCTCGGCGAGCGCCCGATCAGTTTCCGGGTTCCAGACGTCGGTATCGACGCCGTTCAGAATGCCGACGAGACGGTCGCCCTTTTCCTGCAACACGCCGTGCAGACCGCAACCAAATTCTTCGGTCTGAATTTCCTGCGAATAAGTCGGACTGACCGTCGTTGCAATATCGCAGAAGACGATGCCCGTTTTCAGCAGATTGATGTCGCCGTAGTATTCCATTTCCCTGGTGTTGAAGTGCTTCCAGTCGATGCCGGTCAAGGCCATGTCCCAATGCCAGAACTGCCCCTGAAAGGCCATGTTGTGGATGGTGAAGATGGAAGCCGTTTTCTCGAAGCCGGCGACCTGTCCATACTCCAATTTCAACAGAGCAGGAATCAGCCCCGTCTGCCAATCGTTCGCGTGAACAATGTCGGGCCGGATGTCCAGCCGTTGCGCTGCTGCGAGAACGGCGCGGCTGAAGAATACAAACCGTTCGCAATTGTCGGAAAAGTCCTCGCCGTTCTCCTGATACAGCCCGGGCCGGTCGAAATAATCGGGCTGATCGATCAATAGCACGTTGACGTCGCTGTCGGCGAGTGACGACTTCAGAATTTTGCCGACAACGCGTTTCGGGCCAACCTGTATTTCGAGCGTTTCTCCCGTCGGCTCGATGTCGGCGTCCAAACCGCTTTGCTTCTGAATCGACTGGGGATAATGGGGGAGAACCAGCCAGACTTCATGGCCGGCTCGCGCCAACGATTTCGATAAGGCTGTGGCAACATCCGCCAGACCGCCCGTTTTTGCAAACGGGACCGCCTCCGAACTCGCCATGACGATTCTCATCCGTGCCGCCCTTTCGCCACTCGTTGGCGAACCCCATTCGGTATCACCACAAGCCGACTGCTGCCCACTGCCCACCGTTTGCTGTCAAACGGGGCAATCTGCATCCGTGCCGATAAAGTTATCCTATACCTTCCGCTTTGCCAATACGTCACAATCGGAATTATCGGCATCCTCGGTTACCGGCTCCAGTCGGGGGCGGGGAAGTTCCGGCGGTTCGGAGGAAGATTCCGCAATCGATGGGCCAAGTCGCGTGTTCGCTGAGCGCCAATCACCTGCGATGCAACGCATCGCAGCAACAAATGCGGCCCCTTTCAGCGAACGATCACACGATCACCATCAATCGTTAGCCGCCCGGCGGCAAACAGCCGAATCGCCTCGGGGTATGCCTCGCACTCGGCACCAAACACGCGGGCCGCCAACTCGTCGGCCGTGTCGCCTGCTTCCACCGGAACGGTTTGCTGCAGAATGATCGGCCCGTGATCGTACTGATTGTCGGCGAAATGAATCGTGCAGCCGCTGACTTTCACGCCGCGGGCAATCGCCTCGTCGTGGACCCGATGTCCATACATGCCCTTGCCGCAAAACGCGGGAATCAACGCCGGGTGAATATTCATCACCCGGCAATCAAAGTCGGCGGGGATTTCGAGCAGCGAGAGAAAGCCGGCAAACGTCACCAGATCGACCTTTGCCTCGCGCAGCACCTCGAACACCCGTGCGCTGAACTCCGCGACCGTTGCGAACGAACGGCGGGGAACAACTTCGCAGTGCAGTCCGGCTTCTTGTGCCCGCGCGATTCCTGCGCAGTCGGATCGGCTGGCAATTACGACGGCAACTTCTGCGTTCAACGTTCCATTGGCAATCTGCTCGACGAAGTTCACCAACGTCGTGCCACCACCGGAGATGAGGGCACCCAGCCGAATCGGCCGGTCGAACGGTTCACCAACGGGGCAGAT
>CAUZOL010000180.1:0-13616 GCA_963581435.1 Planctomycetota bacterium
GTACTCGTTTTCCAGGGATTCTTCGATTCAGCCACCGACCACGTGGCATCAATAGGAATCGAGACCTTCTTGTCGCGGGCGACGACGTCGCGGTACACCGCTTTCGCGTGGACGAGCATGGTTTGCCGCATGCGGTACGCGTGGCGAATCATCGCTTCGAACGCCGCTTGCCGTGCCAAGCCCTCGGCGCGCTGGTAGCGGTCAAAGAGGTCGACATAGCGGGCATACAGGATCAAGTCGTTCAATCGTGCTTCAATGCGTTCTGGTGGTTCGCCGGAAGCGGCAGTTTTGCCGCTGGCCAGCAGTTGCTTTGCCGAGCCGATCGCGCGGAACATTCTTCCGAGTTGATCGTCGAACACCAGGTGCGGCTTTGATCCATCGACCTGCTGATAGAAGTCGCGCATCGGTTCTTTCGCTGGGCCGAAGCAGCCGGTGAGAAAGTCTTCGGTCAAGTCATCGACCTGTTTGGCTTCATCGACGTCCCACAACATGCGCGCTGCGAGATAATAGCCGAGACCATTCGGCCCCCAGTTATCGCTCGATTCGGCCGACATGAACCGCGCACCACTGGCGTGAAAACTGGGAATTGTTTCGCGCAGGTAATCGATACGGCCACCACGGGCGCGGGCCGGCAGATCGCGGTCCCAGGTATGCACGCTGTAATATTCACGAATGCCAAGGATTGCACCCTGTCGCGACCAGCCCGATATCAAGTCTTCGAGGCGGTTTCCCCCTTTGATGAACGCAGTGGCGACGCTGATGACGACTTGGGAATGCACGCGGATGGTGGGCGGCGGTGAATGAAAATTATAAGCGTACATGCCGACGAATCGCGTTCGGCCATCGGGGTTGTTGTCTTTGCGATTGATTGCGGCCGCTGCCTCGTTCGCCAACAGGAGCGCACGAGTGCTGACGCTGCCGAGACTGGCACATGCTTCGCATTCGCACCAGCCGCCGCCGTCGCTGGGGTCGAGCGAAATGCTGTCATCGTCCGGATTCTGCTGAAAATGCCGGACGGCATGTGCCGTGACCAGCGAGCGGAGACTCTCGTTGGAGATACAGAACTTGCCTTGCGGATGCACTCGTCGCTGCCCATCGACCAGAGCGAAGTACTCCGGATGTTTGTCAAACTCCGACTTGTTCACGCGAATGATGCCGCCGTACGCATGGCCGGTGTGCAGAGCGATCCCCATCACCGCGCGGTTCCGCGCACACCATTGTCGGTACGGTTCTACGGCGTAGTCCCACGGACCATAGCCGTACCAGATTCTCCGTCCGTGGTAGTCGGGCGATTGCAGGGTATCGACGGCAATCATCAGCGTGCGGTGCTTGGGCACGATCTCCCAGTGTTCGCCCGGAAAGTACTGGCGATAGCCGAGGCGGTGAAGCAGGTCCCACACCGCGTGCTCGACTGCCAGATTGGTCGCGCCGAGTAACCAGACTCCGTCAGTGTGAGTCTTCAGCAGATAATCTTCTCGTTCGGTCGCAGCGACCTCGCTCCATTTGTTAGCCGTCGGAAGTTCAGGAAAGTGTCGCGGGAGCCCGACGGCTATGCCGCGTGTGCCGTCTCCTGCCTGAACGCGGAATTTTGCGTCAGTGATTCTCTGCAGAGAGTCGGCGAGATTCTCTGCCACCGCACGAATCCGCTTTCCTGCTTTGGCTGCAACGACAATTGAAAACGACGAGCGGCCACCATCGGCCAGTTTCACAGAAACCGCGTCCTGCTGCGCCGCATCGAGTCCGGATGGGGCGTTTGCGACGGCCAATATGAGAATGCTGAGCGAGAGTTTCATGAATTGCCTACTTCCGGCCAGATGACCGGGTTGATATTGGTGTTATCGCACGGATTCGAGACGCCGCCGATCCCCCGAGAGCCTCGATCACTCGCTTGTTGGGCGCGGTACCTGCATCACTTGTGTAGGGGCGTTCCGATCAGATTGCAGGCTCACTGCTTCTTCAGTTCGCTTGCCTTCAGTTCGTGGCGGTAGAGGACTTTGCCGTCAATTGTTACGCATTCGAAGGTGACTTTCGGGGTGTCGGCGGCGGTGTCGAAGCGCATCAGGCCGAAGGAGCAGGTCTTGTTGTAGCCCCAGATGAGGCCGTCGGTCTTCACCACGCCGTGCGTGTGGCGGTTGGTGAGTTTGGAACTCTCAAATTCGAGCAGATCGTAGCCGGCAGATTTTCCGGTTCTGCGGAGATCGGTGCGGTGGCGGTCGGCGGCGACGAGAAAGACGCCGTCGATGTTGTTCTCTTCGAGGAAGGAGAAGATCTCGTCGCGTTCCTGGGGATAGCCGTCCCAGGGGTCTTTGCTACCCGGCTTGATGCCCGGTGTCCAGGGGACCGGCGACGTGAGGACCTTGAATGTTCCTTTTGATTTTTTGAGCGTCTGCAGCAGCCATTTCTTCTGCACGGGGCCGAGCATGGTGCCGCCTTTGCGGTCGCGGTAGTAGCGGCCGTCGAGGAGGATGAAGTGGACGTCGGCGATGTAGAAATCGAACCAGCAGCCTGGCTGCTTTGTTCCGCCTCCGTATGCCGGGTTGACCCAGTTGTTGCGGAAGCGATTCCAGACGGTGCGCTTCCAGGTCGGTTTCTCAATGTCGGGTCCGGGGACGCAGTCGTTAGTGCCGAAGTCGTGGTCGTCGTAGATGGAAAACATGGCTGTTGAGGCCGTGAGGCGGCGCCATTCGGGGCGGGCCTGTCGGCGGTAGTAGCAGTAGTCCTGGCAGAGTGAGTGCTGGGGCTGGTCGATGTAGACGTTGTCGCCCAGCATGAGCATGGCGTCGGGCTGGAAGCCGCGAATGGTGTCCCACATGTATTCCCACTTCGGCACATAACCGGCGCCGCCGCCGAAGGCGACCGAGAATTTCGCCGGTTTGCCCTGCGCAGGGAACGTGCGGAACCGAGTGTTTTCGGCGGTGGCCGATTTTCCGTCGATGAGCAGGGTGTAGTCGTAGCGGGTGGCGGGTTTCAAACCGTCGAGTTTTGCGACGGCTGTGAAGTCCGTTTCCTCACTCGTTTTGACGACGCGTGACGTGCGGTCGCCGATCTTCACCTGCACCTCGGCGGGGCCAACGGTGCGAACCCAGAAGGATGCGGAGGAATCGGTTACGGCTCCGACCATCGGCCCGTGCAAGAGTTGTGGGACTCCGAACTTTTTCGCCCACGCGCGGTACGCATCGGTATTGTGCAGCGACTGGAACAATTCGCGAGGGCCGGCGACGAGGCGGTTGAAGGGGAGGCCGGCGTTCAAGGCGGCTTGGGCCGTTATTGTGGCGGCGGCGGTGTCGCTCCGTTTGAGGTGGAGCATGGTTTGGACGAAGAGCGTTTCCGGATCATCCGCATCCGCCTTGGCCAGTGAGGCCTCGGCCTTCTTGAAGTTGGCCGTGGCAATGGCCTGGGTCGCGTTTCGTTGGGCGTCGTGTTGTGCGGAGGCTGTAGTGGTGAGCGTGCAGAGAGTGAGGGTGAGAAGGAAGGTTGGTCGCATTTGCGGGGCCTTTGGAGTTATGGATGGTTTTGGGCGTCCGGTTGTTTCAGTTTACGGTGATGTGGGGACGAGTGCTAATGGGGTGGTCGAGCGTAGACCTGTCTGCGACCCCTGCCGGGGTCGGGAGTCCAAGGGCCGTAGGACGGTGTTCATGAAGTCTCCAGAAGTCTGATCAAAGAGGAATCAACAGGCTCTGGAGAAAATGACGTGAAATCAAGCGGCTGAGATACGTGATGCCGGCACGGCGCAAGTCGGAGAATGGCCAGTGGATAGAGGTCGGCGGAGTTTTTTCACGCTACGGGTTCCACCGTCGCCGTCCTCGAAGAAACCAACGTTCGCAGAGAACCTTGTGACGGGGCACACAGTTACTAACATTCTGCTTGACACCGTCGACGTAGTTGCGGTCCAATGTGAATCTCGCCAGGCAACCTGCTCTCCAGCACATAAGTACCAGCCTATCGTGCGATTAATTCAACCCATTTCGTCAGAGCATTCTTGCCGGTGTCGATTTGCCACTGCTGTTCGTCGCGACTGTCCGCAGTGAAGGAATGTCCCGCCGTCTTTTCCACACCGTTGTTCTCTGTCCAGCAGAATGTCGCCATGACTGACGACGGTGTCTGCGTTTCGTAGACCAAATGTGCCTCGACCCGTCGATACGAACGCCGCCCGCTGTTGCGGAAACGGACGAGGAATTTGTTCGCTGTGGCATCGAATTCGGCGTGGCCGTAGGTGAACGATTGGCTCCAGAAATCGGGTGGTTCCGGTTTGCGACGCGGAATGTTCCAGTTCTTCACAACCGAATTCCAGCTCTTGCCGTTGTCGATCGAGAACTCGATTTGAAAGTTCACGTTCGGATCGGGCGGATTGCCGGATGCGTTCCAACTGTTGGCGTGGATGGCGACCGCCGATTCACCTCGCGGTGTTTTCAATTCTAGCGTGATGTCACCACGTTTTAGTGAGCCAGCAACGCGATGTTGCATCGCTTGATCAAGATTGGGTCCGGCGCTGACCATCGCCAGCCCTGATGCCTGAAAGGTAATCTTCGTGCCGCCGTCTTTTAGCCGCGGTAGAACAGATGGATTGGCTTGACAGATCGTGCGAATCGTAACGTCTTTGTTGACGAATTGCGTCGCGTTAACATCGAATCGAAGCCAGTACTGTTGGTGCCCTTTAACATGGTCGGTTAAGTCGAGTGGGGACGTTCTGGAAGCCGGTAATTTTGCTTCGTGCCACGTCCGACCGCGATCGGTCGAGACGTTGACCTTGCAAGCTATCTGGCCGCTTATCGTCAAGCCGTTGGTACAGCCATCATCGTAAATTCCCCATGGTTTGTCGTTGGGTGGTGTGGCAGCAATGACATAGGGTGTCCGAAATTCGAGCGTAAACTGTTCGGCCGTTTCGCTAATCACCGCTTGTCGGTAGGACCCGTCCGCGAAACTAGGTCTAAACGTGTAAACCGCGTTTGCAAAACGGACCTGGCCTTGTCGCCAACCAGTGCCATTTTTTGAACGGAACATCTGCTCGGGCTGATTTACCCAGGTACGGCTCCGTTCGGGACCATCGATCTTGCCTGATTTGTAGTTACGACCCCAATAGACAAACGTCTTACCGTCATCAAGGCCCGGTTGGTGATAGCGACGCAAGGTTTCGCCCGAACGAAGATGGGTCATCGGTGGAGCGCCTGCGAAACCGGCGAAGTATTCCGCCACCCGATAGGAATCGAACGAACCGCGGACGTCGGCGTCGTGCAAGCCGCTGACTCGCCAGCCTCGTTGACGGCCGGGTTTGAAGGCGGGGTTGCCGAGTTTCGAGAGGTTACGCTTCAACTCGTCGATGCCGATCAATCGCGAGCCGCTTTCATTGAAGATCACCGTAGACACGTCGTGGTCGAGCAACACCCATCGGCCATCACCATAGGCACCTCCGGTTAAGAACACTTCGAACGAATTATGCCCTGTCACTCCGACCGCACGAGCTTTGCCGTGACCGAGCAACGATTCCATTTCGGCCGTCCATTGGGCGTGAGTCGTTCCGCACAATGCCATTCCGTGACCAAACAGGCCGAGCCAATAGTCCCGCACCCAATCGCCGTTTCGAAAGCCGCGATCAAATGCATCGGGCGCACCACATTCGCCATGCGCGAAGTGCGTGTTTCTCCATAGCCAGGCCGCGAGCGCTTTGTCTTCGTCGGTCTTTACACGACGACCGGTGACGCGTTCGTAAACCTCGGCTTGCGTCTTGGCCAGTCGCTCGAATGACGAGATCGCCAATTCGCCAGGATACCAAGGATGGTCGGTGCGCAGTTGAGGGTCGCCGACCTCGGCGAACGCTGACGACGTAAGGCAAACGATAATCGCCAGGCTGATTGCAAAAGTTCGCACGGAATTCTCCGATACATCAGTACGAGTTTCGACTCTGTGCCCACACGGTGTGACGCGGCCAAGAGTCCATGGTGAACGATCTACGCTGGTACGAGTCCATACTGGAACCGGGCACTGCCGGAAGTAGCATCTCACGATGAGTTGCAGGCGTCAATCAAGAATTACTTTGGGTGCCTTCGTCATGTTATACTGCCGTAACCCCACCGGAAGACGCAGCTGTTTTTTGAATGGAGAAGACAATGAAACGCCGATTGGTCATGTTCTTGGGGCTTTGCCTCGTTCTAGCGAGACTATCATTTGCCGCACCACCGAGTGCGAACTGGTTTCCGAAGCCGCCACCTTTGGGAAAACCTGCCGGCGCAGTCGTTCACGTATCGAACGTCAAGGAACTCTTTCAGGCTGCCAGCAAGGTAAGAGCGGGCGGGACGATTTTTATTGCCGACGGGCACTACATGATGCCACGCTATTTCGAGATCGCTACCGACAACGTCTCGTTACGAAGCGAGTCAGGTGATCGCGACAAGGTGATTCTCGATGGTGCGAAAAGTCGGCATGGCGAATTGATCGGCATCTCCAACTGCATGGGCGTTACGATCGCCGACCTGACAATTCAGAATATCAAATGGAACGGATTCAAGATCAACTCAGACCGAGGCGCGCAGAGCGTTACGATTCACAACTGCGTGATTCACAATATCTGGCAGCGCGGCGTGAAAGCGCCCGGAATTCGTGACGGCAGCGAACGACTTAGCCCGCGAGATTGCCGCGTGCAATACTGCCTGTTTTACAACGACCGACCAAAACAGTTTTCGGACGATGAGACCGACACGCCTAAGACTTTTGACGGCAATTACATCGGTGGCATCGATGTGAAGAACACCGTCGATTGGAAAATCACTGACAACGTGTTCATCGGCATCCATGGTCGCACGGGAGAAGGCCGCGGCTGTATCTACATTTCGGAAAATGGGCGTGGCTGTGTTATCGAACGTAATGTCTTTCTCGATTGCGATATCGCGATTGCCTTGGGAAACCCGTCTCTTGATTACTCCAAGCATCATGCGGTGAATTGCGTCGCACAGAACAACTTTATTTCGCACTGCCCCGAGACGGGCATTCTTGCTTGCTTTACGCACGATTGCCAAATCACCAGCAATACGATTCACGACCCTCAGAGTTCACTCCAGCGTTTGGTTTGGGTTCAAAACACGAACGAGCGCCTGCAGGTGAAGAACAACCTGTTGATCGGGCCAGCGGTGAGAGTCACTAGTAAAAGCAAGATCGAGCAGCAGGGAAACGTTGCCAACGTGACACTTGCCGAAGCGTTGGCCAGAAACAAGAAAGGATTGGGACAGCGCGAGATCCCCACCAACTTGATCGCAAAGGTGATTTTATTTCCGTCGGCTCTGCAGAAGGAAAAACGCGAAATACAGAAAGCGTTACTTAGTCCAGGATTGCAGTCGACGGAGGTGCTCGAAGCGATGCGCAAGGTTCACGAGGGGTTTACGGGGCAACGGGGATATGTGTCGCAGTTTGGCGATTCGATAACGTACTCGATGGCCTTCTGGTCCCCAATCGGTTGGGACTCGCCTGAGCAGTACTTAACGCAGGAAGACGGTCTACCAAAGACGCCGCGGAGATTGCGGTGGCGAGACTACGTCAAGGGAACGAAAGACAAGGGGCCCAAATTCGCGAACTATTCCGGCTGGCGTGTAGGACAACTGAATAAAGCCATCGATGCCGCATTGTCGAGCAACAAGCCTGAAGTTGCGATTATCATGATCGGCACGAACGACATTTCTTCCGGGAAAGTGCCGGCGGCTTATCGCGACGGCTTGAAGCAGGTCATCGGAAAGTGCCTGGCGTCGCATTGCATACCGATCCTGAACACCATCCCACCACGCCGAGGCAAAGAACAAGCCGTCGCGGATGCGAACAAGATTATTCGCGAAGTTGCCAAGGAGATGAAGATTCCGTTGGCCGATTTCCATTCAGAAATTCTGCGTTTGCGACCTGGAAAGACATGGGACGGTACGATCATGTCGAAAGACGGCGTTCACCCCAGTGGCGGAAAATCGAATGTTTACACCGAAGATAATATGAAGAACTGCGGATACGCGTTGCGCAACTGGGTGAACTTTCTTGCTTTGCGGCAGATGTATGTTCACGTACTGGATCCAGACAAAACACCTTAGACCGGAGAAGTGGCCCAGCGAGTTTGCGGTCGCGTAGGGTCAAGAAAACGGAACGACGCTCCGACGCAGACTAATCAAGAGGCAGATCGATTTCAGCGTCCGCAATCTCGGCCGATCCGGCAGCGCAGAATCGACCATCTCGCAGCAAGTCGACTGACATTCTGCCGTGCTGTCTGTCACGACATTCTGGAGTTTTCTGCGCGAGTTCTCGCCACTTGAGGTCTACGGCGGTGGAATCCGGCACTTCTTGATGCCCCGGTCCCGTATGTCAGTCGATTGTGCCGGTCTTCATCGGGAATCCAGACGTGATTCCAACGCCGCAGTGTCGATGTTTTCGTTGATTTGAGCTCTAAATCAACGGATTATCAATCGCCATTCGCTATCTCGGTCTCACCGCCGCTGAGACCCAGTCTGCTGTTTCAACTCAGTCGGCGATCGACGTCAGGGTTTCACACGTCTTGCATGACATGTTCCGGTTGGTCTCCATTCGTGACTTCTGTGCGTTTATCCGAGCGGCTTCGAGTTCAGCGGGAATGTCGTTCCCCGTCCCGAAGTACATCTCGTGCGGTGTCTGTCCTCGGAACGCCGAATGTAGAAGTTGCGTATTGTGCTCGTCCACGTAGAAAGTGACCAACGTCTCAAGCGTGCTGACGGTGTCGAGCGTGTTCAAGTACAGCCATTGATGCTTCAACGCACGCCACCACGATTCGATCATCGAGTTGGAATACGTGATCTCCGTCATGGCGAGAAGCCGTTTCAGAAGTCCCGATTCAATCAGTTCGTCGACAGCGCTGTTGAAGTTCTCGACGCCACCGTCGGTGGCATGATTGATGTTGCCCGTTGATCGGACATGCTCACGCAGGAGATGGTCGTACTTGGTCTGAGTGCGGGTTGTGGAAATCATGCTTCCCATCATCAAATCCGCTGCCTACAGCTTCCCAGTAGAATCTCGAACGGAAACTCGCTGAATCTCAAATTCCCGCACGGGGAAATGGCGAGTTCTCGCGCGAAAAGTCCAGAATGTGCTGACGCGCAGCACGGATGTGGGTCACAATGTACTCTGCCGAAATCGGAGAAGTTCTTCCATCGTAAGTTCATGTTCGCTTCACGCATGCATCGAAATAACCGATCACTTCCTCAGTTCGAACCATTCTTGCCATAAGGAGTTTTCTCATGTTTGGTCGCATTCGACTTTGTTTCCGTCTGGCGGCGATTACTTTAGTTCTCAATCTGTTGACCGTGTACTCGCAGGCCGTCGCGCAAACACATGTCGAGGACAAGAAAGGCGAGCCTGTCCTCAAGGGACAGCGCGTGTTTTCGGCTGGGCACAGTTTCCATGTGTTTGTCCCACGCATTCTGAACGACATGGCCAAAGCGGCGGACATGAAGGACCACGCCTTCGTCGGGCTGTCGTCCATCGGTGGATCACGAGTGATCCAGCACTGGAACGTACCAGATGAGAGGAACAAGGCCAAAAAGGCACTGAGAACAGGCAAGGTGGATGTGTTGACTCTCTCACCGATTCACCTCCCGGATGAGGGAATCGAGAACTTCACGAAGCTTGCGTTGGAACACAATCCAACCGTCCGCGTTACCGTCCAGGAATTCTGGCTGCCGTTCGACATCTATGACACGACATTCAAGAAAAGACCCAGGAAAGTTGATCACAACGCCCTGACCGCAGAACAGCTGCGCACGTTACACGCGCCCTATTTCAAGAGCATGGACGAGCACGTGGTGAAGTTGAACAAGAAATACGGTAAGACCGTGCTGACCGTAGTTCCGGCAGGCCAGGCGGTGATTGCGCTCCGTGAGAAAATTATCGCTGGTCAAGCTCCTGGCTTGAAACAGCAGGAAGACCTCTTCACCGACGCCATCGGCCACGCCAAACCTCCGCTGCAGGCACTGGTCGCTTATTGTCACTTCGCCGTAATTTACAATCGCAGTCCAGTCGGGTTGCCCATTCCGGCAGTCCTTGAAAAGGCCAACCATCCGGAATGGGATGCGAAGTTGAATCGCCTGCTCCAGGAGTTGGCCTGGGAAGCAGTCACGCAGCACCCTCTTAGCGGCGTCAAGTTGACCGCATCAAAGAAGCGTTCGAAATGACAAAAAAGGTGATGCAAAGAAATCCATAGGAAGATCGCCAGCGTTAATCGGCAGGACAATGTTATCAACAGGTCACGCGACGACACATCGCTTGACTCGGTGAAACGCATGAAAGAAGAAGGGACTGTCCAGGGAACAAATAAACCTACTTAACAAATCCCAAACCTGTCCCGACAGACTTGAATTTTACTCCGTCATTTCCTTCTCCTGGAACAATCCTATGACCCGGATCATTCTGTTCGTCCTGGCATTTTCAGTCTCCGTCCCGGCAATGAGCCAATCGCCGCTCGGCTTCCGAACGGACGGCACGGGCCGTTACCCGAATGCCACTCCACCGCTCCATTGGGGCACAGACAAAAACGTCGTCTGGAAAATTGACCTAACTCAGAGCAACGCCATCCCGGTGATCCTCGGGAACAAGCTCTTCACGTGTGCCGAGCCCTGTGTGCTTCTCTGCATCAACAAGGAGAATGGGCAGGTTCTCTGGAAAGGGGAATCGAGCTACAAGGAAATCGAACTCACTGAACGAGAAAAGGCTCAGTTTGAAGTCGAACGTCAGCAGAACGATGGACTCGACAAGCGACTGTCGGTCCTCAACAAGAAAAGCTCGACCCTCCGGAAACTTCTGAAAGACGGCCTGGCTACGAAGGAGGCAACGGAGAAGAAGCTCAAAGACCTCCGTGCTCAGTCCGACACCATTAAGGCCCAAAAGCTCAAACTGACCACGTTGAACCGCTACCTCGAACCCGGCAAGGGAGCAGGAGGCTTTCATCGGACCGGCGGCTACTCCTCACCGACGCCCGTCACGGACGGCAAACGCGTCTACGTTATCTTCGGTAACGGCCTGGTCGCGTGTTACGATCTGGAGGGAAACCGGCAGTGGCTCAAGCTGATCGAACACCCGACGGCCGCGTATGGCCACGGTTCTTCGCCGCTCCTTGTGAAAGACAAGCTGCTTGTGCATTTCTCAGACTTGGTGGGACTGAACACACACGATGGCAGCGAGGCGTGGCGCGTGAAGATTTCACCGGGTCACGGGACCTCCATGCACGCCCGACTTGGCGACGTGGATGTCGCGATTCATCCCAGCGGGAACGTGTTCCGCGTCCGCGACGGCAGTATCCTGGCCAAAGGCCTTGGGTCGACTGGCCCCAATTCTCCACTGATTCAAGACGGGAAGGTCTTCTTTGTTGCTGGCCGAATCCGCGGCTACGCGCTGCCGACGTCCAGCGAGATTCCTGCCACGTGGTCACCGCTCTGGAAAGGTGCGAACCTGAAAGGTGGCGGCTATTGGTTCCCCTCGCCAGTTCTGCATGACGGGCTGATCTACGCAATGAACGCCAAGTCTATCTTCAGTGTTGTCGACGCCGCGACGGGCGAAGTCGTTTCCGAGCGACGGTTGGATTTCGGCGGCGGCCAGTCCTACCCCAGCATCACGTTGGCCGGCAATCGCCTGTTCGTCAGCAGCGACAATGGCACGACACTCGTGCTGGAACCGGGCCGCGAATATAAGGAACTCGCCCGAAATTCGCTGGAGACTTTCCGCAGTTCACTGGTTTTCGAGGGAAAACGAATGTATGTCCGTACGACCAAAGGACTGTGGTGCATCGGCGAATAATCCGGAGACCGACTGCAACGCGAAGCGAACCTGTCTACGAGTGCCCGTAGAGTGAAATAGCGCCACGACACGGGCTGCGGAATGTGCAAATCACATGAAATAAGAAAAACTAGAACCAACTTCACGCACTGCCTCAATGCACGAAAACGGGAGACGAAACATGAAGTGGAAACTCGTCCTGGCCAGACTGATGATCGGCCTTGTCGCAATTGTTGTGGCTCCGACAAGCGCCGTGCTTTCGGCAGATTGGCCTCAGTTCATGCGCTCGGCCAAGCATGCAGGTGATGCGGAGAACGAAGTGTTGCAACTGCCGCTTGAGCTGGCCGTGGCCGTTCCATTGGATGACGCCGTCACGACCTCTCCTGCCGTCGTCGGCGGAAGAGTCTTCGTTGCCGATCAGATGGGTACCGCGTATTGCATCGATCCGGCAGCCAATCGAATCGTGTGGAAGTCGTCGCCTGATGGCGAACACGCAAAGGGCGGAAACACTTCGTCGGTATGCGTAGCCAACGGTAGAGCCTACTACGGTACGACCGCAGGACGGTTACATGTGCTCGACGCGGAAAGCGGCAAGTCGATCAAGAGTATTGATGTCGGCTCACCGATCATGGGATCCGCCACGTGGGCCAACGACTCGCTCTACTTCCAATCGCTCGACGCCGTGGTGCATTGTCTGGACGCCGACGGAAACGAGCGGTGGGAGTGGGACCATTATCGTTCCTATGTTGATCCAAAGACCAACAAGCGGACGACCGGCTTCCCCGGCAGCTATCACGATCCGCACTATGCCGGCGGCGAAGTCGCCGTATCGGGCAAGCGGTTAGTCGTCAACATGGGCTGGGACTTGTATTGCCTGGAAGACGCAGGCGATCAACCGCGACTCGTGTGGTGCAATCGCGCGCCGTTGGGGAAGGATCCCGGCATCCCGATGGGACCGGCGATCAGCGGCGATTGGGTTTACCTCGGTCATCCGGGGACCGATCAGTTCGGCGGCTTTGTGCGCGTTCGCTTGGACACCGGCAAGTTCGACCCCAAGAAGGACTTTCGTTTCAGCGGTTATCCGGGTTCGGTGTGGGCGGTGTTCGCCACTCCGGCAGTGCGCGGCACTACCGCCTATGTTCCCACGCATTACATGGGCGTGCATGCCTGGAACGCTGAAACGCGGCGAGTCGATTGGGCGGCTCGCACGGACAATACGCTTGATCAACGGCGTTTCACCGGTTGCATCGCCTCGCCCGTCCTTTCGCGCGACCACTGCATCTTTGGAACCGTCCTCGGAGAGTTGCACGTGGTGGCCCTCGCATCGAAAGGTGGCTGGCCAAAGTTCGAGCCTAAGCCATTCGTATTCAAGACGCCTTTCGGCCGACCCATCGCATCAACCCCGGCAGTCTCCGACGGTGTCGTCTACTTCGGCTGCGACGATGGCTATCTCTACGGCCTGGCCTCGTCGTCATCAGCCCGAGCTACTCGCAAGATCGAGTTGCCCAAGCAGATGTCCAAACTGTCCGCGGTGCGTTCGCACCTAAAATCGGCTACGGGCAAACTCTACGGTGCCCCGGTCGCCAGCATGAATCAGGGCAATACAGGCAGCGTGGACGATCCGAAGCTGAAACCGCCATTGCGTATCCGCTGGGCGATGCGGCCGTTCGACTTGCGAGTGCAAATGAGCGCCGACGAGGACAGCCTGTATTTCATCTCCGAAGCGGGCACGTTGGGCGCAATCGAACAGGCGACCGGTCGCATACGCTGGCGGCAGCGGTTGACGGGACCGATGGATGGTTGGAAGCAAATCCTGCTTCATAACGGTCGCCTGTTCGTGACACGAAACGGGC
>CAUZOL010000181.1:0-13523 GCA_963581435.1 Planctomycetota bacterium
TCTTGAATCCTTGCAGACTTCGTCTGGGACATCACATAGGCTCCGGAGTATATAGCATTTCACAACACCATTGCTTCTCCTCAGCAAGCGGTGAAAACACCAATGCTCCAATTGCGCCAAGTTACCCAGTGTGGCGCAATCGCCCTGTGGCTGAGGTCGAAGCGGAGTCTTCGGAGTGTAGCCCCCAGAACGAGCGATTGCTGCGGGGCACGAAGAAGTGTAGGGTCGCCTGTTTATTTGGCCCTACTGCGATCTTCGTTTGACGTTCGTCACACAGACCTTACTCCACCGCCGCCTGTTTGTGTTCCATCAGTCGGCGGTTGTAGCGAGCGATGGCTTCTTTTTGGCGTAGCATGCCCAGGAGTTTGCCGGGATCGTTGGGGGCGAAGACGGGAAGTTCATCGACGTTGAGCGCGGTGAAACGCTGTAGTGCCGTGTTCAAATCGTCTTCCGGCGTGACGCCTAAAATGTTGGTCACCATCACGTCGCCAGCAAACGCGAGATGCCAGATCGTTTCGTCGTACAGGTAATTGCGAACGTCGTCGGCCGAGAAAATCCCGACGACTCGTTGGTCGGCATCGACGACGGGGAAATAGTGCTGGTGCGTTTCGGCGATCTTATGCACGATGTCTTCCAGCGACATCGACTCGGATATAAAAACGATCTTCCGGTCGCGCTCGTAAACCTCTTCGACTTTGATTCCTTCCAGCACGTCGATTATGAAGTCGCCGCGATGTGCCGGTGACTCCAAGCGGTTGGCCACCTGCTGCTCGTAAAGCGACCAGCGACGGCAGAGCAAAAAGCAGAGCGTCGAGACCCACATCGTGGGCAACAGCAGGTTGTAGCTTCCGGTCATTTCCGAGACCATAATGATTGTCGAAAACGGAGCGTGCGCGCAGCCGGCGAAGAAGCCGGCCATCCCGACGACGGCATACGCTTGTGGCTGCAGTGTCGGCGCGAACAAATACCCATCGAGGTGTTTGTGACAAAACTCCCCGACGGCCGCCCCCAGGCATCCGCCGATGACCATCGACGGCCCGAAGACACCGCCCGATCCCCCCGAACTAATCGTCAACGATGTGGTCAACACTTTGAAGACGGCAATTATCAGCAGAAGTTTCACGCCGAGTTTTTCCGCGCCGCCCGGTTCAAACGCAGTCTGCAGTGCGCCGTATCCCGTGCCGAGTGTCGCGAGAGCGTGCGGGTTCTCGCCGAGCAGAAAGTACAAGCCGACGGCAATCAATCCGGCAAGCGCGGCACCAATTGCCGGCCGAATATGCGGCGGGCCGGGCAACTTCTTGAACAGCTTTTGAATGCCGTAAAACACTTTGATATAGCCAATGCCGGCCAGCACCAGCACAATCGACAGCAACGCCAACGGAACGAGTTCCAACGGCGATCCGGGCAGAAAGTCGGCCGCTCCCTCAATATCAAACAGAGGGGCAAATCGTTTGTCCTCGGGCAGCGACAGACTGAAGACGCTGTAGCCGATGATTGAAGAGATAGCCGACGGAATGATGACGTCGGATTCCAGATCGGCATCGCGATACAGAATTTCTCCGGCAAACAGCGCGCCGGCCAACGGCGCACGAAAGATAGCACCAACGCCGGCTCCCATGCCGGCGGCCATCAGAATGCGGCGATCGCGCGACGAAAGTTTCAGCCGGTCCGCAAAAAACGAACCAAAGCCTGCACCAATTTGAGCGATTGGGCCTTCACGTCCACAACTGCCGCCGGTGCCAAGCGTGATGGCTGAGGCCAACGTCTTGATGATGGGAACGCGGGCCTTGATGCGTCCCCCCTTGTGATGATAGGCGTTAATGGCACCATCGGTGCCGTGGCCTTCGGCCTCGGGGGCAAATGTGTAGACCAACCAGCCGGAGATCAGGCCGCCCACCGTCAGCACGGCGACGATTAACCAGGGGGAAATGACACCGGCCGTTTCGTGAAACAGTGAATGCTCGCCCGCGGCTTCCAGCGGCGTATATCCCGCGACCGCGGACATGGAAAAATGCGCGACCGCCTGCCCGGCGTACTGAAACACGATGGCGGCCAGTCCGGCGACCATGCCGACAACCGCTGAGAGAAAAAACCACTTGCCCGTCGATCTGAGTTCAAATTGCTCGAACAGCCTGATGAGAGTTTTCACTGGAACGCGTGCTCGGTATGTTTGAACGGCAGGGCAATTGGATGCGGGCGGTATTTTTCACGCGTCTCAACCCATCTAACATCAATCAATACTCACTTTCAAGCTGCTACCACCGGCAAACAGAATAGTTCAATGAACATTTTGGGAATCGACACGTCCGGACGCGAAGGATCGCTGGCATTGCGATGCGACGGACAGTGTACAGGTGAGCGATCGTTGGCGAAAACCGAGCGGCGTCATGCCCAGACATTGGTGGCCGAGATCGACAGCCTGGTTCGCGAAACCGGCCTCGAATTCACCGATCTGAATGGTGTGGCTGTCAGCATTGGTCCCGGCAGTTTTACCGGTTTGCGCGTCGGTGTCACCTGTGCCAAGACGCTCGCCTGGGCAACCGGCTGCCATGTTGCCGCCGTCGATACGTTGCAGGTGATCGCTCAGAATGCGCCCGATGACGTCGATGACGTCCATGTGATCAGCGATGCCCAGCGGGGCGAGCTATTTGTCGGACGATACGTGCGGGGGAATGATGGAATGTTTGCGAGTGTCGGCGAGATAGAGATCGTTGCCGTCGCGGGATGGTGCGATCAGCGAACACCCGATTGCGTTGTGACGGGACCGGGCCTCGATAAATATGCCGACGGCTTCGCGAGTTCGGTACGGTTGTTGGAACCGGAACAGCGGCTACCGTCGGCATCCATCGTCGCCCGCTTTGGTGAGAGGCAGATCGGTGCGGGAGAAACGGCCGATCTATGGAGCCTGGAACCGCTGTACATCCGCAGAAGCGCCGCGGAAGAGAAGCGCGACGGTTAACGCAAATCGCTCGTTTGAGGGTTCGTAGTGACTGCCGTCGCGTTAGGGTTCAATTTGTTCGGCCGGTTCAAATAGACGGCTGCGCCAAATTCGCGTGTGGTGCAGGCAATAGCGTGCCAACACTCCCAGCGTCGAAAGCCCGTACTTCGTGCTGCGGCTGAAGTTGATGCTCGACGCCTCTTCGAAATAGCGCACCGGAACGGGAACATCGCCCAGTTTGAAGCCAAACGAAACGGCCTGCGCCAGAAACTGGCTATCGAACACAAAATCGTCGGAGTTGCGATCGAAGGGAATCGTCTCCAGAACTTCGCGGCGGTAGGCGCGAAATCCGCTGTGAAAGTCGCCGAGATTCTGGCCGAGGACCACATTCTCAACAATCGTCAGAGCGCGGTTGGCCAGATACTTGTAGCGGGGCATTCCGCCGGCCAGCGCTTCGGCCCGCGTGCGAATTCGTGAGCCGAGGACCACGTCGCAAATGCCCAACCGCAGAAACTCGACGGCCGCCGGTATCACGCGGGAATCGTACTGGTAATCGGGATGGATCATCACAATGTAGTCAGCACCACGATCCAAAGCATGGCGATAGCAGGTCTTCTGATTCCCGCCGTAACCGAGATTGTGCTCGTGTTTGATGACGGTCAGCCCCAGCCGCTCTGCCACGGCGACGGTGTCGTCGCTGCTGCAATCATCGACCAGAATGACCTCGTCCACCGCGCCATCAGGAACATCGCGCAGCGTTGCTTCGAGCGTCGCCGCCGCATTGTAGGCCGGCATCACGGCAATGGTCCGTCCGGGCAGACGAGTTGATTCGTCGATGGCACCGTTTTCGGTTTGAGACTGGATTAGCGCGTCGGCATTCGTCATGCTGGCCGGAGTATGTTTCGCTGAGAGAATTGGTGGATGGATCGTGGCTGTTCTTATTGTCGCTGGCATCGGAACGTGACACAACCCGTTTCTCGAACGAACATCGGTCGTGGAAGCATGAAATCCTGGACTGTAACAACGCGAGCAGCAATCGACGTTCACAATACGAGGAGTACACAGCATGCGTCTGTCGTCATTTTGGGCGGTCATTTTCGTCGTTGCCGGACTGAACGCGGAAATTGCATCAGCGGCCGATTGGCAGGCCGGTTTTTCCAAAGTGGTCATCACGCCGGAACAGCCAATGTTTGCGTCGGGCTATGGCGGTCGGAACAAACCTTCGGCCGGTCAGGTGAACGAATTGCACGGCCGGGTGGCTGCGCTGCGTGACCCGTCGGGGAAAACGGTCGTGTTCCTTTCGACGGATCTCATCGGCGTGCCTGTCAAAATGGCCAAAGTGCTCTGCGATCACGCCGAGCGCAAACATGGCCTGAAGCGGGCCGACGTCATGATTACCTGCTCGCATACGCATTGTGGTCCTGCACTCGACCACACGTTGAGCTATATGCTCGACATGAAGGAAAAGGACTGGGAACAGGTTCGGCGTTACCAGCAGATATTGAATGCGAAACTGATGGCCTTGATCGACCGTGCCATGGCCGATCTGTCACCGGCACAACTTGCGACCGGGAGCGGTGTCAGCCGCTTTGCTGCCAATCGCCGCGATCCAAAGGGGCTGGGTCCGTACGACCATGCCGTTCCCGTTTTGCGAATTTCTTCCGCTGATGGAAAAACGTTGCGCGGCGTCATTTTTGGTTACGCGTGTCACAGTACGGTCTTGAGCTTCTACAACTGGTGCAGCGACTACGGTGGATTCGCGATGGATTTTCTGGAAGAGCAGCATCCCGGCGCGACGGCTCTGTTTTTCGCCGGGTGTGGTGGCGATCAGAATCCATTGCCGCGACGCAAAGTTGAACTCTCACAGAAATACGGCCGAATGCTCGCGTTCGGCGTCGAACGCGTACTGGAGACACGGATGAAATCGGTCGGCGGGACACTGCGGACCGATTTTCGCCACGTCAATTTGGAATTCGCCTCTCTTCCAAGCAAATCGGATTTGGAGAAGACGCTGAAAGGTTCGAGCCGCTACGAGCGTGCACGGGCAGGCGTGTTGCTTAAGCAGTATGCGCGCGACGGTGAACTGTCGAAGACATATCCGTGCCCGGTTCAAGTTTGGGAGGTGGGCGATAACGTGACCTGGGTTGCGTTGGGCGGCGAAGTCGTCGTCGATTACGCAGTGCGGCTCAAACGCGAATTGGGGAACAACCGCACCTGGGTCACCGGTTACGCGAACGACGTGATGGCCTACATTCCCTCGGAACGTGTGCTGGAGGAAGGCGGATATGAAGGCGGCAGTTCGATGTTGTACTATCAGCTTCCCTCGCCTTGGAAGAGCGGACTGGAAGCCGCCATCGTCAAGGCCGTCGTCGAGATGTCCACCGATCTGCGCAAGCGGACGGCCGATACAAACTGAGCTCAACACTCCCGTCTCAGACGGTCTGCTCCTGCGGGAGACTGTCGGCGGTCACCACCTGATTCCGGCCCGTTTCTTTGGCTTCGTACAGCGCGGCATCGGCGGCAGAAATCAGTTCGTGCACTTTGTCGGCATGTCCGGGGAATGTGGCAATGCCCACGCTGAGCGTCACACGGATGTCTCTGCCCTCGAACGAAAAGGTTTCCGCGTCCACCGCGCGGCGAATTGATTCTCCAATTCGATGCGCGCCAACCAGACCCACATTGGGTAACAGCACGGCCATTTCCTCGCCGCCGTAACGCGCAACGAGTACGCGGTCGCCCGTGCGAACCGACTCGCGCGCTTCGTCTTTGAGCATCTGGGCCGTCCGTCGCAGCACCAAGTCTCCCGCCTGATGTCCGTACTTGTCGTTGATCGACTTGAATCGATCCAGGTCGAACAACAATAGCGACACTTCCCGCTTCTTTTCGCGCGCCAGTTGAATCTCTCGTTTGATCTGCTGATCGAATGCACGACGGTTCGCCAATTCCGTCAACGAATCCTCGCGTGCTTCCTTTTCGACAATCGCCTGGTTCAACACACGCAGAATCACTTCGCCCAAATACTCGGCAGCCCATGTTGCCAGAGAAATTTGAGTGTCGTCGAATGGAAAGTTGTCACGTCGGGTAAAGCAGGCGAGGCCGATCGACTGCTGTTCTTGCACCAGCGGTGCCACAATCGCCCCGCTGGCCGTTCTTTCGACACACAACTCGTCAAGATCGCGGGAGCTGTATGCCTTCATTTGGCCGTCGGCCAGATGCCGTTCGGTCAGCCGATCTTCCAAGTTTTTCCAGTTGATTTCGACGCTGCCGTCGCTCTTGATGCCGCATCGTATCAGCGGTTTTCCTAAACCTGCATCTGCCTTGTTTTTCAAATACAGTACGACCCGATCGGCGTCGATCTTCTTCATCCACTGGTTCAGAAATTCCTGAATCATCGCCAGCGGAGAATCGAATTTCCGATCGGCAATCGACCGCAGTGCAAGCATTTCGTTGGTGAAACGTAACTCGTGCGTCTTCTGTTCGAGCGTCTGAAAACGCTTGAAATCGGTTGAAACGCTTTGCATCAATCGCCGCGTTAACTCAACCTGTTGCTCATGGGGCGCGCCGGGCGGGTAGAGTGCCGTCGTGATCAGAATTCCGGCCAGATCGTCGGCGTCGCCCAAAGCGGCCAGATTCAATTGCTGAATTTTTCTTCGATCGGTCGGAGAGAGGCTCTGCCACAACATCACGAACCCTGCGTCGGAGCCATCCAATACCACGACCCGTTCGCGGATAATTCGCTGCCTCAACTCGTCATCGATGTGCAGATCCCGGCACGATTCTTCAGACAATCCGCGACTCTGGTAGATTTCGTACTCTGGCTCCGCGTCAGGGGTCCATTTCAGAAACGCCGAAAAACCTTCGCCGGTGTGGGGAACGAAACGGCGCATCATCAACTCGAGCGCCGTCTTGATCTCCGTTTGTGCAACGAACTCGCGGAGAATGCCGTTTTCCAGCCGCGACATCGTGCGATCGCGCTGAACCGACTGTAAGTCATCCTGCAGAGCGTTCATTTCATTTCGATGGCGGCTTGCCTCCCGGCCTGCGACCGAAAGTTTGTAGAAATGCAAGAGATACTGCAGCACGCAAACCAAACCGATCGCCAACACGTAGCCGCCAGCCACCGCCTCATCAGAGAAGGCGAGCATGCGATCGAATTGCGATACAATCCAGGACACGGTTTCTGCCTCGGTTACGAAGTGATTCGCACTATTTGAATGGGATGCTGCACTAAAACTTTAGCTCAATTTTCGTATTCCGTGCGAATCGCTAAGAATTGTGCCAGACAAAGTCTCCTATCCAACGGTTGAAGTCGCGGCATAACTGCTACAATCATCACACCATGATTTCGAGCACGGCTCGATGACACACCGATGGCGACCGGGGAGTGTTGGTCGCAACAGCAAACGACGTCTCACCAGGTCAATCACAGTCGCCTGGCAAGCCAAATCAAACCGGAGGCAGACGCTGGGATAGCCCCGGCCGAATTGTCCCGATCGATCTGACACCAAAGAAAATTTGAGAACCAGCCATGCACAACAAGTTATTTCCTGCACGTCGCAATGTCTCCTCCGTAAGAACTGTCGCCGCATTTTCGTTCCTGCTGACACTTGTCGCCTGTTCGCAAGATGCCGAGTTTGGCTCGCCGCAGACAGCATCCGACACGTCGGTGAGCGATGGCGAAACGGAGCCGACGCAACCAGCCGAAGTGCCGTCACCGACTCCGCTGCCCACCCCTGCAAAGACAGCATCCGCCGACGACACAACCGGAACTGAGAAGCAAAAACCGGAGCAAGGCGAAGTGAAGTGGACGTCGCTGTTCAACGGCAAGAACCTCGATGGCTGGAAGAACACCGAATTCGGTGGTGAGGGGGAAATCACCGTCGAGAAAGAGCAGTTGATTCTCGACATGGGCACCCCGCTCTCCGGCGTGAATTACACCGGCAAGATTCCCAAAATCAACTACGAAGTCGAACTCGATGCGATGCGCGTCACCGGCACCGACTTCTTCTGTGGCCTGACCTTTCCAGTGAAGAAAGATCCCTGTTCGCTGATTATCGGCGGCTGGGGCGGAGGCGTGATGGGTCTCTCCAGCCTGAACGGCATGGATGCTTCGGAAAATGAGACCACCAACTATATGGAATTCAAGAACGGCCAATGGTATCACATCCGTTTGCGTGTCCTCTCCGATCGCATTACGGCTTGGATCGATGGCAAGGAAATCGTTGATCAGGACATTACCGACCGGAAGATTTCCGTTCGCATTGAAGTCGAATTGTCGAAGCCGTTCGGATTCGCCACATATGAGACAAGAGCAGCGCTGCGCAAAATTCGCATTCGCGAGTTGTCGGAGGATGAAATCACCGCTGCCAAGTCGACACCAGCAGAACTAGAAAGGGAATAAAACTTCCGTCGTCGATGCCCGCTGGAAACAACGGCGTTGCCTTTTTGCCACGTCGATTTTGTGTCGGCTCGATGAATTCCAGGTGACGCATTCCGTCTCGCGACTGTAAACTGCGGCAAACGCACGGGTTGCGATCTACTGACGCCCTCTGGCTGCGCTTCGGCACCGCGTTTGCGATGTGTCCTCGTGATGTTCGATTCGGTTCGGTTCGATTCGGGAACAAGTCACGGCGCAGTCAGGTGAGGGGTTGAAGTCTATGGATATCGCACGAACCGTCGAGTTGGCGGTCCACGTTTCTCGTCACAGCGACTTGATGATCGAAAGCTCGGCGGCTTTGCCAGAAAATGCCTTACGCGATTTCTGGAAGTTTTCCCGTCGCAGAATCACCGATTGGAAGCTCTGCCTGAATCGCTGCAATCGGCAATTGGCCGCTTCAAGCGATCGCAATCGTCTGGAACATTCGCTTGAACTGGAGTCGCTCATTTCCGAACTGCTGGTGTCGGACGTGTTGACCCGCCTGTGGTCGGCTATTCTGGCGGCCGTTGATGAACGACGGGCGACGAACTGGGCCGAACCGATCGCCCGGCATGTGCTGATCGATCACCTGCAGGCACGCTATTTGGCGCTACAAGTTCTCGTCGATCAATCGCTGTTATCGCAACCGCGCATCCACCGGCTCAACACGCTTCGTCACAGTGCCGAGCGGTGGACCGATTTACTGCTGGGGAGGTTGGTGTGTCGGTGGGACGTGGGCGACTTCGCGTTCGACGAATCGCAGGCCCGCGAATTTGGCGAGAGTCATCTGTCGTACCGCGACGCAGACATTCGAGAGACCGCCTGGCATCTCATTCTGTCCGGTGCCAAAATCACGTTTCCGACCTGTCCCCCATCCAGCCCGTGGCGGACGGCCTGCCTACGCAAGATCATCGGCTCAATTCTCACCTGCTTTCCAAAGCACGCACTCTTTCAACGAACCGGCGAAACCCGTTTGACAAACGGCGAGTAACAATCGCAATGGTGATTTCACCTCGCCAAAGCTCACGGGTCGCGCCCCGTGGGACCAAACAGAAAACGTGAACGGAAGCACGACCGCCATGATACGCCGCGATGACGGAAACGATTGGTTGCTGTTTTCACAGGTCGATCACGCACACCTCGCAGCAGAAATTGCGCAGGTGTGGGGCAATGACGATGTGCCGGCGATCCCTTTACCCCCTCTTTTGATCCCCGCAGTTCGCGATCACGACGAAGGCTGGCGCGAGTGGGAACGGTCGCCCGAACTCCATCCGGATACAGGAGACCCCCGCGACTTTACCGAAATGCCCATGTCGGTGGCGACGAAACTCTGGACCGAAAGCGTCACCGCGACGACGCGCGGGACACCTTCTCTGGCAGAAGCGCTCAAGCGATATCAGGAGTTTCTGACTGAGAGAAACGAGACGTTGGACGGTCACAGAGCGGCAGTTCTGGAAACGTTGATCGAATTTCGCGCTTCGTTTCGCCGCGATGAAGTGCAGCGTCGTGCTCTGCAGGCAGAACTCCTGCCGGTACCGTTCGATTTCTACTTCGATGAATTGCTGCAATCGGGCATCGTCAGCCGTGCCGGACAGGACTTCGTGGGCGACTACTATGTGCTCGATTTACCGCATCTGGGGACATCCCCGTTGGGTGGAATTTGGGTGAGTCGCCACTTTTGCTATCTCGCAGAAAAAGCACGAGAGAGCCGCAGCGATAACATCGACGACGTGGCGGCCATCGAACAGTTCCTCAAAGAGCAGGCGGAACTGCAACGTGAATGGACCGACGAAAGCGTACGAGATTTCGCCAGCGATGAATTGCAACGGCTGATTGAAACCGGGTTTCGCTACGTTCAGTTTTTCGACCGCATCAGCCTCTGGCTCTGCTGCGCGGCGCGAACCAAAGCCGCTGCCATGAATTTGCCCGGCGGTGATTCGTTTCAGTTGACCCCCCGGAAGGACGGCAGCATCGCCATCGAGCCGTACCCACTCAACGTCGCCCCTCTCGAATTGCTGGTCGATACCCGACGCGTTCCGGCAAACCATTACGATCGCGACGGTCTTCAGCAAGCGATTGATTCCGCGACTGTCGAACGACTCAACTGGACACTGTGCCGCTGAAACCGGCGTTCATCCGCGCCAAGAGCGTCGGCCGCCCCTTCGACGCACCATTCACCCGCGCCACGTCTTTCTTAATCCTAATCCTACTCTTAATCATAATCTCGTTTGTCGATGATCGCTTGGCTCGTCGAGCGTCTGGGATTCTGCGAACAGAAAACAAGGGATTAAGATTATGACGAGCATTAAGATTAGGAATCCGCTTCGCGTCATTTACGACGAAGGCGTGCGGACCTGAATCTGGCGGCGGATCGCTTGTTCGGCTTTCGTCAGTTCAACTCTCAGCGTGCCGTGGGCATCGATTGCCTCGGCGGTTACCTTCTCGGGATCGACGGCGGCCGGCATCGGAATCGAACGGGAGAACGTCCCGCCGAGCCGTTCGCGCACGTGGACCGTTTGCGAATCGTTCGCTTCAAACTCCGGTTTCTCGGCCTCAATTGTCAGCATGTTGCCCACCAGCGAGAGATTGACCGACTGCGGATCGACACCGGGCAGATCAATTAAGACTTCAATCGTCTCAGCCGATTCAATCACATCGACTGCGGGAACAAACGACTGCCCCACTCCTCGCAGCCCGAAACGGTCGAGCGTCTTGCCTCCCTGCGAAACTACCGCTTCCAACCAATGGTCGAACTCGCTTCGGAGCCGTTCAACAGAAGCTGTCAACCGGCTTTGTTCTTCCTGTTCATTGTCAGACATGATGATGCGCCTTCAGTTGAAGGATGAAACTATTGGGACAGCGTTGCCCTCTTATCTTAATCGTAATCCTACTCATAATCTTAATCCCTTTTTCTCCCGCCGCATCAACTTTTCCAAACAGCGGGACGAACCGGCCACTCGACGCAGAAGAGATTATGATTAAGAGTAGGATTACGATTAAGAAAAGCAAAGATCAGCCGGTTTGAATTGGAATTTTCCGTGCCGGTCCGCGTTCGATTCTCGGCAACACGACCTTCAGAACGCCGTTGTTTAAGCCGGCGGTGATTCTTTCGTGGTCGACTTCGTCGCTGAGGATGAAGGACCGCAAGAAATCTCCCGTTTCGTACTCGCGGTGCAAAACCTCTGCTTCCGCCTCCACGGTTTGCGTGACCCGCCCAAACAGTGTGAGCTTGTTGTCTTGCACCTGGAGATTGAGCGAATCGGACGTCACGCCCGGCAGGTCGGCATAGAGTACCAGTCCGTTTTCGTCTTCGTAAATGTCTATGGGCGGCGTGAAGACGGCGCGTTGTGGAGCGTCAGCCGGTTCTGTCTGCCCGCCAGTGTGAATGTCCACCGGAAAATTGCGTTGCGGCGAAACAATTTCGCGTTCCGGTTCCGGTTCGTGTTCGGGATCAGGTTGGGAACGATTCTCTTCAGACATCAATCGGTCCCCTCGTTTACGAGAATCTGACGTGGTTGAATTTCATCGGCTTTGGGAAGGTGGATTTTGAGAACGCCGTCGTTGAACTCGGCCGCGAGACGTTCTTCTTGCACACGCTCCGGAAGCGAGAACGAACGTTGCCACGCGCCGTGAAATCGCTCGTGCCGCCGAAACTGATCGTCCGGCACGTTCTCCGGTTGGGCGCGGGTTCCCTTCAGCGTCAAGATGCCCCCGGCGATTGAGACGTCAAGTTCATCCGCACGCATGCCTGGCAACTCGGCTGTCAGCAGATATTCGTCTTCGAGCTGATACAGATTGATCGCAGGATATTGCCGACCGAAGCGAACGCCGTGCAACGTCATATCGACGCCATGCAATAAGCGATCAACTTCCCGCTCCAAATCGTGGAACAGTCTCCAGCTTTGTCCCCAGCGAAAAATCGGCATGATGAATGCTCCAAGTAGCGATCAGCTGTCAGCATTCAGCCAGAAACGCCACGAGTATGAGAGCTGATGGCTGACAGCCGATTGAATCGTTGTTTGTGATGGTCGCATATCAGCGAATTTCGAGATCCTCGCACGCCGACGTTGACAACATCAGCAAGAGTCAAGGCAAACTCCGTACCACTTCAGCAACACGACTGCGGGGGCGTCTCCTGCTGTTGTTCGCTGCTCCTAACATCTTTCTGCGACGTTGTTTCAGTATATCCACTCGGGGCGATCTTTGTCGCAGACTTCCGCCAACGACAAGCCGGGAAACGTCAGGCATGGCACGACAGACGTTTTCGATCGGTTGCAGGCTGCCATTGTGGCAGGACGGCCAACGAAGCAAAATGGCAGTTCGGAGCAGATATTCGCCTCAAGTTGCGCTAGAATCAATACTGTGATCACAAATCGGCAGTTGATCTCTTTTCACGAATGACAAACCGAATTCTCATCTGTCGCGACGGCCTTGGGAAAACACCTCTGTGAACAGCAAACATCTCGACCGGCGTCATGCCGTGTATGTCGGCAGCTTCGATCCGCTGACGCTGGGACACGAAGACATCATCCGTCGCGGCGCGAAACTGTTCGACCGAGTGACGGTCGGTGTCGGTGTCAATCCGGATAAGAAAACGCTGTTCACTTCCCAGGAACGGATGGATCTCATTCGCGCGGTTGTTTCGTCGCTGGAAAACGTCGAAGTGCTGACGTTTGAAGGATTGGCCGTCGATTTCGTGCGCTCGTGCGGATCGGCGGTGATGCTCCGCGGCGTTCGCACGCTGACCGATATCGAATCGGAATTCACCATGTCGTTGGCAAACCGTGCGTTGGCCCCCGATATCGAATCGGCGTTCCTCATGTCCAGCGAACGCTACACGCACATTTCGAGTACGCTAATCAAACAGATTGCCCAGTTGGGACAGGAAACCGCCGCCGACCACCTCAAAGCATTCGTCCCCGAGCCGGTTATTGAACCCCTGATGGCCCGGTTTCGTAACGCACATTAACGGCCTCCGCCGGCTCAACGGCTGTGTCCCCGATCGACCGACCAAGTTGTGCGAAAGATGCAATATTCGGAACACTAGTACTACAGTCGCACATAGTCAGTTTTGGATTGGCGACCCTCTTGTTTTGAAGTGACACTTTTGGGCGTCTGCCTGGTGTGTTCGTCTCCATTCGGAGAACCGAAGTGCGTGCGGGATGTTGA
>CAUZOL010000182.1:0-13455 GCA_963581435.1 Planctomycetota bacterium
CCGGCGTACGAGGTTGGACCGATTTGCAGAAGGCGATCGACGAATCGCAAGCAGAGGCATGGGTCGTCGCCTGCACGACCGCTTCGCATGTTGAAGTGACCCGAGCGCTGCTGGAAGCCGGTAAGACCGTACTGTTGGAAAAGCCGATCGCCGAGGATCTCACTGAAGCGAATAGTCTTGCGCCGTTGCTGCAAGCCGATTCCAGCAACCTGATGATTGGGCACATTGTTCTGTTTAACAGCGAGTTTCGCCAACTGCGCGACGAAGTGCGGCAGCGCGGCGCGATCAGCTATATCGATTGTGTGCGTCATCGCCCGGCCAGTATTCTTCAGGACTTTCGCGGCGAGAATCCGCTGCACGCTGCGATGGTTCACGACCTCTACGCCGTGCAAGTTCTATTGGAGCGGGCGGAACCGGCTCATTTCAGCGCGCAATACCACCGTACGGCCGGCGGCGATATCGACCTGGCGATTGCCCAATTGTGTTGGGATGACGGACCGGTGGCCTCGTTTGCTGCGTCGTATCTCACACCGGCGGGAATGCCGCCGCGCGGGATTGATCGCACCGAAGTTTTCGGCGACGGCTGGGCGGCGCGAATCGATCCGAACCCTCGGCCCATCGACGTCTGGGGTGAACAGGCGGAGTGGCCGATGGCGCAGGAGATTCGCGCAGAACCTGCAGGCGCGACCGGCATGATGGCCGAAGAATTGCGATGTTTCTGTCGCGTGGTGCGCGGCAGTGAGGCGGTGCCGGTCGGCGCGACCTACCACGACGCCTTGCAGGTGCAGCGCTGGATGGACAAGCTGACGTCGTCCGCCGAACAGTCGTAGTCGTTTCACGGCCAACCGCCGAGGATTGATACATCCTTATCAATTCAGCTGACGCGAACGCCGCCGCACCATTTTGCGTCGGTTGGGCTTTCGATCTGATTCAGTGGCCACAACGGGCGATCGACACGAAAGAAATTCAGCCGTGGCCAATTGGCCGACGCGCAGCCGGGACAATCGGCCGAGAGGATCTTCGCGGCGAACGGTTCGTATTCGGCGCGAAACCCGGACGGTGATTTGGCGACAACGATTCCAAATGTTCGCGGATCGAGGCCGGCGGTTTCGTAGAGACTGGGCGTGCTGCCGGGGCCGGTCTTTTCGACGAACAACACGGTGACGTTGCCGCTGGTGACAACCGCTCCCTTGCCCATGTGAATTGGCATGTTCTTGCCAATGTGTCCGTCGAGGACGAAATCGACGTCGAGCAGCCGCTCGACAGTGCCGCGAAACGGAAGCGGCTCACAATACTCGGGAGCGAAGCCGCCACCGACGGTTGCCTGGAAGGTTTGACCGACGCCGGCTTGACGGGCGACGTTGACCGCGTCGGGATCGACGAGAAATGTTAGCGCACCGTGTGGAATGTGGTCGCGTGCGAGAAACTCCTTGAGCAAATGCACCTGATCGCCGGGTGATCCGCTGTTGGTGGCGTCGGCTCCGTCGCCAATGACGACTGGATGTCTGCCATGTGCGAGCGCTCGATCGACGGCGTCGCGCGGTTCGTAGCGTTCCACGTTTTCCATGTCGGCCCGGATGTCCCAGCACTCCTCGGCAAGTTGGTTGACGGCCGTTTTCCAGCGTGGTTTCTTGCCGGTTGTCGTCAGCGTCACAGTCCAGCCGAGGTTGGGGACGTCGAACCAGGGCATGGCCATATAAAGGCCGGCCGACAGCACGTCGGCATCGCGTTCCAACTCTTCCAGCCGACGATACAGCGGCGCGGGGATTCCGGTGAACGTGTTGTGGTTTTCGGCCGCCGTGATCATCGGCAGCTTCCGGCTGTACGTGACGGGGCGGACATTTTCTTCGAGCATTTTCCGCAGACCGGCTGCCGCCCGCTGACCAGTTTCAAACGAATCCAGATGCGGGCAGGCGTGGTAACCGACGAGCAGATCGGCGTTGTGCACCATCCGGTCGGTGATGTTGGCATGCAGATCGAGCGTGCCGACGATGGGGACATCGGGACCGACCAAGTTTCTGACAAATTCGAGCAGCGCACCGGTCAGGTCGTTTTCGCCATCGGAGGACATGGCTCCGTGCAGCGCGAGAAAGACGGCATCGACAGGCAGCGCGGCTTCCAACTGACGGCGGAAGTGAGACTGGATTTGTTCCCAGGCATTTCCATCAACCGCTCCCCACGGCCAACAGGCGAATCGCGCCAGTCCTGCAAATTCAATCGCCGGGTTCCACTCGCTGCATGCATCGAGAAACCCACCCAACTCGCCCGTTTGTCCGTATTGCCCAACAACGTCGGGACCGACGGCAATCCCCCAGTTTTCAAAGTCATCGAGTGATGTTGGATTTCGGTTGAATGTGTTGGTTTCCTGCCACATTTGACCGACGGCGATTTTCATGGTTGCTCTCCAAGTGGCAGCGGAGCGTTCCTCTTCGAGTCGCGGCTACCATTCGTTTGGGGGGGGATCTGAATTGCTACGGTTTCCGCTTCCGCGTTTTTGTTTCGGCTTTCGGTGTCTTGCCTGCATACGTTTTCTGCATTGCTGAAATTTGCTCTTGAATGCGTTTCCTCAAGGCGGTGGGGCGAATGACTTCAGCATGTTTGCCGTAGCCGAGAATCCACCACATGATTTCACCCAGCCCATCGACGGTCACTTGGAAGTCGAGCGTGCCGTCGTCATTCCAGACGGTGTTCTGCGTTTTGTGCCAATTGATCTCCGCGACATTTCTCGCGACGAGCGATTGAAATCGGACGATCACATCGTGTCTTTCTCCCGGTTCGCGAATCATCGACCAGGCGTTGCCGAAGTGTCGGTCGAGGCTGAAACGTGGGGGAGTCTCGTAAGTCGAGTCGAGCGTTTCGGCCTTGAGAATGCGTCCCACGTTGAATGTTCGCACGGCGCGGTGCAACGACGACCGACCGACAACGTACCAACTGCGACGGTGGAAGAAAACGCGATACGGACTCAGTAACGTTGAGATTTCCTTCTGCTCAAACAGGCTATCATAGCCAATGCGAATCTGGCGGTCCTCGGCTAGCGCGTCGAGCAATTGCTGATAGAACGGCTTGGCTTCGTCGAGCGGATTATGTGGGTTGGGGCCGACTGCCATCGATGCGGTCAATTCGCCAACGTAGTCGCGCAGATGGCGGGGCAGGTTGCTGAGCAATTTCAATGCGGCGGAGCGCGCCGGATGCTGAAACGGAACGCCGCCCGTTTGACCGCCCAACTCGTGGCAGAGCAGCAGCAGCGAAATCGTTTCTTCGAGCGTCAGTTCGGCCGGCGGCAGGAACGACGTCTGCGGTAGCGAATAGCCTTGTTTTTCTTCGTCGAAGCTGACGGAAACGCCGGATTCCTGCAGCGTCTTGATGTCGCGAAAGACCGTGCGACGGCTGACCTGGCAGATGTCGGCCAGCTGCGCGGAATTAAAATTCCGTCCCGATTGCAACAATCCGACCAAATTCAGCAGCCGTTGCACACGTTCAATAGACGCCACGTGCAGTCCCCAATTGGCCCTGTTTGGGCGAAGGCAGTTGCGTAAATTTGTTGCTATCTTAGTTCGGCGAATTGCACAGTAACCCGAAGCGTAAGCGAGGACTCATTTTCAGCCCTCGCTTACGCTTCGGGTTACTATTAATCGACCGATGATTTCAAAATCACCCAGACGGGCCGCCACGTAAACTTTTGGGGCGAACGGATCACAATAGGACAATCAATCGCGAGATTGTCGAAATGATTCGCTGGCCCCGCCGGTCTGCACCTTGCGACCGGAAGGCGCGCCGACCCGCAATCAAGAGAACGCCATAGTAACGTACTACTGAACATCCGGAAAGTTGGCGGCTATTCAATCTCGTTAAATGGTGCCGGTTGCAGGCGTGGAATCTCGGGGAGTGCCGGCCGCGAAGACGTGCGGACTTCCGGAAGATTCTCTGGCAATGGCTGCGCCGGCGTCTCATCAGACGCGGGAGAAATCACAGCGCCAACGACCTCCGCTGTCCCCGAGGTCGAGTCGAGTGAGGGAGTGTTGAACGATGTTGAGCTTTCATCGGGCAGTGGTCGCTCGCCTTCCGGTGCGGGAACGAGGAGCGGCGCGACATCATCCTGGGGGAGTTGCTCTTCGCCGAAGGGATTGGAGTCGGCATCCAAATTGACCTCAGGTGTGTAACCGGGCAGTGCAAAGACTTCCGGCTCGGCATGCAGCAGATTGTTGGGAATGCCGTGGCTGCGCGCCCAAGCTCGTCTCAGCGATTCTTCGTAAGCCGCCGGTTCCCATTCACCTTCCGACAGATGCACGTTGTTGTATTCCAGCAGTTGGCCGGTGGCGAAATGGTAGCTGGAAATGGCCTTATTGTATTCGACAAGGCTGTTGTAGTACGCGCGTTCGGCGTCGGCTGAACTCGTCTGTGCCCGCAGTACGAGATCGAGTTTCTCGTCGCCTTCTTTGAATCGAATTTCGACCAGCCGCACACGGTCTCTCGCGGCATTCATGCGGTGGAAGTTACTTTTCGCGGTGGCATGCTGTGCGGCGAGATCCTGAAATGCCAATGCGACATCATGGCTGATTTCCCGTTCCTGCAGTTGGAGCACTTGGCGGGCCTTGGCGAGACGCAGTTCGTAATTGCGAACCTGAGCCAGGGCCGAGCGAAAGCCAATCGGGACAGAGAACTCAAATCCAAGGTTCCAGCCGTCCTGCGCTCCTTGTGCGATTGTCTCATAAGAGTTGCCCAATCCCTGACGAGTGAACGGGTCGGAATCGTTTCTGGCGAACAGGTCGTCGCCGAAGCCGTTCCTGCGGTAGGCGGAAACGAAGTCGAAGCGCGGATGCGTGAGGCTCTTGGCCGCTTGCAGCTGCAATTCCAGACTCTTGATGCTCCAACCCTGCCGACGCAGTTCCAGGCGATGCGTGAGTGCATCGGCAATGCTACTTCGCCAATCGGGGTTGAAGGGAGCGGTCGTCGGTTCGTTGGTGGGCCGAATGATGCGACCGTCGTTCATCGGCAGGCCCATCAGTCGCCGCAAGTTGATTTCGGCGGTGTAAAGATTGTTTAACGCGGTTTCGGCGGCGGCACGTGTTTCGTAGTAGCGGTCGCGTGCTTGCGCTTCATCGGCGGGCGTGAATCGTTCATTGGGGTTGGCACCTCCACCGAGATCCAGCTTGGCTTTTGCGTCACGCCAGGACCGTAGCGCGCTGGCGCGCGCCGTGACCGAGGTATCGTACAGCCGATATTGCAGGTAGAGATTCCAATAGGCCGATTCGACGTCGCGCAGTCCATTACGGACGGCCGCTTCGAAGTCTGCAAGGGTTATGTCGTTGTTGATGCGGGCGATGACGACGCCCTGGCTGACACCGGTGATCCCTCCGAAATTCGGATTCTGCGGCCCGGCAATGCGTGTGAACTCAGCTCCCGATGCTGCCCAGAGTGGGTGCCGGTATTCGACACGGGCATTGCCTCGATACGACGACTGAAACAGGGCCAGTGGACTGTTCGTTCCAACATAGTCCCAGTCGTGACCGATGCGAAACGTTCCACCGTGAGCAAATTGTTTTTGCAGCTGCGATCGAAACGTTCCCGACTCGGTGACGAGGGTATTGCCCGGTGCCAAGCCGCCCGATGTGAACGGATTGTTCTGGACGGATTCGTCGCGGCCCCACAGCATCGAGGTGGAGAACTGTGTGTCGAAGTCGGCAAGTGCCGCCTCGACACCGCGGCCACCAAACAGAACACCCGTTTCCTGGATGGCCGGGTCGAGCACCGACGTTGCGGCGTTCGGATTGTTCAGGATTGTTTTCGCTCCAATGCCAACGACGGTCCCACTTTGAATGACCGGGTTATTGTTGAGTGAAGCGTGGAGTGCCTCGATCAGCGGGAGGTTCCAGAGTTCGTCCTTCTGGCGGTCGCCCAGTGTACGGGGTTTGCTGGAACCGCGCACGGTATCGGCGACCGGTTCGTGCACGTCGGCGTAGTCGATCGTTGTTGCTTCGTGCTTGTAATGTTGGAGTTCGGCGTCGCCGAGATAGTGCAGTTTCTCATTGTGCTCCAGGCAGCCGATCGCCAGGCACGCCGTCAGCGGAATGAATGCAGTGAGGATTGTCTGCCACCGTCGCATCGGTGCGTTCCTTCCGCCAGATATTCGCAAATCGCCGATCCCCTTTGGGAAAGGCACCCCCGTAATTTGCGCGGCCGTCTGCATTTTCGATGCGACGAACACACGTTGCACGTACGGCGCAGCGCCAGCAACACCTGCGCAGGCGGCAGAACCGTTGCAATTGGTATCGGCGGTTTATTCGTCAAACTTTGACTCTTTTGACAGCGGGCCGAACTCAACATACGGCTTTCCCAGCAGTTTCTTCACCAACACCACTTCCCCGGCGTCGTTACCTTCAATGGCGTGGCCGATGAATTGCAGCAAATACCCACCCACAAACGCCCCAGCCGCCCACAACCACTGTTCACGAATCAGGCAGATCACAGAGACGACGAACGTCAACGGAACGCCGACGGCATGCAGCAATTGATTCCCGCGGTGCAGGTGCCGTTGAATGTAATTGCGGATGAAACGAACCATTCAGGATTCCTCTACGCCGCCAGAAAGTAAGTCCAAGTTCTGTCAAAACCCTCTGTTGGCTCACAACACTCCTTGTATTTAAGTGCGGAGTTCGCCCACAACCGGGTTTTGACGGAGCCTCTCGTAACTACCAACCAACCGTTTGCTATTCCGTGAAGATATCGGAGAATAGCAGTCTGGAAGTTTTTTTCGAGTTGCGTTTTTAGAGAATTAATTCGTCATTTTCGCATCTCAAAGCCCTTGGGCTGCGGCCCGAGGGATCGAATGGCGACATTCGCGGCCTTCTTAATCCAACATTCAATCAATCGCAAACACCGAAAACGACCGAACCTGTCATGGTCTATTTCCGAAAACGACGACGCCTGCGCGTGCCGGTGACACTCAACGTGGTGTTGATGTCGCTGAACGTCGTGCTGATGGTGCTGTGGATCGTGTTTTTGGCGCAGTTCGAGCGGTGGGCCACATTGACGGTGGGGACGATCGCCTTTTCGCTGATCTTGATCGGACTGGTTTTCTATCTGGTGCTGACCATCAAGGAAATTCGACTGAACCAACGGCAGGCAAATTTCGTCGATAGCGTGACGCACGAACTGAAATCGCCAATCGCCTCGCTGCAGTTGTATTTGGAAACGTTGCAGATGCGCAAGTTGGACACCGAACGCCGCGAGGAATTCTACCGGGTGATGGAGGCCGAACTGGGACGGCTCGACCAACTTATCAGTCAATTGCTGGAAGTGGGACGGTTGGATGCGATCGGCCAGGAGTCGGAACCGGAAGATATCGATCTGGCGACCTTGTTAAGGAAATGTGCGGAAACGGCCTGCGCACATCACAAATGTTCGATCGATGACGTGTTCTCATTCGACCTGCAGCCGGCAGTCATTAACGGTCGGCGACTGGTACTCGAGATGATCTTTCGCAATCTGCTCGACAACGCGATCAAATACGGGGCCGAATCGCCCACGGTCGATGTTCGGGTTGAGGTGAAGTCGCGCGGCCGTGTCGTGACAAGAATCAGCGACAACGGTCAGGGCGTCGAGCCGGAAATTCGCAAGAAAATTTTCCGGATGTTTTATCGTGGCGGCAGCGAACTGGAACGAACGCAAAAGGGAACGGGATTAGGCTTGTATATTGTGCGGACGCTGGCTCACATGCTGAAAGGTCAGGTCAACGTTCACGATCAAGCCGATGGGCAAGGCAGCACATTTGAAGTGGAACTTCCCGGAAGAGCGGCGGCATGAAAATTCTCATTGTCGAAGACGAGCGGGCTTTGGCCGACGGGCTGAAGTTCAATTTCGAGCAGGAAGGCTACGAGGCTGTCGTCGCCGACGAAGGACACGCGGCGTTGAAGCATTTCGAGACGGCCGAACCGTCGTTCGATCTCGTGGTACTCGACCTGATGTTGCCCGGCATGAGCGGTTACGAAATCTGCGAAGAAATCCGCAAGTCCAACACGCAAATCCCCATTCTAATTTTGAGCGCGCGAACGTTGCCGCAGGACAAGGCGCAGGCTTTCGACGTGGGAACCGACCAATACATGACCAAGCCGTTCGCGCTGCCGGAACTATTGAGTCGTGTACGCAACCTGTTGCAGCGGCATGTGGCGATTTCGGAGTCGAGTCCGCAGGAACGCCCAAAGCAGCAGTGCCGGTTTGGTGGAGTGATCGTCGATTTCGACAAGCATGAATTGACCGTCGGCGACCGCACGCATTTGCCGACCAGTCTGGAGATGCAACTGCTGAAGTACTTCACCGACAACGTGGGGATCGTGCTGTCGCGGCACCAGATTCTCGAAAATGTCTGGCCCGAAGATGCCGACGTCACCACGCGAACGATCGACAATTTTGTGATGCGACTCCGACGACTGGTGGAAGAAAACCCGGCCGAACCGCGACACATCCTCTCGGTTCGCGGAACCGGCTACCGATTCGTGGCCGACACCGACCTTGCCGACTCCGGCCCAACCGCCTGACGCCCGTTCACAGAATCGCGCGCCAGACACCTCGATTGGGTTGTTTTCCCCACAAGCAATGGTTCCCCTACGCCGAATTGTGGCAGAAAGTTTGTGTCACAACATATTTGTATTGAATGAGTTATGTCCTTTGACAGAACCGTGACACAAGTGTGACGGCGGTATGACACACCGCTGTTGTGTCATGTTTATACTTCTCCCGATAATCATCAGGTCACGATCGGCTTGTTGGCTGTAAAGGACAGCCGGGGCGCAATCGTGGCCGCTGTGATACCACCTTGAAATCGAGAGAAGTCAGGAGTTTTTGATGTCGACAACGCTCATTCCGCCTGCGGGCACTGAACTCGAATCCGAATTTGAGGTCCAGGAAGCACTTCATCCATCTGGCGACGAGTCGCTTCAGCAGAGCGACCGCGATTTGCTGCGGGCGGCATTCTCGCCGGAACGGCTTCGCTGGAACAACATCGATTGGGTGGTGTTCGTCTGGATGGTCGTGATGCACGCCGGCTGCCTGGCCGCCCCGTTTTTCTTTTCGTGGGCAGGGCTGGGCGTGGCGCTTGTGATGCACTGGATGACGGCCAGCCTCGGTATTTGCCTCGGTTATCACCGCTATCTGGCCCACAAGTCGATGGAGTTGAAGAAGCCGGCGGAATTTGTGGTGATGGCTTGCGGAGCGTTGTCGGCCGAAGGGTCGCCGCTCACATGGTCGTCGGTGCATCGCATGCACCACCAACTCTCCGATCAGCCCGGCGATCCGCATTCGCCGTTCGACGGCAAATGGTGGTCGCATTTGTTGTGGCTGTTCGTCAATGTGCCGAACGACAAGAAACAAATTTTGTTCCAACGATACTCGCCGGGACATGCCGAGAATTCGATGCTGCAATTCTTCGAACGGACCGCCGCATGGTGGCAGGTGGGCAGCGGAGTGGCAGCGTTGGCAGCCGGTTGGTTCCTGGCGCCATCCATGGGAATGGCTCCCTGGGCCGGCGCAGCGTCAATGTTCTTGTGGGGCATCTGCGTGCGGATGGTTTTCGCCTATCACAGCACTTGGTTTGTGAACTCAGCAACGCACCTGTGGGGTTACCGCAACTACGAGACGCGAGACAAGTCGAAGAACCTGTGGTGGGTCGCCATTCTCGCTTACGGCGAAGGCTGGCACAACAACCATCACGCCCACCCCTCAGTCGCCCCCGCCGGTCACCGCTGGTGGGAAGTCGATATCACCTGGTGGTCGATCAAACTGTTACGCGCAATCGGTCAGGCGTACAACGTCAAAGACAAAATCCCCACGCGAGAAACAAAAGTCGAAGGCTGAGTCTCACTAACGACTCGCAAAAAATTCCCAACAGCCCGGTTGTGCCAAACAACCGGGCTGTTGTCGTTTGCGTGTCCCTGTCCCAAAGGGACACCCGAAAATAGCCCAGCGATTCATCGCTGGGTGAGCGCCGCATACAAGCCCCAGTCCCAACGGGACGACTGAACCGCTGCGGACGGATCAGTTTCAGCCGTCCTTTCAGGACTCTCCGTCGAACTCGCAGTTCACCCGGCAGTAAACTGCCGGGCAATTGTCGGCTGTCCCTTCGGGACAAAATCGCTGCCATTCTACAATGAGCGGCCGCATACGACTTTGCTCTATATTCGTCTCGAATTTTGGACGAATTGTGTAATAATGTTCAATTGCTTTACTCTCTTGGCGACACGATGTCGCCTTGAATCGTGCTGTCCGAACAATTCACATCGAGCGTAAACATGAGTGACGAATCCGAAGTACAGCCGAGCAACAAAAGTTTTGTCCACGTCAGCGAGTGTTCCAGTGGGGATGGCGGTGATCCAGAGGCAATGGCGAAAATGATGCGGTCCATGCACGGTCCGCAGGCCGTGGATCAGTCATTGCGTCAAGCCGTAAGCATCTGCTGGATGATGTTACCTGACGAAAGGAAAAACGTTGATGCGGTTGAGCGCGAGCTTCGGCGGCTTGTCGATCGGATAATCGCTGACATGCGCGAAGATGCAGAGGCGTTTGGCATTTCGAAGCCAGATTAACCAGCCAGCACCGTACGCCTGGTTAGCTGGCTTCGACCGAACGGAGCCACCAGTTTGATGCTGTCTTTTGCGGGGCTTTCGACCTGTGAATCACAATTTGTCCCCGCCCTGACGGGAGGGGCTATTGGCTATCGTCCCATTGGGGCTTACGCTCTTGCGCTTCAGGCTTTGATTCGTTTCCCATGAAATCGATGCAGTGCGACTTCATGACGTGCGTTGTCGGCCGGTGTTGCTGTACCATATGGGGCGATGCTATGTGATGGCCAGTTCGTGAACCGCATTGGGAGTACCGCCGATGTTTCGTCTTCATACCGTCGCTGCTGTTGGCTTGTGTGGTTGCCTTGCGGTGATGTTCGCCGGGTTGTCGCCCGTGCTGGCTGAGTCTGCCGAGTCGGAACTGGCCGCAGCCATTCGTGCGTTGGATGCGAACGTCATTTCCGTTGAGGGAAACGACGGCAAGGAAACGCGGGAACGGTTGCGGCGGATGATTGGGAAGGATGTCGGCGAGCGGTTGCGCGAGGGGAATCTCAAGGATGTCTTTGCGTTTCGGAAGATCAAGAACCGGGCGGAGTGGGAACGTAGCACGCAGACGCGAATCGAGGCGCTGCGGCGCTCCTTGGGTTCGTTTCCCGAGCCGCCGGAGGAATTGAAAGTTCGCGTCACCCGTAGCGACAAACGCGACGGATATGTCGTCGAGAACATTGTCTTCGAGAGTCGACCCGGGTTGTTGGTGACGGCTCACTTATATCGACCCGAGAAGCCGAACAAGTCGATGCCGGGGATTGTTATCAGTCACAGCCACCACCGCCCCAAAGAGCAGGGCGAATTGCAGCAGATGGGGGCGAACTGGGCACGGCGGGGATGTGTGGTGGTGGTGCCGGATCATGTGGGACACGGCGAACGGCGACAACACCCGTTTCGCGCGGCCGACGATTACCCCGACTCATTCCGCGTCAGTCGGCAGGATTATTACTTCCGCTACAACGTCGGCATGCAGTTGCACATCGCCGGCGACAGCCTTATCGGCTGGATGGTGTGGGACTTGAGTCGCTGCGTCGATCTGCTGCTGTCGCAACCGGGGGTCGATAAGAACCGCATCATCATGCTCGGCGCCGTTGCCGGCGGAGGCGATCCCTGCGCGGTGACGGCGGCCGTCGATACGCGAATTGCGGCGGCCGTGCCGTTCAACTTTGGCGGACCACAACCGGAGAGTCGCGCCAATCTGGGCGACGATGCCGAGCTGACCATGAGCTACTCCGGCAGTGGCGGTTGGGAATCGACACGCAATTTGCGGCTGTCAGTCCGCGACGGATTCTTTCATTACGTCATCGTCGGTTCCATCGCCCCGCGGAAGTTGATCTACGCGCACGAGTTCACCTGGGACCGTCCGCACGACCCGGTCTGGAAGCGTTTTCAAACTCTATGGGGCGATCGTTACGGCGTTCGCGACAGTCTGGCATTCACTCACGGATACGGACAGGTGACACTATCTTCCGCGAAGGCGTCGCATTGCACGAACATCGGCCGGTTTCATCGCAAGCTGATCGATCCGGCATTTGAGAAATGGTTCGGCATCGAACCGCCCGACGAGGAGAATCACGATAGCCGCGAAACCGCCGACACTTTGTGTCTGGCAGGTCCCAAGGCAAAGGGCATTCGACTGAAATCGGTCAGCGAGTTGGCATCTGGAATCGCCGTCGAACGCATCGCGGCGATGCGGAAGACGTTGGACGGAAAATCGGTGGCCGAAAAACGAAAGTTGTTGCGGACGGCTTGGAGCCGCGTGTTGGGCGACGTCGAGCCGTATATGGCAACGGTCACCGTGAAGAAGACCGAACCTTTTGCCGGCGGGCGTGTCGAACGGATAGTGATCGGTGGCGAACGCGCGATTGAACTGCCGCTGCTTCTACTCAGTCCCAAGGCGAAGGAGAAGAAGAAGTACGCCGCCGTGGTGATGTTCGCGCAGAGCGGCAAGGCTGAACTGTTAGAACGTCGAAGCGACGTGATCGCGTCATTGTTAGGCGCGGGTGTTGTCGTCTGTCTGCCCGATTTGCGTGGCACCGGCGAGACCGCACCTTCGGATTATCGCGGTCGCCGCAGCTATGCGACGGGGATTTCGTCCAGCGAACTGATGCTGGGACAGACGCTGGTCGGTTCGCGTTTGAAGGACCTGCGCACCGTGCTGGCGGTGTTGCGGAAGCGGGGCGACGTTGATGCGGAGCGGATTGCCATCTGGGGCGATTCGTTGGCTGCCGTCAATGGTGCGAATGATCCGGTTGACGTTCCGCTGGGCATCGATTTCGAGCCGAATCGCTCAGAACCGTTGGGGCACATGTTGGCGTTGTTGGCGGGATTGTACGAAGAAGACGTCGCGGCAATTGTCGCCGCACGTGGTGGCCTTTTGGGATTCGGGGCGACGTTGGCAAGCGGGGCCTGTCATTTCCCACACGACATTGTGGTCCCCGGTGCAGTGACGGCCGGTGACCTTTCGGATCTGGCGGCAATCATCGCACCACGACCGCTATTGATTTCGGGGCTGGTTAATGGAGTCAATCGCGTTGTTTCGGCGAGTGCGGTCGATGACGCTAACGCGCCAGCGCGATCTGCTTATCAGGCATCAAAGGCAGGAGAACGATTGGTATTGAAGCAGGGTGCCAAGCCGGACGCGGAGTTCGCGCGATGGGTCATTGAATCGCTGAGCCGATAGGCATCTTGGCCTTCGACTGTGCGCCTCAATTACTGGACGTTCCTTGGCATCGCCGAACCCAGATGCCGTTCGATGACTTCCGCCGCGAGCGGGATGACTTTGACATTGACGGGGGCTGCTGTTCTCAGGGCTGCAATGTCTCCGGGGCCGTCGGGTTGTTCGTATCGGAAG